>JAQCTH010000006.1:12681-94834 GCA_027686065.1 Clostridiaceae bacterium AF10-41
TATTATTCATCTAAAATATCTACTATATCAGACCCTAAAGTTTCTAAAAGCATATCTGCTGTTGACTTCTCATCACTTGAACTTTCTTCTACTTCAAACATAACTTTTATATCTTCTCTAAATATTTCTGCCAATACTTCTTGTATTACAGATTTATATTCGGGCTTTTCTAATCTATCTTTATTAAATTTATATTGATCCTCATACTCTATAGTTAGAATTCCATTTTTACATTCTACAGGTTTTCCAGTAAGAATAGATGCATATACTATCATAGCTCTTCTCGCCTTAAACCTTTCTAGAATATCTTTCCAAGACCTTTGTATATCATTTAATGTTACCTTTGAGTTTTCATTCGCCATAACATTATTGATTGTTATTCTTTTATTTTCTCTAACTGCCGGCCTTTTTGCCACTTCCTCTTTACTATTTGCTTGATCATTATTAGTATTACTTACTACCTTAAGGCTTCCATTCTTCAAACCTTCCTCTAGTTTATTTATTCTAGTTAGTATGACTTCATTTGATGTGTCATACTCAATTTTACACATTTTAATTATCGCTAATTCTAAATATAATCTTGCTTGTTTACTTATTTTAGCATTAGATTCTGTTTCTTGAAGAATTCTTATATATCTCATTACTTCTTCTGCTCTAATTTTACTAGCTTGCTCTTTTATTAGTGATATATTTTCTTCTGACATATCTAGTACTTCTTCTGGATTATTAGTTACCTTAGCCATTAAAATATTTCTGTAATGTGCTATCAAATCCTTTATAAATAGGTAAATATCCTTTCCAGCATAAACAACTTCATCTATTATACTTATTGATTTTTCTATATTTCTTTGAGTTACAGAATTGGTTAAATTAAATAAATTATCATTAGTTACAAGTCCAAGCATACTTACAAGAACATCATATTGTACTGCTCCATTTCCCATAGATATTGCTTGATCTAAAATACTAAGTGCATCTCTCATTGCTCCATCTGATACTCTTGCAATTAAATTTAAACTTTTGTCATCTGCAAGCGCATTTTGTTCATTAACAATTTTTCTAAGTCGTTCTGTAATTTCATTATTATTTATTCTTTTAAAATCAAATCGTTGGCATCTAGATAATATAGTTATAGGAAGTTTCTGCGGGTCTGTGGTAGCTAAAATAAATATTACATTATTAGGTGGTTCTTCTAAGGTCTTTAAAAAAGCATTTACTGCACCAATAGATAACATATGAACTTCATCCATTATATAAACTTTATGTCTTGCTTCTTGCGGTGGATACTTTACATCATCTATAATATCCCTAATTTTATCAATACCATTATTTGAAGCTGCATCTAATTCGGTAACATCAATTGCTAACCCTTCATTTATTTTTCTACACATGTCACATTTATTACAAGGCTCTCCATCTTTTAAATCTAAACAATTTAAAGCCTTGGCAAATACCTTAGCTGTTGTTGTTTTCCCTGTTCCTCTTGTTCCACAAAAGAGATATGCATGAGCAATTCTATTGTTTAATATTTGATTTTTAACTGTTGTAGTTATATGTTCTTGACCTACAATATCATAAAAGTTTTGTGGTCTCCATTCTCTATATAAAGCTGTATATCCCATGAATTACCCTTCCTTATGTTAATTTCTTTATTTATATTATAGACTAAAGAACAATAATAATGAATAATGAATAAATTAAAATTATTCAAATTCTGATTCTAACTCAAATTCAATGTTGGATAATGTATCATTAAGAAAAGAAGCTTTTTCATTATAATTACTGTTTAGGAAATGTGAATACAATATATCCACCACCACTAACATAGGAAATTGTGGAGATATTACATTTCCTATAGCTAGATTCTTAGTTACAGCAATTAAAACTATTTCATTACAGAAATCATGAAGAGAAAAGTCATTATTAGATGTTATTATAATTGTTTTTGCTTTTCTTAATTTAGCCTCCTTTAATGAGTTTAATACTATCTTAGTTTTACCACTTACAGTAAATCCAATTACCAGAGTATCTTCATCTATTAAAACTGAATTCATCTGCATTATGTGTGCATCTACTACAGATTCTACATTTAATCCCAATCTCATGAACCTTATTTTAAACTCCATAGCTACGATTCCAGAACTTCCAATTCCATATACATACACTTTTTTATATTTTAGAAACATTTCAGAAATTCTCTTAAGCTGAGCTTCATCTGTAAGAGTATAACTTTTATCTAAAAGTTTTTGATAAGTACTTAAAACTTTCTTTTTTAGCTTCCCTACGTTTTGTATTTCCTCATTAAATGTTTGTTCATATCTATAAATAAATTCTCTATATCCCTTAAATCCACACTTCTGAGCAAATCTTGATAGGGATGCCTTTGACACAAATAACTTACTAGAAACACTTTCCGCAGAAAAGTCTTGTTTTTTATTATTATGTATAAAAAAGTCTGCAATTGTTGCTTCCGTATTTGTAAAATTACTATATAAAGTTTCCATTAACGGTATTATACTCTTATCTTGACTTTGCATTTCTACTCAACCCCCGTTTATAAAGTTTTTTATAAATAAAGAAATCTATTTGGAATTACTTAATATCATAATACCAAATAGATTATCTTATTTAAAATTTATTTTTTTAAAATTTTGTTCTATAAATTGATTTTAATCATTAAAGTTTACATCAATATCCATACCTATTTCGAACATTCTTTTCCATGGTGTTATTATGCTATTAATATTAAGTTTACAAACTTTTGATATATTAAGCTTATTATATTCTTCTAAAAGTAAGTCCCTTATGATATTTTCTACATCCTTCTGCTTGTCCTTGAAGTCATAATAACTTATATCATTCTTAGGAAGATACTCATTTATAACTTCTTGCCTTATTTTGGCTTGGTAAAGGACATCCTCAACTATACGATATATAAGATGTTTTATTTGACTTCCCCCATTTGATCTTAAGCTATACATTCCTGAAGATAGTACAGTTCCCAAAGTATTACAATTAGTATTCCAACCTGCATATGCTGTTAGTTTAGATAAAACTCCAAGTCTATCTAAATAATTTATTAAAGTTAAATCTCCACCATTAGCAAAGGCCGAATCACTTAAGATTACCATTTTACCACTTTTTATATAACTTTCAATTTTATATACAAAATCTAAAAGATTTCTATATGATGTATAAGTAAGATCAATATCTAAAACCTGATCTGAGGCTTCCTGCATATATTTTCCTGGGGAATTTATAGCTAATATCAAGTCAGCCTCACTAGAATTGTCAATTAGTTCTCCACCACAAACTCTTACATGATACTTAAGACTCTCATTCATAGGTCTATCTTCATATAAAGGAATTATATTAGGGCCAAACGTAGAAGAATAAAATGCATATATCTTAACAGTCCTACCTAAAAAGTCATTTAGGCATCTTGCCAGTAAAGAACTTCCTACCTCGTCTGCTCCAGGATATATATAAGATTTAAATTCAAGGTTTTTATTTTTTATAAAATCTAAAACTATTTTTTGTGAAATAGCCGTATATCCATATTCTGACGAATCATCTTGCGGAATAACTAAAAAATCCAAAGTTCCATCTTCTAGAAGCTTTGCTACTTCAATATTTATATATTCATTGAATTCTCTTCTACTCTCATAATCTAATACAATCTCTTTAGGAATCTTTATTGACTCTAACTCCTCTTCCTCTATTTTGTTAATTCCAACCCTTAATCTTTTATCTATAAGATACTTACTTCTAAAGAGATTGTATCCATAATCAGCATAATAATCTGGCTCTTCTTCAGAAGAATTATATTGAGGAGATCTCATAATACAATTAAATGCATAAACTTTTATATTAGGATTAATTTCTTTTATTCTTCTTAAATTTTTAATATATCCTTCAGCCTCATCCTTAGTTAAATGATGTAATCTTGAAGGAATAAGTCCTCCATAAATAAGCATATCAATTGAAAGCACTGCATAACTACATTCTTTTGCATTTTCAAATACAAAGTCCCAAAGTTTTGATATTTTTCCTGGAGTTTTCTTGTCTCCTAATATACATTTATCAGGAGATATAAGTTTAATATCTTTTTTAGACGATGTAATAAGTTTAGGAAAATCACTATTACAAGGTCTCTCATCTAATGGAATAAATAGTATATTCATCATTTTATTAAATTTATTGCCTGATCTAAGGCCTTCGCTCCATCTATTGTTCCATATATCCTCATATCAATTACTCCTAGTGGCTTCCCATCAAAACTATTTTGTATGTCTTTTACTGCAAATTTTAACTGTGGTGCTACAAGTACTACATCAACATCTTCTTTAATATTCTTTGCTTCAGTACTAGATAATGCCCATATTCTTGCTTCCATATTTCTTTCTAATGCAACCTTTTTCATTTTTTCTACAAGAATTGATGTAGACATTCCTGCATTACAAACTAATAAAATGTTCATCATATTATAAAGCCTCCTTATATAAATGCATAAATTTTTGTGCTAATATCTTAACCAGTTCTGCATTCATAAGCTGATCTTCTGCGTGTATAAGCAATAGAGATATATTAAGTGGATCTCCTGAAGCCTCCATTTGCACAAGTTCCATATGCTTTTTATGTCCTTGTACCAAATAATTATCGGCTTCCTCAAACATGTCCTCTAAAAGGTCGAAATCTTTGTTTTCACATTTATTTATTATCTCCATATACTGTGACTTTGCTGCTCCTACATTAGATATTATTTCAAATGCACTAAGCTCATTATTCTCCATAAATATTCTCCTTAACTATATTTTTTAAAACTTCTTTTATAGAAGGCATATAAAAATCTGCATCTCCAAGATTATGTTTGCCTATGAAATATGATGTCTTTGAGTATTTGAACATAGAGCAATCACTTTCAGAATCTCCTATAGATATTATTTCTGCATTTGGATATATTTCTTTAAGTGCCTTTCCCTTAGAAACACCCCTGGGAATTATTTCTAATGTCTTATCTGAAGTTTTAATTGCATCAACATCATCAAAATTTTCTTCAATATATCTTCTAACATTATTTATTTCATTGCTATCCCCAATCATAAGAAATATTATTACTGGCTGATAGTAAATAACCTCTGTAAAGTCATCTAATATATTGGATGAGTTATAGAATTCTCTTGGAAAATCAGCACCTCTTTCATTATGCCAGTATCTATTGCTTATAGTATTTAGTTCCACTCTAAGATTTCTTTCCTTTATATATTCATATATCTTAAGAGCTGTTTTCTTATTTAATATTCTTCCTTTAATACTATTGTCATCCTGTAGCACAGCACCATTTTGAGAAATTCTATATTTTATATTTAAATCATATTTTTGAGCTATATGAATTATATCGTGATCCAATCTTCCAGTTACCACCACTACCTCGTAACCATCATCTTGTAAAACTTTAAGTAGGTTAAGAGTTTCTTGTCCTCCTATTATCTCATTCATTTCATTGATTAATGTGCCATCTAAATCTAGTGCTAAAACTTTAGTCATTATCTATCATCCTTTGCTTGTTTGTTATTGCCACGAAAGGCATATATATTAATACTGATATTATTAAAATGATTACAGCTATTAATGCTGATACTATATGTCCACCTGTAGCAAAGAAAGCACTTAAAACTGGTGGAGTCGTCCATGGAACCAATATATAAGTATGAGCCATTACTCCTAATGATGTTGTCAAGGTTCCTATTGCAAGTCCTACAAAAGTAGATAAGATCATTGGAATTATTAATATTGGGTTCATCACAACTGGAAGTCCAAACATTATCGGTTCTGAAATATTAAATAATGCTGGTATAAACCCTATCTTAGCAATTTTTCTATAATCTTCCCTACGAGATACTATAAAAATTGCAATAATAAGAGCAATCATATTTCCTGCGCCCCCCATAAATGCAACTGAATCTAAGAAAGGCTTAGTCATAATTGCTTGTAACGCTTGTCCAGCCGATGCTGCCTCAGCATTCTGTGTTAATGAAACAAGATATATTGGCTCTAAAATAGGATTAAAAATAAAGGCGGAATGTATTCCTAATCCCCAAAGCAACATATAAAGCAAATAAATTACTCCTAAACCAAATGTAGAATTAACAACATTTGTGAAAGGTGTTTGTATAGACTTAAATATAAGATCATTTAAAGGAAGTTCAAAGTAATTTGTAAACATCTTTAAAGTTCCAAATATTAGTAAAGTTATAATAACAGGTATTAATTTATTAAAAGATCTTGAAATTGATGGTGGTACACTATCTGGCATTTTTATAATCAAGGCATCAATATTTGATAACCCTCTTATAATTTCTACAGTTGCTATTGCAGAAATAAAAGCCATAAACATGGCAGCAGCTCCAGTATAATAAGTATTTATATATTCTATTCCTAAATTTCCATCAAAATTTATTGGCATTAATATGAAAAGTACTACAACTGCTATAGATGGTGTAATTGAAGTCTCGGATTTATAATGTTCTGCCAAAGATTTAGAAGTTGTAAATGTTAAAAGTATTGCCATTATAGACATAGTTGCAGGAACTATAGAAGCTCCTAGCTCTGTAAGTTTTGTAAATGGCATTCCAAAAAGTTTATTTGTAAAACCGTTTTCTCCAATAAATACGTTATTTATAAGTATAAAGAAAGATCCTGCAATCATAATAGGAAGTATTGCCACAAAACCATCTCTTATTGCAGATAAATACTTATTAGAAGCAAGTTTATTTGCTATAGGAAGAAAGATCTCTTCAATTTTATTCATAAATTTATTCATAATATTTCTACTCTCCTATCTTTTTTATCTCATTAATAAATTTCTCAGTTATAACTTTCGGACGAGTTATAATAGATCCAACTACCACACTATAGCATCCAAGTTCAAGTACGCGTTTAGCCTTTTCAGGTGTATCTATATTTCCTTCTGCAATAACCGGCTTCGAAACTGAATTAATAATATTTCTTATAAGTTCAAAGTCATTTGTATCTATATGAATACCTTTACTTTGAACTGTGTATCCTACTAAGGTAGTTCCTATAAAATCAAAACCTATTTTATCAGCGTAAATAGCTTCATCATAAGTAGAACAATCTGCCATAAGTAATACATTGCCATATTTTTCTCTAATTTTATCAATGAATTCTTTCAAAGTAATATTACCAGGCCTTAATCGGTCTGTTGCGTCCAAAGCTATAATATCTACTCCTACTTCAATAAGCTCATCTATTTCTGTCATTGTTGGAGTAATATAAATATCACTATTTTCATAATCCCTTTTAACTATTCCTATAATTGGAACATCAACATTTCTTTTTATTTCTAATATATCCTGATTAGAATTAGCTCTAATCCCTACCGCTCCTCCTTGTACTGCTGCTTTAGCCATTCTCCCCATAATAAAAGATGAATGAAGTGGTTCATCTTCTAATGCTTGGCAAGATACTATTAGCCCTTTATTAATATTTTTCATATTATTCCCCCTATTATTTTACATAATAAAAAAGTACTTTTTCTTGAATTCATTTTAAGTTGTTCTGTATTTATTTTCAATTGATATCATTCATTTAGAAACTACTTTCTAACAAAGTTAAAAAAGCTCCATACTTTATATATAAAATAAAAATATAGTGAAATTAAATTCAGAAAAAACAAATAAGGATATTCCATTTTTATATAATAGAATATCCTTATTTCTAATTTATATGGTCTTTTTAATTATAATTATCTCAGTAATACAAATTAATACTCCTACAATACCAACCATTATAAATGATAACTCTAAATAAACTCTATCTCCTATGAACCCACATATAGGAAATAAAATTATCATCATTATAGAATAAAACATACTTTCAACCGAAATAATTGTTGCCCTTTGATTTGATTCCACCATAGAATTTATCAAATTACTACTTATCGGTTGAAGTATTGATGTTAAAAATCCTATTCCTAAGAAAAATACTATAGATAAATTCCCTTTGCCAATTCCCATAAAGATTGTAAATACACTTATACTAATTGAAATTATTATCCACCCTAAAGATTTATATTTTTTATATATTTTACTGCTTAAAATAGCTCCGAAAGATGAAAATATTCCATTAAATAAAAATATTATAGAAATACTAATCCTTGAATATTCCATATCATTAAATAATTGTTGCCCATAAAAATAAACGATTGCTGAAAAAGTATATATCAATGGAAAAAATATTAATATATTAAGAAGCCTTTTATTATTTTTAACTATATCTATAGATTGCTTTAAATGATTAATAATATTAATGCTTTGATTTTCTTTTCTTATAACATCTACTTCAATAAACCTAGTAGAAAGAACTAATGATATTAATCCTATAGCAACTGCTGTAATATAGCTAATAGAAAAATCTATTTGTGAAAGAATTCCCCCTATAAATACTGCTAACCCTTGTGATACCTCTATTATTAAGTTTATTTTTCCATTAACCTTTAAGAATTCTTCTTCTCTATCTAGCTTTTTAAGAGTATCATAAATTAATGCTTCTTCTGACCCTGAGTTTAAGTTATATCCCCAAGCTGACAATATAAATCCTATTGCGAATCCCATAAAAGAATTAGAAAATAACATAATAATTGCAGAAATTAATGAGGTTATCCTCCCTATTATAATTATCTTCTTTCTCCCAAATAAATCAGCTAAAGCCCCTGTTGGTATTTCCGAAATAAATCCTGTTATGTGAAATATACCCTCAAGTAATCCTATTTGAGCTAAGGTCATGCCTTTAAATCCTAAGTATAATACCCATATTGCAGATGTTATATCAAAGGCTGAAAAAAACTTATATATATAATCATTTTTAATATTTACACTTAATCTATTCATTTAAATCAACTCCAAATCTTATATTTTTATGCATAATAAAAGACCCTATAAAAAAATGGGCCTGATTGGAGTTACTATATATATTACAAGTTATAGAATAGTTCCTTGTAATTCCCTACTAAAAAAGGGCATAGTAATCCAATTTTCAAAAAATACTGCTGTTTTTGAAATTGAACTACTAGATAATATCTCAAATTTTATTCCCTTTGTAGAAAACTTCATGAATCTATTCCTCCCTTCTTACTTCAAATATACTACATTAATAATATATCATGTCTATATATATATCAAGCTACTTTTATTCTTCGTCATTATTAAGTGATTTAAAATAATCTTAAATATATTAATTAAAACAGATTGCTTTATAACTCAATGCTTTTTAAGGTGATGTTAATTTTAACTTATGCTATAATGTAATAAAATTATTCACATTAGAAAGTGAAATGAAAATATAACTTAGAGGTGACTATATGACTATAAATTATATATCAAAAGCAGATAAATTATTTAAAGAGGCGTTAAATGATATTCTTACAACCGGAGTGAGCACAGAAGGCCATAAGGTAAGACCAAAGTATAAAGATGGTGCCCCTGCTCACACAATATACCTAAATCAAGTTGTGGAAAAATATGATATTTCTAAAGGTGAATTTCCTATTACTACACTAAGACCTGTAGCCTGGAAGTCAGGTATTAAAGAAATTTTATGGATATATCAAAAGGCGTCTAATGAACTTTCAGTATTAGAAGAAATGGGTATTACTTGGTGGGGAGACTGGGAAGTTAATGGTACAGGAACAATTGGCCAAAGATATGGAGCTACCGTAGGGAAATATGATTTAATGAATAGATTACTAAATGGATTAAAAAATGAGCCTTATACTAGAAGACATATTATAGACCTATATCAATATTCAGATTTTGAGGAAACTTCTGGTTTAAACCCTTGTGCATTTCTTACTGTTTGGTCTGTTAGAGATAAATATCTGGATATGACTCTTACTCAGCGTTCAAGCGACTATTGTGTTGCGGGGCATGTTAATAAAACTCAATATGTTGCATTAATGATGATGGTAGCAAGACATGTTGGTTTAAAACCTGGAGTATTTATGCACGTTGTTGACAATTTACATATTTATGATAGACATGTAGAACAAGCAAAAGAATTAATAGCAAGAACGCCTAGTAACAAACACCCTCAATTAATACTTAAAGAAGGTAAAACAAACTTCTATGATTTTACTATTGATGATTTTGAAATGGTAGATTATGAACCTGTTAAACCACAACTAAAATTTGAATTGGGGATATAATAATATGATAAGTTTAATAGTTGCTATGGATAAAAATAATGGAATTGGAAATAAAAATAAGTTACTTACACATATTTCTGAAGATTTAAGGTATTTTAAAAAAGTAACCGATGGACATACGATTGTAATGGGATATAATACCTATATGTCATTACCTAAAAGGCCCTTACCTAATAGAAGAAATATTGTCCTCACTACTAGACATTCAGAATTAGAAGGAGCTCTAGTAGTTAATTCTATAGAAGAGTTATTAAAATTATTAAATACCGAGGATGAAACTTTTATATGTGGTGGTGCTAGCATTTATGATCAAATGCTTCCTTATGCAGATAAGCTTTATATAACTCATATTTTTGCTGAATTCGAAGCTGACACATATTTCCCAGGAATTACGGAAGATTGGGAAATATCACAAAGTATTTGCCATAAGGAAAATATAAATCATAAATATCCGCATATATTTACTATCTATACCAAAAAATCTTAATATATTTTTTACAGTTAATATTCACAGCTTTAATTTCTATATATAGATACAAAGAAAACGAGGGCATCCCATAAGGAATTCCCTCGCTTTCTTTGTCCTATTGTATGTTAATCCTATTGAAGAGTAACCTTTACTAAATAAATATTATATATTTATAAAACATTTATTTTTGTTTATTACATTAAAAAAACCCTTCTCTTGGTTAGAAAGGCCTAAAATTAAAACCGTGCACCTAGCTTCGACAGTAATTTATAGGCGTTACTATGTAGTTAGCTCTGGCAAGATTTATCCATATCACACGCAGTAATCGCTTATCGCTGCTTCCTTCCGGACCTGACGAGGTTCACGCACTTACGTCGTATGGGACCTTGCCATCAACACCACTTGCATAGGCAGACCCTACAAATTAAAGCCTAGGCTAGGAATTCAACCCCGCTATAGCGGATTGCGGGTTATAGGGCACCGCTGACTCCCCATCTAGCACGGCTATGGCGGAGAGAAGGGGATTTGAACCCCTGATAGAGTTTCCCCTATACACGCTTTCCAGGCGTGCTCCTTCAACCACTCGGACATCTCTCCATAATATAGTTATTTAATTTTAACTACTGCTATATATTATCATATACTAATTCATATTGCAACATTTAAAACTTTGCCATATTTCTATTGATTATTATTTATTAAATTTTCAAATTTATACTTATATAATAATAAATCAAAAGATAAGTAAAAACCTATCCTTTGATTATATACAGATTAGATATTATATAGACTTTTTCTTATTGCTTACTAAAAAAATTAAAATTATTCCTAATAATACTCCTAACAAGCTTACTATTTGAGCTGTTCTTAAGCCCATAAACATTAAACTATCAGTTCTTAGTCCTTCTATAAAAAATCTACCTATTGAATATAAAATCATATATCCTCCAAGTATGATTCCATCCTTTCCTTCCTTCTTCTTAAGAAGTACATATACTAATATTAAACAAACCAGTATATTCCATATTGATTCATATAAAAATGTTGGATGATAATAAGTTCCTTTTATCAACATTCCATTTTGAATAAACTCTGGAAATTTACTTATAAATTCTTTTGATACAGGGCCTCCATGAGCTTCTTGATTCATGAAATTTCCCCATCTTCCTATTGCTTGTGCCAATATAACTCCTGGCATTATGACATCTACATATTTAAAAAAGTTTATCTTTTTATACTTTGCAAATATATATCCTGATAATAAAGCGGCTATAACCCCTCCATGTATTGCCATTCCACCATTTCTTGTATTAATTATATCCATAAATGAATGATAATTTTCATATTCAAATGCTACATAATATAATCTTGCTCCAATTATTGATATTGGAAACGTGACTAAAAATGCATCTATTATAATATCATAATTTAGTTCTTTTTTGTTAGATAGAATGTATATTAACAGCATTGCTCCTAATACTCCAAGTGATATTATTATTCCATACCATCTTATTTCTAAACCAAATAATTCAAAAGCTACTGGATTCATCCTTTTTCCTCCTCTAATAGTAATTATCTTAATTATATTACTTCATAAATAATTATACCAATTAATTATAAATAAAATATAAATAAATTATAAATTTATAAAATATCTAACTTACTATTTATTTCTTTTTTTCGTAAAAAATGAAGTTAATAAATCACTACATTTCTGGTTATAACACCACTTTATATCTACATACCAATTAAAAATATTATAATCAATTAAGTTTATTACAGATCCACAAGCTCCCATATCCTTGTTAAAAGTCCCTATAAATAATCTTGATACTCTACTTTGTGCTATTGCTGATATACACATAGGGCAAGGTTCTAAAGTTACATACATATCACAGCCTGATAACCGCCAATTATTTAACTTTTTACAGGCCTCTTCTATTGCTAATATTTCGGCATGGGCTGTTGGCAAACTTAAACTTTCCTTTAAGTTATGTTGCCTTGATATAACTTCGCCATTTTTAACTATAACTACCCCAACTGGTACTTCTCCCTTATCATATGCAGTTTTTGCTTCTTCTATTGCAATATCCATGTAATCCATATATTTTCTCCCAATAAAAGATAATGAAAAAATGATAGTAAAACATCCCCAACTTTTTCACTCTTAACTTTTCACCTATAAATTGCTTCACAATTTATATCTAACCTGTTACCTGTTCCACATTCCCTTATCCCATAAACTGTGAACCGTGAATTGCGCACTGTGAGCTGATTAAGTAAATATTCTAACTTTTTTAATTCTATTTTTATCTACTTCTTCAACTACAAATCTAATATTATTAAGTTTAACTTCCTCTAATTGTTCAGGAAATCTTCCTAATTCTCCTATTACTAATCCGCCTACAGAATCAAACTCTTCAGACTCCATAGCCACACCTATCAAATCTCCTATATGATCTAACCTAGCACTTCCATCAACTATATATTCATCTTCCTTAACCACCACTATATCGCTATTTTCATCATCATATTCATCTTCAATTTCTCCTACAACTTCCTCAATTAAGTCTTCTATAGTGACTATACCAACATTTCCACCATATTCATCTAGTACAACAGCCATATGATTTCTATTTTTTTTCATTTCATTAAATAGCTCTGTAATTCTTTTAAATTCAAAGGTATAATAAGGTTCTCTCATATAATCAGAAACCTTAAAATTTTCTTTACTTTGAGATGCTATTATTAAATCCTTAACATTTAGTATTCCTATAACATCATCTATATTTTGATTATAAACTGGTATTCTCGAGAATTGCTCAGTTTTAATAACATTTATAACTTCATCATAAGTAGAATTAATATCTACCGCTACCACATCAACTCTTTGTACCATAACATCTTTAACTTGAGAATCTGCAAATTCAAAAACATTAAATATCATTTCTTTTTCTACATCCTCAAGCACACCTTCTTCTTCACTAACCCCCACCATTGTCTTTAACTCTTCTTCAGTTATAAACGGCTCATTAGCTTTTGGATCTCCACCTAAAATTTTTATAAATAAGCCTGATATAGCTGAAAATACAACTACAAAAGGTCTAAATAATTTCACTATTACATTTATAGGCTTACTTACCTTCAATGCTACACTTTCTGAGTTTTGTTTCGCTATAGATTTTGGAGTTATTTCACCAAATATAAGAACTAATATAGTCATCACAATAGTTACAACACCAACTGAACCTTCTCCAAAAGCCTTAACAGCAACTGATGTCGCTAATGCAGAGGCTCCTATATTGACTACATTATTTCCTATTAATATTGCTCCTAATAACCTACTTGGATCTTCTGCAAGCTTTTCAACTAACTTTGCTCCCTTAACTCCTTCTTCTACCATATGTCTTATTCTAATTTTACTTAGTGCCATTAAGGCAGTTTCTGACATAGAGAAAAATCCTGACATCAACAATAATATTACTAATAATACTATCTGCCACGTATAACTCTCCAAATTAATTCACACTCCTAAATTAAATATTTTTATTTTATTATACCATATATTAAAATTGATAATTTATTTTAATATAACTTCTAGTAAATATTCTATACTATATGATATTTACCATATATAGCTTATATAATTAAAATTTTTTATTTATATAAAAAATCTACCTTTTAATTCACATCTCATAATATTTTATCCACAACTCAGCTTCATTTTCATGTATATTCTGTGTATAACCTTTTAAATTATCTACATTACTAAATTTTACTTAAAAAGCTAAGTATATACTGAATACTATCATTTTTATTACACAGAATAAAGTGGAAAGGTGGTGAAAAAATGAAAAGATTTCTTTCAGCATTTTTAATATCCTTTTATTTGATTTTTAATACAGTTGGGTTAAGGTACGCTTTTTCTCAGAGTAATATATATGCGCAAGGGATTTATACTTTATCTGATTTTAATATATCAAAAACTAGTACTTTTGCTATTCAAAATGTTTCTAGAACTGACCATATGTATTTATTTGTTTTTGATGAAAACCTAGGTGTAGTAGAATTATTAAGATTACCACCTAATTCACCAAAAGTTGATACAGTCCCCATTGATCCTGACGATACAATCTTACTAATTGGTAAAGGAGAGCTATATTTAACACCTATTAACTCTTAATAGTTATTTAGTTTTTAAAAAACTTAAAAATAAACTTCATAAAGTTTTGTATTTGAATTACAGAGAAAGGATTGATAGTCATTATGAAGAAGTTTATTCTTACACTTTTATTCTATATATATTTATCATTTAATATAATTGGTTTAACACCTGCACTAACTAATCCTAAAACCTATAAACAAGGCATTTATAGCTTATCCGATTTCAATATCTCGAAAAATAACACTTATTCAATTAGAAATTCTTCAAAAACTAATGATATCAGGGTATTAATTTTTGATGAAAATTATCTTTTACTTCAAAACGTAAGTCTGCCTAAAAACACACTAGATATAGATACTACACTTCCCCTAAACCCCGAATACTCATTAGTAGTGATTGGAAATGGAGAACTAACTATTACACCAAAACAATCATAAATACTAAAGTTATTATTCTTATCATTGAAAGTTATTTAATATAGTATATTTTAATCACTACTAAATTAATCTTTAAATTTTATAATAAAAAAAAACAAAAGCATTCAATCCTTTATATTACAAGGTTTGAATGCTTTATGGTATCCCCAACAGGAATGTTACCATATGTTTTTATATATTCTTTTACATATAATATACATACGCAAACACTTACATTTAATAACCTTTAAATAATTTTAGTATTTGTGTAGAACAAGCTTTATTTTCATTAATATCGGAGGATAGTCCCTTTGGTAATTATTAATATACATATCTCCTTCTAAATGGAATATTCTCTATTTTATTAATGAATTTATTTACTTTTACCCTATCTGCAAATGCATACTGGTTTATATTAGTCTGCATAGATACTCCTGCTCCTATCATAGATAAAGTTCCACTAACAATCCCCATATTTTTAATTATTTCATTTCCTATATCTGTACCAATTAAAGTCATACTCATACCAATTGTTGCACCTAATAAACTTGAAATTTGACCTACTAAATCTGTATTTATTATTCTTAAATCATCTAAATAATTATCAAACTTAAAATCTTCACCTTTATCTAAATTTGTAATAAATTGATTTAATGTTCTATTATACGCTTTTAATAGTTCTTTATATCCATCACTATTCCTTAATTGAATTATTTGCTTTATTGAAATATCTTCAAGCCTTAAAGGAATCTTTTGCATTATTTTTGCTTCATATCCTAAATATGATTCTATTGTGTTTTCTCTATCCCACATATTATTATATAACTGACTTAAATTTTTATATGCTTTTTCATCAGTAGTTAATGTAAAACCTTCTTTTCTTGCAATATTCTCTGATAATGCCCCCATAAATATCAATGCAATATCATTATGTATTTTTACTCCTTCAAATACTCTATCTGCTAAATTATTGTCTAATAAAAAATCTTCTATACCAAAACTATACTTACCACTAAATAAAGTATAATACTTGTTATTACTCCATTTCTCTGCCAATACTCTGCTGGAAGTGGTTTTGCTAATACTAAAATAGTTTTGAGGTTTTTTTAATATATTTTCTAAAACTACAATAAATTCCCTTGATGTTTTCTCTATCTCATCCCACATTGGCGCATATTTATGTAATAAATCAGTTTCATTATTTATATAATTGTATAAATCACTAAAATACCTACTTTCAATTTCATAAGGTACAATACTATGTATGTTCTCTTTATAAAGCAAAGAATATTTTAACCACTTTTCATTTTTTATCTCAAAATTTGGGTAATATAACTCCTTCATATCTTACTCTCCCTCTAATTATTAAAATAGAATTTCTTCAAATACCATTTCTGGATATTTTTTCAATTAATTCTCAAAAACATTCCACAATGGATGATCTCTGTCCCATATTATGCGGTATTTAAACTTGTCTACCGTAGCAACATAATTCTTAGTTAATGCCTCTCTAATAAACTCCTCAAACGAATAATTTATATCACATAAAATCCCCCTTAAATTTAGTGCTCATCCCATATTTTGTAATTAGTTTTTATAATATTGTTAGTACATTAACACTACAAAAAAAATAGTAATGTTTCAAAACATCACTATTTTGTTCAAATATATAATTAACTATATATGAACATATAAATTAAACACCCGAGCTTTACGACAATCATAGCCTAAGCATATGTCTTTTCAGTAGCAGTTGCTCGGTTGCTACACTCAATTTTAATTGGCATTGAGTAGTACCAACTCCCTCTTAATACCTCGCTATTTGGGATTAGCGACCAATAAATCTTTTTATTAGAACTATTATTTTACTTAATCATTATCCTTGTTTGTAAAATATTATTATATAATCCAAATAAAACCTTTAATTATTTTTATTATACCATATTTTTTAAGATTTCGATTGTAGATTTTAAAATTTCCTCATTGAAGCTTCTTTCAAATATGTCTTTATCTACAACCTCAATGACCTTTAGCTTTTTATTATTTCTTTTTTTGAAATATCCTCTGCTAATTCTAACTGCTTTAATAAAGCTTCTTGCTCTGCATTTAAATTAATAACTACTCCACTTAATAACACTTATACTCCCCCTTCTCTTAAACTTCCCTACTAAGTTAGTTACTAACTAACATGAAACTAATGAAGTATTCATGTTATAACTTTTATTTAAAATAATGTTATATAAATTTATGTTTTTAAGCATTAAAGTAGGGTACATGCCCTACCTTAATTATATTTTCAATTTCTATTTTCAATTTCTATTTTTTGTAAATATTATTTGTATCCTAAAAATCTTCTAACCATTTCTTCAATTAAATATCAAACATTCTTATCATTCTGAATATCATATATCTTTAACTACTTCCACAAAATATTATTAATTGATATCGTATATTTACTAATTCACTTATCTTTAGGTGCTCTACCTTTAACACTTGTTTTAATTCTCTATCCACTATATACCCATCCTTCACTTTACATAAAATCAATTTCTGAAAATAATCCCCTAGCTTTATTTTCTTTTACCTTTTTCTTAATTTCAGCTTTGCTCTGACCAAAGATTTTTTGTCTATTTTCTTGTTGCTTAGTCTTTATTGAGATAATTTTTACTATGTTAATTAAAAGATTTTGAATGCAATGATCTGCACTTTTATTATTAATCTTTATATCTTTAATAGATTTTAATATCTTATTTCCTATCCTACTATAAAGATCTTTCTCTGCATTTTTTATTGATTTATTAATTTGGTCTGGGCTTTCTGTATATAATCTAGTTAATCTTTCAACGCTATTCATATAATCATTATAATATCGCATATAATTAGGTCTACTAATTATTGTCTTAGTTATATAATCTATTTGATTCTTAACATCTTGTGGCATTAATTTATACTGCAATCTACCAGTTAAAGGTACTCTAAGTTTTTCTATCATACTTTTTATTATTTCTATATCCTTATCAGTAACTCT
Source organism: Clostridiaceae bacterium AF10-41 (assembly GCA_027686065.1). GTDB lineage: Bacteria > Bacillota > Clostridia > Clostridiales > Clostridiaceae > Clostridium. Next base: position 30,985 of record JAQCTH010000006.1, read on the forward strand.
ACATCCTAATTCATACGAATTAATTTCATCTAATAGCTCTAATTCTTGTTTAGCTTCATTATATTTATCTTCAAGATTAACTAACTCTTCTTCATTAAACATATTATCATTCACTATAAAATTTGTTTTCTCTAACAAAATATCTCTTAATAAGTTTTTTTTATTTAGTATTTCAACTCTCTCGTCATTAAATATTTCATCAGTTAAATTCTTACGAATACCTTCTAATTTTTTAGTATCTATATATCCATAGTTTCTTATCTCATCTTTACTATTCCATAACATTAAATGAACATGAGGATGTCCAATTTCTCTATGAAATGCTCCAACCCACTTTATTTGACTTTGTGGAATACTAAGTTGTCTTGCTATAACTCCTATTTTGGAATTAATTAAGTTCTTCCACTTCTCTCTTTCATCAAATCCATTATCAATTGCATCTCCTTCTCTTAATGAAATTATTATTCTATAAACAAATCCCTTACACGCTCTAATTTCCTTACGAATATCTTTAATATTAACACCATCGGAATTATTAAATATTCCATGTGATCTGGAGTTATTTTTAATATATTCAATATCTTTTTCACTATTAGCTTCGCTATTAATATTTCTTTTATCTAAATCATCGTTTAATATTACACCTTCTCTACTTCCTATATAATTAAGATAATTTATATTGCTAGCAGAGGTATTTTTGAAATTTGGATGCTTATAGCTTAATTTTACAACAACTTTACTCATTATTAACTATGCTCTTTTTCCATTAATTTATTTATTTCTGCTTCATCATTAGTTTTTGTTTTTACATATGCAATTCCCTTCAATCTACACTTATTATATACTTCTAAAAAATCTCTCCTTCTATCACTTGGAACAAATTCAACTAAAGCTTGTGCATTTAAAAATGTAGATGCTGAACTCATTATTGCTCCTTTTGCTGAAATTGACGCTAACCTCTCAACATGTGGTTTAAGCACCCTTTCTAAAGTTATCTCAATATATTCACTTAATTCATCCTTATTATCATTAAGTGAATATATTTCTTTACCTTTAAAATATAAATTCCTAACATATTCCGATGCTGAACTTCCATTTATTTTTCTTGCTTTTTCTATATGTTTATATTCTTGCTCTGAAAATGTTACATTTATTCGTTTCACAATATCAATTCTCCTTATCCCTTTTTATTGTTATGTGTTACATAATTTTTCACTTACTATAACTTATGTACCACCTAAAATCTCTGAAAAATCAAGGCTTTGCCTTGATGTTGTATTTGGATGTGTAACATCCTTATCCTGCAACTTTTGAAAAAAGTAGCAAAACCCTTTATTTCATATAGAATCTTTATTAAATATAAATTACAAGCAATTAAGTTTCTAAAAACAAATCGGGGCATAAGCCCCACTTCCAAAGCAAAACTTAATTACTTTATAGACATCTTATCAAAGCATTATACAAGTTATGAAATATAAGTTTTCTTATCTAATTCATATAATAACTTTTAATTTATTAAAAGTTCATTACTTCTCTCTAAATTTAGTTTATTATACTTAATCCTCCTTATCCCATCCTAACAGTTTCCTTTCTAAATCATCATAATCATAGTCACGACCTTTAAAATTATCAAATCTTAATTTAGGCTTCTGATATTCTATTACTTTTGATTTCCTTGTAATATATTTCTCATGATTATCTTTATACTTTCTATTATCACGTCTCCATTTCTCTATACTAATATCAATATCATCTAGAGTCTTAAATCCTTTCTTATTCCAATCCTCCAATAATGTTACAATATATTTTAAACTCCTTATATTTCTTTTTGCTGTTTCTTCTATAGATTTTTCTAAAATTTCATTCCCATATTTATTTCCTAGTCTTGTCAACTCATCTCTTATAAATGGTGTAATATTTGAATCTATATGGTATTTATAGCTATTTAATATATTTGTATTTAAATTGATTATTTTAGTGGTTTCTTCTTTATTTTCTTTAGATATATTTTTAGATAATGTATCTTTCACTGTATCATTAACTATATTTCTTACTGTATTAATTTTCACTGCATGATTAGTAATATCAACATCTTTAGCGTATTGTTTACTATATTTTCTCCCGTATCCTTTACCGTATTGATAATTAAGTGCTATAACACTAGCTTTATATCTACTTTGAGATTTAATTACCCATTCAATAAATCCTTCTTCTTCTAATGCCTTCATAATACGTTGAAGTTTAGATTTACTAAAGTTTAATTTTTTTTCAAATACTGAATAACTAAAATAACTCTGTAAATTTTCTAAATCCTTATATCTATCTTGAAAGTTAGTATTAAAAATAATTGATATTAAAACTATAGCCTTACCTGAATCTTTAAAAAACATATCTCTTACAGTTTTATCTATTGCCCCATAAAACATATAAATCTCTTTTGTATCAAGATTATTATTTAAGCTGTACATAATCTTACAGCCCTACTATAGTTTCTAATGTTCCTACTATATTTTTGAATGTTGCAATCTGCATTTCATAACTTTTTAATTTAGCCTCAAGATCTTTAATGTAGGCTTCTTTTTCTACCATTTTTACGTCTGTTAAAATTCCTAAATAATTATTTGCATCTTCTTTTGAAACTCTCCATTCCTTTCCGACCTTTATCCCATTAATTTTTTTCTCTCTTAGCAACTGCCTTGTGTGAGCCAAACTAATATTAGCCATATTAGAAAATTCCTCAACAGTTAACATTTCCTTATTTAACATTTGAATATCACCTCTCCCATCAATATAAATATATATAACGCCACGCCTTAGCATACGTTTGTGTGCTTATTTATATAATAATGCATACAAACGTATGCTGTCAATGTTTTTCATAAAAAAAGTTTACGCTTATAAACTTTTATAATATTATATTAAGTAAAGAGAGGTGTAATAATGAGCATAGGTGTTAATATTAAAAATATTAGGAAGATAGCGAACTTAACTCAAAAAGAATTTGCTGATAAAATAGGTATATCTAGAAATGCCTTAATTAATTATGAGAAAGAAAAAAGAGTTCCTTCAATAGATGTTCTTTTCTCTATATCCAAGGCTTTCAATGTAAGTGTAGATGAGATAACAGGACTTAATTATGATATAGCTTCATCTGGAGAACGTCCTTATAATTACTCAGAAATTTGTCATAGTGAACATCTTGATATAATTACTGAAGATCTATCCTTAGATTCAGCCTTTCATTTAATATTAAAAGAATTAAATTGTGATTTTTCTTTGATGGATAAGTTGGATTATGAATTTTTTGAAACGTCGTTATTAAGGTATGCAAAATTTCTGTATACTGAAATACTTAATAATAAAAAATAAACTTATATTATTTGAAAATAAAAGCGAGGATTATATAGCTAGTTATAAACAACTATCAAAGTACAATTGGCAAGTTGTTATTTCTCTGGGATACAGTTCAGAGGGTAAAAAACAAAGAATAAAGAAGCAAGGTTTTAAAAATAAAAAAGAAGCAGAGATTTTTGTAACTGAAACACTAACTAAAAAAAAATAGAGGATATATTTCCCCTGCAAGTAATAATATTCTTTTCAAAGATTTTATTTTAGATTGGTTTAATAGCTATAAGTCCAATACTTTAGGAATTAATACTCGAAATAATTACCTAAGTAGAATAAATTATCATATTATTCCTAAGCTCGGTCATTTAAAGTTAACTGATATATCAAATTTAACTGTTCAGAATTTTTATAATGGCTTAATTAATGATAGTAAGCTTGCTTCTGCAAGTGCTAAAAAAATTATTGAAATATTAAATAATTGCTTTAAGTATGCCAAGAAAAATAAGCTAATATATAATATTCCAACTGATATAGAAAAAATTAAGTTAGAGAAACCTAAGATAGATTATTGGGATAAATCTGATGTTGATTATTTTATTAGAGAAATTGAAAACACACCCTTATATACACCAGTATTTATATCTCTATTAACTGGATTAAGAATAGGAGAGCTTTGTGGACTTAGATGGAGTGATATTGATTTAGAAAATGGTTACCTAACGGTTAATAATCAAGTAATTCAAGATAAAATAAATAAAGAATTAATATTGACAAACATCTTAAAAACTTCCACAAGCCACAGAAGTGTTTCTATACCAAATATACTAATAAATTATTTAGAACACCTTAGAGAAGCTGATATTGATGATATTAATGGATTTATTATTAAAGATAGGAATGGCTTAATGGCTACTCCTCGAAATGTTTCAATGGAATTTACTAAAAAGGTTTCTAAATATAAAAATTTGAAACAAATATCTTTTCACTCTTTAAGACACACTCATGCTACCTTATTAATATTTAATGGCGAAAATATTAAAGTTGTTAGTGATAGATTAGGTCATAAAGATATTTCTGTAACTTTAAATACTTATACTCATGTTATGGAAGATATGAAAAGAGATACTGCTAAACTTTTAGATAATTTATTTACTTCAAATATGCTAATAAAAGAATAGGATGTTATTGCCCTATTCTTTTATTTAAATTGAGCTATAAAATCATAATATATTTATCTTTTATTTATATCAAATCCCAATCTATATTTTATGGATTATAATAAAATCCACACCATTTAGGTTGGTATTCACGTGTCTTTATTTCTATTTCCTTTATCCACTTAGAAATATCATCTAATCTATTTTGTAACTCTTCAATGTTTATATTATTTTTGTCAGCATCATCCCATAATGTCCTAAAAGCATCCTTTACCCCTTCGACTGGATAACATACCTGATCATGCTCTAATGCATTTGTAATAGCTCCTACACCATCTTTATCACATATCCCTGTTCCAGCTGGCAATCCGCTTAAATACCATCCATTAATCGTTCTATTTATAGTATATGTGTCATAATGCCCCCATCTAACTGTATAAATTTTAAACTTAAAATCTATACCTAAATTACTATCTCCACCATTATCATTCCATGTAATTTTATTAGATGTAAATATATATCTATATAAATCTTCTATTGCATGAAAATGATTATAAAATTGTTCTGTCTCTGTCTCTGGATTATAACCATTATTCACAATATATTGCTCTAAATATATAGGTAGGTATTTCCAATGTAGTTTGCTTGCTATTTTAATAGCTTTTTTCAATTCAATTGAAATCTTCTCACGATTATTGCTAAAACTATTAAAAAGTTCACTTAACGAATTATATACCTTCCTCAATTCTTCATCCTGTTCTCTAAGATTGTCATTTCGCTTTTCTAAATAAGAATTTATTTCTTTAATATACTGCTCTTTTATTTTATTATCTTCAAAAATAATATCATAGAAATTTTCTATATCTGCCCTTTTAAAAAATAACTCTTTTATTGCCGTTTCTTTAGAAAAATTTTTTCTTATATCCCCACCAGTGCTAATATTCCAATTAGCAATCTTAAATATTAGATTTCTAATTCTAGCTTTTTCATTATCCATTCATTTTTCCTCCCTACTTTACAATATATTTTTGCTTTATGTACATTGATAATCCCTCAATATCTGGATATATTACTCTACTATTTAAGCCTAAAAATTCTAAATCATTAACAATATCTTTTTTGATTTCAAAAGGTATTATAATTTCTAATAATTTATCTTTATTTAAGGCATCCTCCAAACTTCTATCATTAAGCTCCAATATTATATCTTCTTCTTTTACCTTATCTATAAGATATTTCTTGAAATTATCACCTTTATCTTTTGAACCAAATTTCAATTCTATATACTGATTAATATCTTCAATAAATGTACTGCGATTGCATCTTGAATTTAATGCTTTTAACAAATTTTCTTTAAAATCCATTTCAATATATTTATCTATACTATTTATATTATCTTTTAAAAAGTTCAAACTATCCTCAAATATTCTTGAATGTATTTGTTCCTTTAGCATTACAACTTCATTATTTTTCAATTTGATGCTAACAGAAAAAATACCACTCTGGTTTTTTATTCTATTATTAAAATACTTAGTCTTTATAAAGAACGTATTTGTGCCTCTTCTAAACAGATCATTAACTAAATCTTCTATAGATAAGTTATCATCTAATTTCATCTCATATCTATATTTTATAAAATTTCTTATCAATTTATATTCATCTGAATTTTCATCATATATAATATTAGGACTAAAACAAATCACTTTACCATTTTTCTCCTTAACACTCATATCCACTGTAGCAAAAAAAAGTGAATTTAATGGATTTGTAGTCCAATCCATTAACCTAGTTGGTAATCCGTAATGTTGCATATTGCAAGCATTCTGCAATATATTTTCACTATTAAAATTCTCATTATTCCATTGTTGTAAATCATCATATATTTCTTTTTCTATATCTTCTCTATCAGTACTTCTAAAAACATTGGGTATCAACTTCCACGCTTCATCTGCTTGACCTCTAAATATTAATTTATCATCTTGTATAGCTTTTATTACATTAATATAATCAGCAATATTTTGTATTACAACTTTAAAACTGTAATTATTATTACTATAATTTTGTAGCTCAATATACTTATTTCTCAATACCTCTTCTTTTATATCATCATAAAACTTTTCATTACTGTCTTTTAAATTAGACATAATCTTTACATATGATTTATTAATTGCAAACCCAATAAACTCCTTCTTATTATTTAAATCTATAAATAATATTAATTTACCTGCTATATCTATATCTATTTCTTTTAATGTTTCTACATTTTTAAAACAATGTAATTCATCCGTTTCTAAAATATCTATACCAACGCAATACTTAATCATTATTTTCCTCCAAATCTAATATATAATCACTAAATTCTTCATCTGTAGATATTTTTCTCATATTATAGTCGTTCAAAATTTTAATCATCCTTAAGTTTTTATTTTTAACTATTCTAACTATAAACTTATTACATCTATTTCTAATTGAACACTTAATTAAATATTTTAACACTAATTTCCCAGTTCCTCTTCCCTTATTCTTAATAAATATATTAGATAAAATAAAGTTATTATAGTTATCCACTCTGAATACAATATTAGGATATAATCCTCCGTTAGCACATTGTATGTAATAATTATTACTTCCTCTATTTTTAATAATCCTTAATTTTTCTTCTTCTCTTTCCTCTAATAAATATATTAGCTCTTGCAAAACTTCAATCATATATACCCCTATAAAATTTATTATAGAAATATAGTACCATATTATTACATATAATAGTTATATTTGTTATTTTTATATATAATAAATTTAAAAAAATAGATAAAAGTCCCCTTAAAGTCCCTTTTTTATAAAACAAAAACGGCTTAAACCTTACAGTTAAGCCGTTTCAAAAACTTATGTGGTATCCCCAACAGGGATCGAACCTGTATCTGTCCCTTAGGAGGGGACTGTTCTATCCATTGAACTATGGAGACATAATCAACAAATAAATTGTATAATAACATTATTTATATGTCAACATTATCCTACTATTATAATATACTCCATAGCCATTATTTATTCTTTGACCTTTTTAATTATAACCTTGTTTGGCTTTACAATGAACTCTATTGAAACATTCCTAATAATAGAATTAATTTTTATTTTTGCTAATATAAATACTTCATATATTTTCTCGCAGCCATCTAAAGTTTTTACTTCTTCTATATCTACTATTTCGTATTTTTCAATATAATATCTTATATTATTTCCATATAAAATACATAGTCTATTTTCTATATATGGATTTAAAAGATTAAGTATGATTCTTTCTTGCATAGTAATTTTACATTTCCTTTTCCTAATAAGCGAATTTCTCCTTTCTTCTAAACCCTTATCTTCTTCCACTTCATCAACTTCATACTCATCATAATCATCTATATATTTATAATTTTTTAATTTCCCCCAATTTTCAACCTTGTAAAAATCCTCATATCTTGAATTAAATTTGATAAATACATCCGCTTCATCTAAATTATTATGTTTTTTAATTAACCCCAAGTCACCTTGTCTTATAGCTGTAATAGCTATAGGTAGCTCTTCTCTAAAAATTTTGTTTCTTATTACTATTTTATTTTTATCTCTTTCAATTCCATCTACATTTAAATATAAACACAAAACATAATTTTTACCATTTTCAAACCACCTAGCAAATACCTCATCTCTCTTATTGCTTATATTAGATTTATCATAATGCTTAGCTACCGTTACTACTATCTCACCAGTTTCATCTGAATGAGTAACTGTATATTTACGTGGAATTATAGGCCCATCTTGTGATATTCCACTCTTAAAATCAACCCTTAGTTTCCCTTGGTTTAGCTTATTCAAACCTTTCACCTCTAAAATGCTTTTTATTACTTACTATATGCTTGCATGTTATATTTTGCGAAGCATTTTTCAATTCACAGTTCACAAGGCACAGTGCACAGTTGTTTTAATTTTATAGGGAACAAGCTCAATTATAGTCTACTACATTTAACTAATTTTTAATGTCACTCACCAATTATTTTTTACCAATAACTTAATTCATTATTAATTTAAATTCTTAATATAAGTTGACTAAGGTAAATAGACTGTGAAATAAGCATATCTATTTATCATAGCCTTTATATTCGCAATTTAAAACTTATGTACTTTTCTATATTCTAACTTTGTTATATACTTTATTTATGGTATTTTAATAATTTTTGAAAGGATTTGATTTGCATGCTTAGATCTATTGCTTGGTATGTAGTTTTCTTCATGGGTTTGCTACGTAGTATTCCTAGTATGATAAAAACTAAAAGATTTGATGAAAAAGGTATGGTAGAAGAAAAGGAACATCTTACTTTTAAGGCAACCTCAACTTGGGCTAATAGCCTTTTAAAAGTTGCTGGAGTTCGTGTTAATGTTCATGGATTAGAAAACCTTCCTAAAGATCAAAATGTATTATTTATAGGAAATCATCAAGGAAATTTTGATATTCCAATATATATTAGTAAAATTCCTGTACCTAAGGGGTTTGTTTCTAAAATAGAAGTAAAAAAAATTCCTGGGGTCAGCACTTGGATGGAATATATGCATTGTGTCTTTATGGATAGGAGTAATTTAAGAAAAGCTGGAGAAGCTATTATTCAAGGAGTTAAGTTTTTAAAGAACGGTAATTCATTAGTCATATTCCCAGAGGGTACAAGGAGTAAGGGTGATAAAATGGGTGAATTTAAAGCTGGAAGTTTTAAATTAGCTACAAAATCTAAAGTTCCAATAGTACCTGTTACAATGAGTGGATCTTATAAAATAATGGAGTCTAATAAACGTAAATGGATTATAAAACCAGCAAATGTAGATTTATATATTCATCCAGCTATAGAAACAGCTAATTTAACTAAAGAAGAGCAAGATATTTTACCTAAAAAGGTATATGAAATAGTTAAAAGTAAACTACCTAATTAGGACTAAATTAGTAAAACAGATATGAAGCTATATTTCATATCTGTTTTATTTTATTTTTTACTATTTAGATAATTTTACTCCTCAAAATTATCTACAATTGTGGATATATCATTTTTATAGTATTCATATCTTTTTCCTGATTTAGCAATCCTAAAAAAGCCTAGTGTAACTAAATAGTTTAAATCACTTCTAGCAGTTTCGTAAGATACATTTAGTTTCTTTTTATAATCATCAATGGTTACAACATTATTTTTTGAAGTTAAGACACTATTAATAAACTTCATACATCTTTCTTCTAGCTTTACATCGTTCTTTTCAATTAATTCCTTCAATATCTTTTTCCCAAATTTATAATTTAACTCCATATTTAAAATTTCAATAGAATTTCTAAGTATGTCTAAATAAAATTTAATAAAATAAGTTATATCACCATTTGAAGATAAGCTATTTTCAATTGCTGTATTGTATTTTTTCAACTTCTCTTTTATTAAAGGAGATATTGAACAATATTTTATAATTTCATATCCATTTATCAATAGATATTTGTATGTTAAAAGCTCTGAAATTATGGCATTATGTTTTATAAAAGGATTATTAATTATTACATACAGATGTATGACTGCAGCCTTTGTTAAAGTACTCTTTTCTTCATATTTATTCATTAAAAGCAATAAATTTTCTATATTATGTCCATCTTCTACAATTCTACTAATACTATATTTATTTTTACTATTCACCTTATTGATTTTATCAGATTCTAAATCTTCCATTTCAATTATGCTATATAAATTACACAGAAAATCTTCATCAATAATATTACTATTATTAATAATATTTATTATATCATTAATTTTCTTCTCTGATATTTCTATATCATTTAAAGAAAGTAACTGAGATATTTCTAAACTTTCTGCTGATTTGTTTAGGTTAACCTTTATCTTTGAAGATATATAATTAAATACTCCCAAATTATTAGCTTCATTAATAAATTCAATATTACTATCTATACTTTCTGTATCATTAAACCAATAATCAGTTATTGGTTTAAAGTCACAATTATTTTTCTTAGATAATTTTAACCTTTCTCCTTGAATTGTTTCCCATATTTTTTCCAATTCTTCTTTTTCAAATATCCTTCTTGAAATTTGTTTTTTACTAAAATATAAACCGTTAAAATCTTGCATAAGTTGATTGTCCATATCTATCCTCACTTTTATTACTACTTAAATACTATTATGATACTATTTTTATAACGAAAAATTTCTCGTCTAATTACTAATAATATACTACTATAATACTTTTTAATTATATATTAAAATACTTATACTTATTTTTCAATAATATTATTAACAGAATAAATAAGTGGGCATATGTAAATTTGCTTATTCCATCGCTTCGCTCCAAGTCAACGCAAACTTACATATGCCCACTTGAGAACTTAAGGAAGGAAATTATAAAAGGTTATTCACAGGGTAATCTTTTTATAATTTCCTACAGAATAAAAAAGGGAGAGATATAACCCGCCCCATAATATGTAAATTATCTATTCTCAATATTTGTTTATTTTTGTATATTTCTTTTTTCAAAATTAATAAGCTTTTCTTGAATATCTGTATAATTTTCTAAATTCAGTACCTCCTATATCTAAATCAAATGTCTTCCTTTTTCCTTTAAAGTATTCCTATAACTGAATAATTACATCCATACTATATTTTTATCTTTTTTTAATTTTGTTTTTCCTTAAATTCAATCCATTCTTCTTCTATTAACTCAATCATTCTTAATCCATCTGAACTTTTTACTATATATATTGGTCCTATAATGCTATTTATTTTATAGAAGTATAAATTTTTCGTAACTTTTCCCAAATTATTCCTCATGTCAAACGTTTACTTATTATTTTTTCAATATTTATTACAAAATAACTTATTTTACTAGTAAATAATACGAGCATATTTTCAAATTATAGTGTATACTAAGTTAGTTGACAAAGAATAATATATAATTTATAGTAATTATTTGGAATTTTTAAAATTATATTATAAATTCCTTTGCTCCATGGAATATTAATATTATGTACCCGTCGTAAAATTTAAAAATATATATTATATTTAATTATAGATTATTTTAAATACTAAAAGAAAGAGGATTTTGAATGAATGAAATAAAATTTAATAACTTAGGGCTTAAGGATAGCCTTTTAAAATCTATTACTGATTTAGGTTTTGAAAAACCATCTCAAATACAAGCTGAGGCAATACCTGTTGCAATACAAGGATATGACCTTATAGGGCAAGCTCAAACAGGTACTGGTAAAACTGCTGCTTTTGGCTGTGGTATCATTAATCACATCACTAAGAATGATGGCCTTAGAGCTATAATATTGGCTCCTACAAGAGAATTGGCTATTCAGGTTAATGATGAATTAAAAAGATTATCAAAATATGATGATTTATCAGTATTACCGATTTACGGTGGAGATTCTATAGTAAATCAAATAAGAGCATTAAAGAGAAATGTAAATATAGTAGTTGGTACTCCTGGTAGAGTTCTTGATCATATAAAAAGAGGAACTATTAAATTAGATGGCATTAAATTTTTAGTTTTAGATGAAGCTGATGAAATGCTTAATATGGGATTTATCGATGATTTAGAAGACATAATAAAGCAATTACCTAGTGAAAGACAAACTTTATTATTCTCAGCAACAATGCCTGATCAAATAAGAAAATTAGCAAAAAGATATATGAAACCTGATGCTAAGCAAATTTCTATAAAGAAAACTTCTATGACAGTTTCTACAATAAGTCAAAGTTTCTTTGAAATATCTCACAAAACAAGATTTGAAGCACTTTGTAGAGTTTTAGATTATGATACTCCATCATCTGCTATAATCTTCTGCAGAACTAAAAAAGGCGTTGATGAATTAGTTGAAGGTATGCAATCAAGAGGTTATATCGTTGAAGGTATGCATGGTGATATGTCTCAAGCACACAGAATAAGAACTTTAAGAAAATTCAAAGAAGGTTCACTAAATTACTTAATCGCAACTGATGTAGCTGCAAGAGGTATAGATGTTGAAGGTATAACTCATGTTATAAATTATGATTTACCACAAGATGTTGAAAGCTATGTTCACAGAATTGGTAGAACAGGTAGAGCAAATAGAGAAGGTATTGCTTACTCTTTAGTTTCTCCAAAGGAATTTTCAATGTTAAAACAAATAAAATCAGTAACTAAAAGTGATATAACTAGAAAAGCTATTCCTACAGTTAATGATATATTTGATAATAAATCTAAATCTATTTTAGAAGATGTTACTAATACTATTACGGATTCTGATTATTCAAAGTTTATTCCAGTAGCAAAAGAACTTGTTGAAAAATTTGATTCTATAGAGATTATTGCTGCATTAATAAAGAATAAATTTAATGATGAGCTACTTGAAACTTATACAAATGATATTTTAGAAGCTCCTAAATCAGAAGATATAAGATTATTTTTGTCTATAGGAAGAAGAGATGGAATAAATCCTAAAACTCTAGTTAACTTTATTAAAGATACAGCTAGAATAAAAGCTTCTTCAATCGGTGATATAGATATATTAGAAAACTTCTCTTTTGTAAATATATCTCCTGACGTTAAGGATAAAGTCCTTGATAAATGTATCGGTGTTAAGCTTAATAAAAGAAAAGTAAACATTGAGGTCGCTAACAAAAAAAGAAGATAATCATAAAAGTAAGGCTATTTAATGCGTATTATGCTTAAAATAGCCTTTTGTGTTATTTACATTTATTTTTTATACCTTCATAAATATGTATTAAATACTCAATATCTTTTTCTTCCTTTTGTAGAATTTTAATTCTATCCTCTACCTTTTTTATTGATTCTCTAGCTTCATCAAAATCCTTATGATTTATACACGTACTTGTATATTGCAATAAATAATCTATTTTCAATACTATTTCTGCTAAATCTTCTCTATCATCATTAACTAAGTCTACTAATATAGAATATATCTTAGGTGATGTATCTTTTCTCACACTACTTAACAAATCATTATTTTTACTATTTTTTCTTCCCATAATTTCACCTCTTTTCTTAAAAGCTCTTATATTATTTTTTTACTATTTATAATAATTTATATCATATTTTAATACTATACCCAATACATTTTAAAATATAAAGGAAATTTAGGAGGTTTATATTAATGCAACAATATGTCTGTGTGCCTTGTACCTATATTTATGATCCTGAATATGGAGATCTTAGTAACGGAATAGATCCAGATACCCCATTTGAAGATTTACCAGATGATTGGGTTTGCCCTGTATGTGGTGCTTCAAAAGATGAGTTTGAACCTTTAGATGAATAGTAAAATAAAAACAGTCGTGAGGACTGTTTTTTATGTTCTTTTAATCAAATTACTTTTAAAATTATTAATATAAAAAATTGTTTCTTTAGATAATTTAGCTGCACTATTGATTATATTATCTATCTCTATCAAAACTTCACTCATATCTTCTCTCTGCTTAATCATGCTATACGCTTTACTACCCAGATTGTTTAACTTCTCTTTTGTTATATTATCAAAATTTAATAATGGAATTCTAGAAACATATCCTGAAGTAATCATATTACTTCTAATTAAAACACCTCTCACTAAATAAGTTATTAATGTAGAATTTAAATATGCTAATATCCAAAACATATCTTTATCCTCACATATAATACATGTATTTACTCCAAAGGTACTATTTTTAGGTAACCTACATGCTGTAAATTGCACTCCCATAGATGAGCATATTATTCCGGACTCAAATAATAAATCCTTATTTCTTACTATAAAATTAGAAACCTCTTTTGATATATTTATAAAATCTTTATGTAGATACATTACTTTATTCGTATAATATCTATCTTTACCTGGATTTTTATAAAATGGTATTATATGTGGATCTTTATTTTCTCTAGATAAATATCTTTCATCATTTCCTGTTGATATTCCTGTTATGCACTTGAATTTATCTCCAAGCCTATTATGATTAAATAAACATTTAATATCTCTTGGGCATTCTAACAAAAATTCCTTATTATCATTTTTATTATTCAATATAATATCTTCTATTGAATATAAATTATCACAATGTCCTGATGAATTTAAGAACTTAATTAATTCATTCTTATCTATAAATCTATTTTTTAATTTTATATTTCCCTGGTAATTCAATCCCTTTTGTAATATAAGTATACTAGTCCTAACATCTGCTCCTTGTTCTATAAATAGATCTGTTGGACACATGATAATTTCATGTATAGCACAACTTTTTAAGATTTTTTCTCTTAATCCAATATAACTTTTAGATGTTAGGAAGGAATCTTGAGTTATTATACCTATTACAGCACCTTCTTTTGCTAAATCTATGATAGCAGATATAAACATTCCATACATATTATGAATACCTACATCTTTAAAGTGTTTTTTTAATGTTTTTTTATTATTTTTTATATATCTTACTTCATGACAATTATATGGAGGATTTAACACATAATAATCATAACTTAAAGATTCTTCATCATTAATAAATTCATAATAATACTCAATAAAATCCATGTTTTTAAAATCACAATTATACTTCTCCTTATATCTAATAATATCCATACCATAAGTCTTAATATTAAATTCAACAAAAGGCTCTAACATTTCTTCTTTACCACAACA
Organism: Clostridiaceae bacterium AF10-41; assembly: GCA_027686065.1. Classification (GTDB taxonomy): domain Bacteria; phylum Bacillota; class Clostridia; order Clostridiales; family Clostridiaceae; genus Clostridium. The sequence continues at coordinate 46,174 of JAQCTH010000006.1, forward strand.
TGGATCAAAAACGCTTTTTCCCTTTTTATTTATATCTACTACTCTTTTCGTAATATAATCGCATATAAAAGTTGGAGTTGAATAATATCCTACTTCTCTTTTATCTATAACTACTTCATCTACAATATTTTCATTTAATATCTTATTTTTTCTTCCCATAAATATTCTCTCCAAAACTTAAATTGTTTCATTTAATGTTAATTATACACCATAACTTATTTTATTATTTAAAATTTCATACTTTCTTATATAAAAATAAGCTTACCTTTTAATCTTATAAGTAAGCTTACTATAATTATATTAATTACTTAGACAATAATATTTCCTCTGTAAATACGTCCAATGGACAATAGGTTCTTATTCCTTGAATATTCCCAGATTCTGAATATTGAAAGCCTACCCATTCATTCCATATAGCATTTTCCTCAGGTTTTTCTACATCATAATTTGCTACCCATAATGGATACCTTCCTAACTCTTTAGTAAGACTTGTTTTGGCAAAACTTGTATATGTGTACACTACCACTTCTTTTCCTGTAAGACTTTTTACTTCTTCTAAAAAGGTTATGCAATTTTTAGATAATTCATCTGTATTACATCCATCTGTTACCTCTATATCTAGTGCTAATTTACAATTAAAATCCTTTTTCTTTACATAACTTGAAAAAAAGTTTGCTTGAATTTTAGCATCTACCTTAGGCCTAAAAAAATGATAAAATCCTATAAGTATATCATTACTTTTAGCTTTTAAGTAATATTCATCTGCTCTTGGATTTAAATAGTGACTGCCTTCAGTCCCTTTTATATATACAATTTCAATACCATTTTCTTTAACTTCTTTAAAATTAACATCTCCTTGCCAGCTTGATATATCAATTCCCTTATATTTTCCAAAGCTTATTGATTGCATACCCATCTTCTCCTCTATAGTTTAATTTTTCCTCTAAGATATATTATGCAACCATTATGAAAAAGTGGACATTTATAAATTTGTATAAACACTCACTATCTTATTCCAAGTATATGGACCTACCACCCCATCTGTCTCTAGTCCATATAATTTTTGGAATTTTATAACAGTATCTCTTGTTACATTTCCAAACACACCATCTACAATAAGATCAGTAGGTATATTATACTCATTAGTTATTGTTTTAAGATAATATTGAAATTCAATTACTTTATTTCCCCTTGATCCTTCTTGCATAGGATATCCTGGATATTTACCATCCCACTTTGGTTCATAAGGGCCAGTAGGTTCCCGTACCCCTCCTGTTCCCAAATCTATTTCTAACTCCTGATTTAATTCTGCTAATCTCCTTACTCCAACATATACACTTGATAAATTATACCAAGTCACTCTTCCAACAATACCATCTGTAACTAAATTGAATACCTTCTGAAATACTCTTACCGATTGCTCTGTCTCTCTTCCAAACACTCCACTTTCAGAATATATCTTTGGGATAGCTGGAAAATTATTAGATATACTGTTTAGATATTTTTGAATTACCTTAACATTATCATTTACATCATTAACTCTTAATGCTTTACCTGGATATGATTCAGGTATTCCTTCAATAATTGTAGCTCTAACAAGCTCCTTATCAGTTCCAAAATAATATTTTATTATATCTAACGCCTTCATTCCCTTTTTAGCTAAATCCACAGTTCCCCATTGAGATAATCCTGCACACCTAACTGACGTTCCATTGCAATATTGAGAAAAAAAAGGAGTTCTATTACCAACAGTCCGTATATATTCATTAAAAATATCATCCACTATTTTACTTATATTATCGAATATATTTCTTCCTTTTACAAAATATTGATCATAAGCAGTTGAATTTGTTATCTGAAAAGAGTAACCTCTATTTCTGTACCATTCAGTATAAACTCTATTTAATGCAAATGAAATTTGACAATATATATTAGCCTTTATTGCCTCTTCCGGCCAAGTAGGATAAATTTCACTAGAAGCAACATTTTTAATATAATCAATAAACCTTACTTTAATATTTTCTGCCGATGAATTGGGAGTTCCTAAATGTACAACTATGAATTCAGGTACAAATACATCTTTAAGAACAAATGGAGTTATTAAAAAGTTTTTATCAATATTTGTGTAGCCTTCATATTCATTTATAAATGCATTTCTGATGGAGTTTCCTGAAATTATTGTATTATTCCTATCTTTAATTTCAATATTTTGTATTGATGTTATTCCCTCAAATACACTTATACCTCTTACTATAATAGGATTAGCTCCTTCTATAGTAACTTCTAAATTATAAACTTTATATGGAATTTCATCTTTACTATTAAAGCTCTGAGATAACCTTTTATCTACAGTTTCTAATGGTATAATTGTACTTTTTCCACTTATATCAAATGCATTACATTTCTCATAAACTATACTTCTAGACTTAGCATTAATAATTTTTAAATTTGCTTTTGTCTTTGGTAATAAATTTTCTACTTTAAATAGTCTTACTAATATATATCCTGTAGACAAAATTGATATCCTCCCAATGTATTGTTTTACTATTCTATTCACTTAAAAGGTTATATGTGATAAGTTCATTTATGTCCAAGCGGTTACTACTAATTTTGTAGGTATATAACTTAATTTTCTTTTAAATTTAATATTTTTAGGAAATCATTTATTTCATCATTTTCTAAATAAATTTGTCCAAGGGTTCCATGTTTTATATCTATCTTATTTAAAGAATGAAAATCAGAACCTGCTGTATATACAATATTTTTTTTCTTTGCAATATCTATAAAATATTCTGTTTCATTTTCTTTATTTCTATAGTATTTAGCTTCTATTCCATCAAAATTTAAATTGATTATCTCTTTAAATATATTTTTGCTTAGTAATGTTGGATGAGCTAACACAACCTTTGCATTATAATAGTGTAAAAATTCTATTCCCGCTGAAGTTATTATTTTCCCAGCTTCTGATTTAAAACTTAGCTTCCCTTTAAAGTGAACTTGACAAGCCTTAAATTTCCTAGTACGTAAATTATTTAAAATTGACTTAAACTCAGTACTTTCGTAATTATCATCAGTGAAATACCCCAATATATGAACTTTTTGGCCTTTAAATCTTGTTGATAACTCTATTCCCGGTATAACTTTTACTCCATGAATTTTTCCAACCTTGATAGCTTGCTTATTTCCACTTATAGTATTATGATCCGTTAAGGCTATTATATCTACTCTTCTTTCTTTAGCTAATAATACAACTTCTCCAGGTTTCAGCTCTCCATCTGACTCTGTTGAGTGAATATGAAAATCTCCTTTTGTGTACATTACTTAATCCTTTATGATTGTTTATAATCTATATATATTTTAAAACAATAATTTTTGCCATATTATTTGATGAAAATTTATAAAGATAATATACAATATATATATTAAAAGGGTTAAAATAAATTATATAACATGAAATTTTTATTAATCTTGGAGGAAGGTAGTTTAAATGAATTATATATTCTATGATTTAGAATTTAATCAAAATAATATTAATACACCTAACAATATATCTGTATCCCAATTGCCTTTTGAAATAATTCAAATTGGTGCACTAAAGCTTGATGAAGACTTAGAGGTTATATCAACATTTAATGAATTTATAAAACCCACTGTATATAATGATATCAATCCTTACGTAGAAAATATTACAAAGATAACAAAAGATATGCTGGCTAAATGTGATACATTTACTAGTACGTATAATAGATTTATAGAGTTTCTTGGAAATGAAGATGTAATACTATGTGTATGGGGAAAGGCTGACTTAAAGGAATTTATAAGAAATATAAAATTTAATAACTTATCTACTGAAATATTCCCTACAAAATATATAGACGTTCAAAAACATACTTCTAAGTTTTTCAAGCTTTCAAAAGGCACTCAGATAGGTTTAAAGCCAGCTGTTGAGCTTTTGAACATAGACTTTCAAGAAAACTTTCATAATGCCTTTTATGATGCTTTTTATACATCTCAAATTTACAAAAAAATTATTAACATAGATATAGTCCCTGAAAACTATATTTATGTTAATAAAAATAATATGAAAAATACATATAAAAATAAAATTGATACTATTTCACTATTTAAGCAATTCAATAAAATGTACAATAAAGAAATGTCTGAAGAAGAAAAGTCTATTATAAAAACCGCATATAATATGGGGCGAACTAAACAATTTTTAATGAAAAATTAAGGATGAAAGAGTGAAAAATTTTTGTTAGCTATTTATAATAGCATTAATAGTAATTTGCATTTTATTACTTAAACTAGTATCTTTTAATAAAACCATGGATATTAAATCAAGGAGATACATAGCAGAAAATTGAGTATTAATGAATCTACTTCTGTCTATGAAGTTTGGATTATATACTATAAACTTAATATCTGAATATTTGCTTATAGAGCTTTCTTCAAAACTTGTTATTGAAACTGTTGTAGCTCCATTTTCTTTTGATTTTCTTAATGAATGTATAACTTCTTGAGTTTCTCCTGATATAGAGATTCCTATTACTAAATCTTCTTCTGATACTATTGAGCTGTTTATAATCATCATATGAGAATCTGAAATGGAATGTACGCTAAACCCCATCCTAAGAAGTCTATGCATCATTTCATTGCCTGTTAATCCAGAGCTTCCTACACCGTATATGTATATATTTTTAGCCCTTTTTATTTCTTTCACAACCTTTAATATTGCTTCTTTATCTATTAACATCTTAGTTCTTTCTATAACTTCATTATAGTATTGATAAGCAGATGAAAATATACCTTCTTCATCAATGGATGGCACTTCTATTTTATTAGATCCAAGTTCTATTTTCATATCTACAAAACTATTACAGCCTATTTTTTTTGCAAATCTTGTTATAGTAGCTCCTGATGTTCCTATTTCCTTTGCTAAATCAGTTATATTTATATTCTTTATTTTATCTCCATATTGCATAATATAATCTGCTATATCCTTTTCCTTACCAGAAAATTCTCCATACATTTTTTGTATCTTATATAAAATATCCACTTGAAATCCTCCATAAATTTAGAACTTACTATTTTGTAAATTATTTTAAGTTAATTAATTAAATAATTTAATAATTATAGAATATCATTAAAATAAATTAAATAAAAGAGGTAGAGATTTATACTCTACCTCAAAATATTATAACACTTTTAAAACTTCCTCATTAAACTTTTTTGTTATTAATTGTGGTCTTGTTATTGCACTTCCAACTACAACTGCATATGCTCCTTTTTCTAAAGCAAGCCTTGCTTTTTCAGGAGTATCAAAATTGCCCTCTGCTATTACTTTTGCCTTACAACCCTTTATTAAAGATTCTAATACATCGAAATTACTTGTTCCTTTTGATTGTTCCGTATATCCAACTAAAGTAGTTCCAACATAATTAAACCCAAGTTGTCCAGCAATTAATCCTTCTTCTATTGTAGATATATCAGCCATGAACCTTTGTGAAGGATATTTTTTTAAAACTTCCCTTAAGAAATCTTGATCTTGATTTATTGTAGCATCTAGAGCTATTATATCAACTCCAATTTTAACAAGCTCATCAACTTCTTTCATTGTTGGGGTTATATAAACATGACTATTCTCATAATTTTTCTTTATTATACCTATTATAGGTAAATCAACTTCTTTTTTTATAGCAACAATATCTTCAGAACTATTTGCCCTTATCCCTATAGCTCCTCCTTCTTTAGCTGCTACTGCCATTCTACTCATTATATAGGAGCTGTGTAGTGGTTCATTTTCTAGTGCTTGACATGATACGATTAATCCTCTATTTATATCTTTCATTTTTATTAATCTCTCCCTATAATTTCATTAATCTTTTGCTTTAATGGATCTGCTTTAGCTCCAAAAATAGCTTGAACGCCTCCCTTAACCTCTAGAACAGCAGTTGCTCCTAAAGATTTTATTTTATTTTTATCTACCTTACTTACATCTTTAACTGAAACTCTTAATCTTGTTATGCAAGCATCTATGTCATCTAAATTTTCTGCTCCACCAAGAGCTGCTAAAACTTCTTCTGCTACTTCATTTAAACTATCCTTAGTAACAACCTTAACTTCTTCTCCTTCAGCTTCTCTACCTGGAGTTATAACATTAAACTTAGTTATTAAGAATCTAAATGTAAAGTAATATAATGCAAACCAAATTGCTCCTACTATCAATACATATATCCAATTTGTTTTAGAATTACCTTGAAGTACTCCAAATAATGTAAAGTCTATTAATCCACCGGAAAATGTATTACCAATAGATATATTTAGTACATCTGCAATAAAGAATGACACTCCATCGAATAATGCATGCACTACATATAGCCAAGGTGCAACAAATAGGAACATGAACTCAATTGGTTCAGTAATCCCTGTTATAAATGATGTTATTGCCGCTCCTAAAAATAATCCTCCAACTAGCTTTCTCTTTGCTTTCGGTACACAATGGTACATAGCTAAACATGCTCCTGGTAATCCAAACATCATTGTAGCAAAACGTCCAGCAAAAAATCTTGTGCCTTCCGTAAATAATCCAGTATGAGATGGATCTGCTAATTGTGCAAAGAATATATTTTGAGCTCCTGTAACAGATTGTCCTGCAACTGTTGCAACTCCTCCTAATTCTGTGTACCAGAATAATGGATAAATCATATGGTGAAGCCCTACTGCTCCTGTTAATCTTAATAAAAACCCATAGAAGAAAGTTCCTATCGCACCTAATCCAGCTATTGAGTTACCTGCTGAAACTAAGAGCCCTTGAAACGTTGGCCATATTAAGAAGAATATTGCTCCAATAAATATAGCAGCAAAAGATGATACTATAGGTACAAATCTTGAACCTCCAAAGAAACCTAAAACAGCTGGTAATTGAATATTTCCATATTTATTATGAAGATATGATACCGTTAGTCCAATTACTATAGCTCCAACAACACCTGTGTCTATTGACTTAACTGCTGGATTAAAAGCTGTTATCATTCCCTTTATTGAAGCATTCATAACTAAGAATGATACTGCACCTGCGAGTCCTGCAGTCCCCTTATCTTTTTTTGCAAGACCTACAGAAAGACCTATACACATTATGAGTGCCAAGTTACCAAATACAACATCTCCTGCTGAAGACATAATTGAAAATATTCCTTGTAACCAATGAATATTTAAAAAAGGATAGGCTTGTACAGTATTAGGATTTGACAGTGCTCCTCCAATACCTAGTAATAAACCAGCTGCAGGTAATATTGCAATTGGTAACATAAATGACTTTCCAATTTTTTGTAATTGTTTAAACATTTATATTCCTCCTCTTTTTTGAAAATAATTTTTATATTATGTAAAATATAAAAATTATTTTCTTATGAACACATTTACATATTATCATGAAAATGATTTTTATTCAAGTATGCTTTCAAAAAAATTTTTCATCATTTTATTATATATTTTTTCTTTCATATTTATATTTTGATATTATATTATTTATTATTCTAAAAATAAAAGCTGCAACTAACATAGCTACAGCTTTCATTCTTAATTTGTATTTTAATGAATTTATATTTATATATTACATAGCTAATAGTTATTTAGCATATCTCACAATAATATCTCTTAACAACTTAACTATATCCTTGCCACCTCTATCATTATAGTATTTAGCAAACCTTTCATCTGCAACATACATTTCAGCCAATCCAATATGTGCTTCTGATGAATAAGTTGGCCATGAAAAACTTAACCATTCTTTATGCTTCTCATAAACAGTTTTTGCTTCATTTAAACTTATATCACTTGTTTTTGAAACTACTGATAAAGTTTCAAACATTTCACATTCGATTTCCTGCATCTTTTTAAAGTCCTCTTCACTCATATTTAAAAATTTCTTATTAGATGCCTCAACTGTTTCTTCTCCATACTTTTCTCTTATTTCCTTACCATATTTTTCTTCGTTTTCTTCTAGCTTTTCTCTTTTAAATCCTTCAAATTTCTCTTTATTTGACATCTCTATCTCTCCCTTATTATATTTTAATGTTTTTTCCACTGTTAAAATCAATTGATCAAGTTGATTTCGTCTGGAAATAAGTCTTTTGTGGTGCTCAATTAAAGATTGGCAAATATCAAAATTAGCCTTAGAAACTATCTCTTGTATATCCTCTAACTTCATATCCATAGATCTATAAAGCAATATTTGTTGTAATAAGTCTACCTCCTTTTTACCATAAATTCGGTATCCAGAAGAATTTACTCTACAAGGCTTTAACAATCCAATTTCATCATAGTATCTAAGTGTTCTTGTACTTACTCCTGCCAATTCAGCTAGCCTTTTAATTGTATATTCCATATCATTACCTCCTGACATTTTTAATAATAAGGGATTACGTTGCGTGAATGTCAATAGTTAAATTTAATTTTTCTTCAGTTCACAGGGCACAATTCATAGTTCACAGTTTTTTTGATAAAGTAATAGATAACAGGGAGCAAAGAACAGGTTATGATATAGATTGTAAAACAATTTATAAATGAAAAGTGAAAAAGTGAAAAAGTGAGGATGTTTTGCCATGAAAAACTTAAACTATAGGTGCGAGGCATTGAATACTTAGTGAAGTTAAGTGTAACGATAGCTGAACTTAGTATGAAAGCCCATCTACTGAAGCTTGCCTGAAGTAGATGTTCATTTGACGAATACTTAGTGAAGTTAAGTGTAACAATAGCTGAACTTAGTATGAAAGCCCATCCACTGAAGCTTGCCTGAAGTAGATGAATATATCTTTTTCTAAAATCCTATAAGGATCTTCTTCTTCACTTTTCCCTCTTCACTCTTTGACTTTTCACTATTTTACTTCGTAAAATAAATCCTATGGTATTAATATGACATTTTATATAACAAAAACGTTCTGTATTTAAAGCATTATATACATCTAAAATTTTTAATGTTATAATAATAATCCATTTATTGTTATATACTATTGATAGTATATATTAATAAATGAATTATTTATAGAAAGTGTCAGGTGAAATTTATGATTGATGCAAAATTATTAGTTGAAAAGGCTTATGAAGCACAAAAATTTGCTTATACTCCTTACTCCGGATTTAATGTTGGTGCAGCTCTACTTGGTACAAATGGAAAAATATATTTAGGCTGTAATATTGAAAATGCAGCTTTCTCACCAACTAATTGTGCTGAAAGAACAGCTTTCTTTAAGGCTATTTCAGAAGGCCAACGTGAATTTTTAGCAATTGCTATAGTGGGCAATAAAAATGATGCAGAGAATACAGAATATTGTGCTCCTTGTGGTGTCTGTAGACAAGTGCTGGCAGAATTTTGTGATCCTAAAACATTTAAAATTTATCTTGCTAAAAATAAAGATGACTTTAAAGAATATATACTAGAAGAATTACTTCCATTAGGATTTACAAGTAAGGATCTAGATAGATAAATGAAAATTATAACAAAACTAATTTTGAAAAGGAATACAAGAGTTATATACTCTTATATTCCTTTTGTTTATATACCATTATAATAATTTATTCCTTGATTTTTCATTCTTTCCTTTTGCTTTTCTAATCTAATTTTATACTCGACCCAATCTCTATTTTCCTTTGGAGTCCATCCTATTTCTGAGTACCCCAGTAATCTTGGATATATCATATAATCTAAGGCTTCTCTATTTTCAATTGTTTCTGTCCATAATGGTGATTCTATACCTAATATTAAATTTTTTGGCGCATAATTTGTAGGATCCCAATTATATGCGTCTTCTACATTAATATAGCCAGCCCAGTCTAATCCATAAGGTGTATCCTTATTATACTTCATATCTAAATAAGCCTTCTTAGCTATTGAAATAATCATATTCATACTTTTTGCTCTAGCTGCTTCATTTGAATCCTTCCAATTTTGTAATATTACACTAGAATCTATTTCTGGAGATGTATCAATAGGGTCCCAACCTATTGGAGTTTTTCCATACTTTTTAACAATATTAGCCACTCGTCCTACAAAATAATCATAATCTTCTTTTTTGGTATTATCAGCCTCATCTCCTCCTATATGAATATACTTAGAAGGTGATATTTCCGAAACTTCCCTAATTATATCTTCAATAAATTCATATGTCTTTTCATCATTTGTCATTAAAGAGCTAAATCCAACATCAATTCCTGTATATAATGGCTTTCTTTTACCATCTTCATTTAGAAAGTCATATGAAGCTAGCATGGCATTACTATGTCCAGGCATATCAAATTCAGGAATTATTTCTATATATCTATCACCTGCATATTTTACTATATCCTTAAACTCTTCTTGAGTGTAATAACCCCCTGATCCTCCACCTACTTCTGAGCTTCCTCCTATAATAGCTAAATCTGGCCATTTTTCTATTTCTAGACGCCATCCTTGATCATCACTAAGGTGAAGATGAATTTTATTTATTTTATATTGTGCCGCTACATCTATTTGACGTTTTATTTCATCTACATTAAAGAAATGCCTTGCTACATCAATCATTAATCCTCTATAGATATATTCTGGTCTGTCTTCTATAGTTGATGATTCAATACTCCATTCCATATCTGTAACCAAAGTATCTTTTTCTATGTCTGGGGGTAATAATTGCCTTAATGTTTGGATTCCTCTAAATATTCCTTCTGGCTTACTTGCTATAATATTAGCATTTTCAGGGGTTACTGTAATCTTATATGCTTCATCTCCATCATTAACCTTCCCACTTGTTGTAGTTAAATAAATACTTCCTGCTATAGGATTTTCATTTCTAACTATATTAAGCTCAAACCCTGTTGATGTTTTAATTTTACTATTAAAAGCTTCTGCAATTTTACTGATTTCTTCTGTTTCCTCATTAGTATTTCCTTTTACATAAATTGAAGTATCTTTAGTAATAATAAATTTTCCATTACCTTTTATATATTTTAATGGTTTTGGAACAATGATATTATTATTACTTTCTTCTGCAAATGTCAACTTTTCATTATTACTTTTTCTTAAAAATATTACAAAAGACGAAACTATAAATATTGATGACATCATTAATACTATCTTAGAATTTATTTTAAATATTTTTTTCATAAATTTATTCTCCTTTAAAATATCAAATTTACCTAGTTAGAAGTTTGCTCCTCTATATCTTTTTCATAAAAGTTATTTTTTATAATTATAATTTAGTTTATTAAATATTATTAATAATTATGTAATGAGAGTAAAGAATATTATATTTATATATACTTATCATGTTATAATAATAGTAATTATAATGTATTGGGGGTGTTTTTATGAAAGTCTGTAATACATTCAGCTATAAATCAGCTTGCTCCTGCAAAGACTATACAAAGTCAGCTATACTTTGTTTGGAGCCTAAGCTGTTAAATTAGCTGAAGTGCATAAATCATTTAGGCTCTATAACGCATAGCTTTTTGTATTCTTTGCTTTAATACTTTAATAAAAGTGAGGGAGTAAAGAAATGAAATATGCAAAGGCACAAGATGTGTTACCAGAGGAAATTATTAAAATAATACAGGAATATATTGATGGAAAGTATCTTTATGTCCCTAGGAAAGATGAAAATCATAAATCCTGGGGAGAAAAAAGTGGTATAAAACATAGTCTTAAGTTAAGAAATAATGAGATTTATAAAAAGTATATTAATGGATCTACTATTAATGAATTAACTAAGGAGTACTATCTATCAGAAAAAAGTATAAGAAGAATAATAAGTCAAGAAAGACATACAGGCTCATAATTGTTACAGAATTATTTATTAGATTGAATCCTTATTTGAAACTATGTTATTCTTTCATTGTAGAATCAATGGAAGTTATTACTTATAATTTAAAACAAAATTCAAAGGAAATGATTGTGAATATATGATGCTTTTAAATTAAGATGATTATTTTAAACTTCAATTGGAGTAATAATAATCATCTTTTTATTTTATAAATTATTTAAGATAGGAGGGAACTTTATGAATACCTTTATAAAAAAACATGAATTTAATTATATAAAAAAGTGTTTAAAAGATTTAAATAATGCTTTTACTGGATGTGTAGACATTAATATTATCGAATCTACTAAAATATATATTCAAAATAAAATATTAAATATTTTTGTTGATTTATCTGAACAAGAAAAGGATTTACTTGATATTAGTAAAATAACTAAATCATATCATATTGATAAATATTTAGATGATTTAAATGAATATGTTTATGGAATGCCAATTATAACAAATGCTCAAATTAACAGATTGTTTAAAAAAGAAAAAAAATTTAAATTACCAAGCAAAGATGCTCAGGAATCAAAAAATATTTACCTAGGATGGGTTGATGACTCCATAAAGAAATTATTTATAGCTTATAATATGAATGATAACCTTGTTGGTATGGCATGTAGAATTTCAAATCCAGACTTTCACAATGCTCATATATGTGTACTCTGTAATCGTGTGGGGAAAGCTGATGAAATAGCATCAGTTTCACCTATTTGTAAAACTAATAATTCTAAAGAAGGTGGATATAAATCACTTGGATTTAACATATGTTTAGACAGTAAAACTTGCAATGATAGAATTGTATCAATAGAGAAACTTGAAAAACTCTTAAAAGATGTCAATAATATAAAATAATAATTATTCTTATAATTTTAACCAATAAACTTTTTAAAAATGATGCCATAAAATCTTGAAAATTATTTTAGGGCATCATTTTAATTTATTAATAGAATACTGTTATATTTAAACTGGTTTTATATAAATATTTTTAGCAAGTTCTTTAAGCTTCTTTAAATCTAATATATATATTCTCTTATCCTCACATTTTATAATTGACTTTAATTCCATTTCCTTAAATGTTCTATTTAAATGTCTATATGTAGTTCCTAAAAATTGTGCAATTTCTATATAGGATGAATTTAAAATTATACAATCTTCATTTGTCAAATGTTCAACTAGATAGCTAGCTAACCTATTTATAAGAGGATATACAAAATTATATGAACTATTGTTTATAGTTCCATAAAATTTTTCGCTTAATGAATCTACTAAATGTCTTAAAAATTTTATGTTATCAAAATATTTTTCTCTTAATATATTAGAAGGAATTCCAATTAAAAAAGCTTCTTCCACAACATCAACATTGCAAAGTATTGGAAGATCTCTCAAAAGTTCTAAATCACCTATAGAGTTAGGTGCCTCGTAAAATTTTAAAAGCATTGATTTGCCGTTTTCAAAAGGATAATAAATCTTGATCTTTCCGTGAACAAGTAAATAATAATACTCAAGATCATCTTGTGACTCTAATATACACTCTCCAACTTCATAAAAATGAAGTTGTGCATATTTTAATATCTCAATATCAAATATATTCTCGATATTATATTTCTTAATATACTTATTTAAAAGATTGCTATCTAAAATTCTTTTCATATTTCCTCCTAAAGAATATTAATTTCTAATTTAAGAATTAAGACCTCACTATTAAAATAGTAAGGCCCATCTTCAAGATATATTATTTATATTATCTTTTAAAATCTAAAAGCTTATTCTTCAATTGTTCCTCAATATTAACCAATTCCAATTCAGCATCCTTACGCTTTTGTCGTCCTTCACTTTGTATTTTAAGAATCTCATCAAGGGTTGAAATTAGAGATTCATTTGTTATTTTTAGAGTTTCAATATCTACTATTCCACGCTCAGATTCCTTAGCTGTTTCTATTGTTGAGGTTTTTAATATTTCCGCATTCTTACGTAAAAGTTCATTTGTCATATTGGTAACTTGATTTTGTACCCTTGCAGCATTACTAGAATGAGCAACTCCAAGGGATAATATCATTTGATTTTTCCAAAGTGGAATTGTATTTACAATTGTAGATTGTATCTTTTCAGCCATTAGAGAATCATTATTTTGAATCAAACGAATTTGAGGAGCCATTTGAAGAGATATCATTTTAGTAAGTTCTAAATCATGAATTTTCTTTTCAAATCGATGGCAAAGAGAAATAAAATCATTTACTTCCTGAGCATCCTGTGGCAACCCACTTCTTATTGCATTCTCTTGAAGCTTTTTAAGTTCTTCATTTTCTAACTTCTTAAGCTTCTTTTTTCCAGCCAAAATATACATTGAAAGCTCTTTAAAATAAACTTTATTTATTTCATACATTTTATCAAGCATAGCAACATCTTTTAAAAGCTGTATTTGATGACTTTCAAGGGTAGAACACATTTTATTTATATTATCTTCCACTTTTTCATATTTAGCTTTCATTTGAGAAATCTTATTTTTCCCTTTTTTAAATAAGCCTAATATACCCTTCTTTTCTTCTGACTCATCAAAATTCTTTAACTCATGCACTACATTTGAAAGCATATCTCCAATTTCACCTAAGTCTTTTGTTCTTACATTATTTAATGCTGATTCTGAAAAATCAGCAATTTTCTTTTGTGCACCCACTCCATATTGTAGAATTGAATTTGAATTTTTTATCTCAATTTTATCTACAAATTGATCTACCATCCTTTTTTCTTCTTCAGTTAAATTAGCATCATTAATTATATCTTCTACTTTCTCTTCTTCTACTTTAATTGCAGGGACCACCTCCTGAAAAGTATCAAAAGTTAATTCTGGCTGTATATCAATATTCTCCTTAAATTCATCCTTCATCATAAAATCCTCCCACTTTTCATCACTTTTTAAAATCAGATTTATCTGTTAAACCTTCTTGAGTAAATAGTGTTTTTAAAACAGAAATATCTGTAGAAATATCTAAAGCAACATCTTCAAATAAGTCATCTAATAACTTTTCAAAGGCTATATTTATAACATCAATACTCTTTTCAATTTCATTTTTTGCAGTTTTAATATTCTCTCCCTGAACTTGTTGCTCATTTAGCTCTTTATATGAGTTAACTAATTTTATTGTGATAGGAAGATAATGATTTATAAACTTATTAACCTCTTGTATTTTTTTAGGATTTCTCTCTATATAATTTAGTATCTGAATCACAATATTTCGTAGTTTATCTAATTTCAATATAAATTCTCTATTATTAATTTTATTTTTTACAACGTCTATCTCTTCAGTATAATTTTTCCCTTTTTGAATTACAGATCTTAACTCTTCACCTTCTGAGTTGAATTTTTCTTCTCTAACTTCTTGCTCTTCTCTTTGCTTATATCTATTAGCTTCCTGAGCTTTTAAATTTAAATAGTCTTTATAGACATCATCATTTATCATTAAATAAGTTTTTTCTTCATCAATATGAGCTTCCTTAAACATACCTAATTCAATCATTCTTTTTAAATCTTTGATTACATATTTATTTTTCAATCTAACTGTATTAGCTAAGTCTTCAATTAAACAATATCCCTTATTATCAAGATATCTCACATATCTCTTAAATCGTCTTATTCTTTTTCTTAAATTTACACCTCGAAAAATTAACCCAATGCTTCCTAGAAAAAAAGCTACTAAAATTCCTAGTCCAATAGTACTGCTTACTAAAAATCCGCTTATAAGAGAAGTCCATAACATATATATAATTAATAAAATTCCTAATGGTACACTTACCACAGAACCAATCACTATATAAAGTATTCCTGACACAGTTCCCGCTGGCCTTTTATCAACATATAACGATATTTTATTTTTAGCACTTTTATCTATTTCGGTATATTTACTTTCCACCTTTTCATTATATTCCTTAAGCTTACTCTTAACTTTACTCATGGTATCATCGGCTTTATTTGTAAAATCCCTTTTTAGTGTAACAAAATCTATAGCATTAAGTGCACTTTTCACAGTATCCATAATTTGATCTTCTAAATCAGAAAACTCCTTCTTATCCATAGCCATGCCTCCAGATTATTTTCTTATACATACTTTCAAATTTACCATTCTAATTAAATAATATTATTAATCTATATTCTTATAACATAATACTAATGTATATTATTAATTGAAACATTATTTAGATTAATTATATCTTATTCTTATATTTATTACAATTTATAACAAATCAATTCTTATTTTTATTTTACTTTCATATCAAAAAAAGGATTGATCCTGTATGTTTACAAGATTCAATCCTATTAGCCTACTAGCAAATATATTGGCGGTTGGTCATACTTCAAACTTTGATTATAATGCTGCCATAAAACACAAGTTAACCTCTTTTAGTAATTTCAGCTGTTATCAATGCTTTTGAAATATACATTGCTTTTATAATGTTTTTAAGACGTGTATTATGGGATGTTCCCTCTTCAAATTTTTGTTGTGCTTTTTCACATTTGCTTATAATTGATGATACAGGGCGTAGTGCTTCAAGCAATTCTTCTTTTGTATATTTGTTCATATTATTTTCATTTCCTATAAACGATTTTGAAATATACATTGCCTTTATTCTGTTTTTTAAGAGTGTATGCTGAGAAGTTCCTGCCGCAAACTTTTGTTGTGCTTTTTCACACTTACTTATAGTTGAGGAAACAACTCGTAGCGCTTCTTCCAGTTCTTCCATCGTATATTTGCCCATAGTATTTCACCTCAAATTTAAATTTATTCTAATTCATATCCAATTGCTTCAAGCCAATTTAAAATTTCTTCTGATGTAGCACTACCGTTTATAGCAAGACCTGGTAAAATTATAGATGCTTTACACTCTTCGGCTATATCATTTTCAATTTGGCCAAATCCGCCTCCCCCATGAGTGCAAAAAGGAATTATTGTTTTTCCTTCAAAATTATGTTGTTTAAGAAAACTCGTAACTGGAGGTGCTGCTTTTTTAAACCAATTAGGTGTACCTATAAATATTGTTTTATAATCATCTATCGGCTCATTCCCAGATATTAACTTAGGGCAAAAACCCCGTGAAATTTCGCTTCTTACTTCTTTAGCTGCTTTATTATAATCAAAGGAATACTTCTTATCTGGAATTAGTTCCCTTATAGTGCCACCAGTCTGCTTGGATATTTCTAATGCTAAATTCTTTGTATTTTGAAAAAGCGAATAATAAACAATAAGTGTATTACTCATTTGTGTTATCTCCCTTCGTGAAGCTCCAATTTATCTTATTCTTCTTTATAACATTTTACACTATTACGTAAGGTCATAGTCAATCCTAAATTCAAAGAAAAATTTAAGTAATGCAATTATAAATATTTAGCAGTTAATGATTTTTTACATTCTCTTAGTCCTAGAGGAGTTCCTTCAAATATTATTTCTCCCCCTTTAGTTCCTCCATCTGGTCCAAGATCTATAATCCAATCCGTTCTTTTAATTACATCTATGTTATGTTCAATAATAATAACTGTATTTCCATTATCCACAATATTTTCAACTATATTTACAAACTTTTCAACATCAGCCATATGAAGACCTGTGGTAGGTTCATCCATTATATATACTGAACTTTCTTTATGTAATTCACTTGCTAGCTTTAATCTTTGACATTCACCACCTGATAGTGTATCTAAAGTTTGACCTAAAGTTATATATCCAATTCCCATATCCTCAATGGATTGTAGCTTTGTTTTAATTGCTTTTATATTAAAGAATTTTATAGCTTCTGTTACAGTCATATCAAGAACTTCAATAATATTTTTACCTTGCAATTTATACTCTAAAACTTCTTTTTTAAACTTCTTACCATCACAAACATCACAAGTACTCTTAATATTTTCCATGAAGGCAAGATTTGTTTCTATTACTCCACTCCCCTTACAATTTTCACAAGCACCTTCTGAGTTCGCACTAAATAATGATACATTAACACCATTTTCTTTTGCAAAAGCCTTTCTTATATTATCCATAATTCCACTATAGGTTGCTAAACTCGATCTTGAATTTGCTCCTACAGGACTTTGATCTATTAATACAGCTTCTTTATTTTGCTTTAAAAACTCTTGTTTAATTAATGTACTTTTCCCTGAACCTGCAACTCCTGTTACTACAGTTAGTACTTCTTTTGGTATGTTAACAGATATATTCTTCAAGTTATTTTTCTTACAATTAATAGCTTTTAAATATCCATTATGTAATCTTACATTTTCCTTGATATCAAGTGACTTATTTAAGGCATTACCTGTTAAAGTCCCCGAAGTAAGTAAGTTTTCATAACTTCCTTCATATACTATTTCTCCCCCATTAGTTCCTGCTAACGGTCCAACATCAATAATATGATCTGCAATTTTAATAACATCAGGATCATGTTCAACGACAATTACAGTATTTCCTTTATCACGTAATTTTCTTAAAAGGTTATTTAACTTATAAACATCCCTTGGATGAAGACCTATACTTGGTTCATCAAATATATACATCAAATCTATAAGATTACTATTAAGGTGTTTTACCATTTTAATGCGTTGAGATTCTCCTCCTGATAATGATGAAGTTTCTCTATCTAAAGTTAAATATCCAAGCCCTATATCAATAATGTTATTTAACTTTTCAATAATCCCTTTAACTAAAGGTTCCGCCTCTTGTTCCTTAATTTCTGCAATTACTTTAACTAATGCATCAATTTGCATACTAGTTAAATCTGCAATATTATATCCATTAATTAAGCAACTATATACTCTTTCATGAATTCTTTTTCCTTTGCATAGAGGACATTCCCCCTCTATAAGTAACTTACTTAATTTCTTTTTAGCAGCTTCAGAAATTTCTCCTTCTTTCTTTAAGTAAAGTCTATTAAATTTAACTATTAAGCCTTCATATGTTAAATTCATTGTTCCTACTTCATCTATTTTTATCTTCTCTGCTTCTCCATATAAGAATTTTTGTAATTCATCTTCTGAATAGTTACATATCTTTTTATCATTATCAAAGAATCCAGATTCAGTAAACAGCTTCCAATGCCAAGACCCAATCCCAAACCCAGAAAGTAATATTGCTCCTTCATTTAATGATTTAGTTGTATCAACTATTTCATCCATATTAGGAACTAACTTTTTCCCAAGGCCTTCACACTCAGGACACATTCCATTTATATCATTAAATGAAAACATATTTGCCTTTCCGATATATGTACTTCCAAATCTCGAATATAAAGTTCTAAGATATGAATTTATATCTGTAATAGTACCTAATGTTGATCTCGAATTACCACCAAGTCTGCTTTGATCAATGATAATTGGTGTAGAAAGATTCTCAATGTGATCAGCTTTTACCGCTCCATACTTAGGCAAGAAATTTCTTATAAACGCACTAAATGTCTCATTCAATTGGCGTTTTGCTTCTTTAGCCACTGTTTCAAAAACAATTGATGATTTTCCTGAACCAGAAACTCCCGTAAAAATTGTTATTTTTCTTTTAGGTATTTTTAAAGATACATTCTTTAAATTATTTTCTCTACATCCTTTTAAATAAATAAATTCATCAGCCATTTTATCCCTCCATTACTTTTAAATTATCATTTCTATATCCTGAATTACTTCCTTTAAACTTAATTCAATATCCCTCATAGGTTCTAATAATTTGTTAAATTCACCTAATATATCATACTCTAAATCTAGATTATAGATAATTTCTTTTAAAGTTTTATTGTTATTAAACTTTATTTTATTAATTAATTTCAATACAGCACTTGCTGTATAATTTAACTCCCTTAAAGACTTAACAAAAATTCCCATGATTAAATCTTTTTCCGAATAAACTCTATATTTATTTTTCTTATTTCTTGCTATATTTAATAAGCCGTTATTTTCCCAATATATCAATACATCATTAGTAACTCCGATTTTTTTAGCAACCTCATTAGTTTTAAAGTTATTATTAGTGTTATTTAAATTTGTAGTTTTTAATCTAATTAGTGATTCTCTAATTACTATAGAATCATTTCTAATTTGATTTTGAATATATTCTAAGTAATTTTTAGCTTTATTTAATGCTAACTCCAATTTTCCTTGAGCTATAGAATTAATTATATCCAATGATTTAATCTTAAATTCAATTTTAATTATATCTATATTTAATAATTTTCTAGCTAGCTTAATTTGTTCTAAATGCCTTTCAGTAAAAACTCTATATCCATTCGCTTTTCTTTTTACTTCTTCAATATGTCCCCACTTCTCATATAATATAACTGTATTAGGATGAACATTAATAATTTTAGCTATTTGAGCTGTTGTATAACTTTTCATTAATTATCTCCTGTTTAAATCTTTGATTACATTAATTGATTGTAACATATAACTAAAACTCTGGGGGATAGTGTAGACTTTCTTTGTTATATACTTAATACAGAAAAATAATATTAATTATATAAAATAATATAAATTAAGGGAGCTAACCTCTAAGGTAGCTCCCTATAAGCAATATACAAATGTGTCAATAACCATTTTAATATATACATGTATATTCTAATTATTAAATTCATCTAGTGGTAATTCATTACAATCATATTTTTCTCTAAACTCATCCTCAAGAATACTCATGGTAACCATATCGTAATATTTATGATTATAAAACCATCCATCACGTTTAATACCTTCTCTTTTAAATCCTATTTGCTCGTAAACATGAATTGCTCTTTCGTTAAATAAAAAGGCCTCTAATTCTACTCTATGTAAATTGAGCATTCCAAAAACATAATTTAAGGCTAGAATTATAGCTTCACTTCCATAACCCTTATTAAAATCTTCTTTTCTATTTATAGAAACTCTCATACTTCCACTTCTACTGTTTCTATAAATATCATTAATTACAACTTCTCCTACAGCCTTATTTGATTCTTTTGAAAATATTAAAAAATCAATTCTACTTTTATCACTACTTATACTGTCTAAGTATGTATCAATATCTGATTTACTGAATATTTGTTGACTTCCTGTAAAAATCATTGACTCAATACTACAATTACTTAAATCTTTCCAATATTCTTCTGCATACTCAGGGTCCAATTTTTTAAGATATACCACATTTCCTTTTAATTCTAAAAAACTTCTTGCATCAAGATTCATTTATTTACCCCCTTAAATTTATGTCTTCACTAAACATAAACCTTCAATTTACTACCTTTTAAAAATCTTATTCTTAATATAATATCATTATATATTGATCAAAAAACCTCTTCAATCTCATTTATTGTTCTGTATCAATTTTAAGCATAATTCACCTTAATTTATGATCTAAAAGTAATTCTATAAATTCATAATTTTCATTAATATCTAATTTAATATTAAAGTTATGAATTTTATTTTTAGTAAAAATATTATATTTAAGAATTAGAGCATTTACAGTAAAGTTGATAGCTATAACTCAACAGGCTATTAAAATAGGAATACACTTAAAAGAATTTAATTTAGTAAATTAAAAGCTATATGTTCAAAGATATCCTCAAATTCATTATAGGATGTTCCTTAACCATATAGCTTGATTTTATAATTTTTGTACTGGTTGGTATTTTTAAATGAGCTATTTGTTATGCAAAATTTTAATATGACTTTTTTTAATATTTTATTTGACTTTTTTTAGTTGGTCTTTAGTGGTGTTTATATAATTAAATCAACTAACAATTCTATAGTAAACTTTTGAAGTGAGAATATACACTATAGCATAGAAAATAGCAAATACAAAAATTGTTCCTGCTGTGCATAATGCAAATAGTGTAACATTGGTAAGATTTAATACTGCTAAAAGCTTAACTATAACCTTAAATGCAAATGCAATATGAATAATTGCTGTTACTAGTGGTAGGAAAAATACCATAAGCACTTGGCTTCCAATTGATTTTCTTATTTCTTCTTTACTCATTCCAACCTTTTTCATAATTTCAAAACGTTCTTTATCATCATAGCCCTCTGAAATTTGTTTGTAGTAAATAATAAGAACTGTTGCCATAATGAAAAGTACTCCAAGGAATATACCTAAGAAGAAAAGACCTCCGTATAAAGAAAAGAAAGATTCTCTAGATTCTTCTAAACCATCGCATCTACCTACAATAGATAATTCATTTATTTTATTGTTAATCTCATTAGTTAAAGCAATCTCTTTATCTGCATCTTCGTCAGTATCAAATGCAAAATAATAAGATAACTCACTAATATCCCCAGCACCTTTACCACTAGAACTATATACTTCTTCAATATCTTTCTCATCAGGCATTATAATAAAGTAACCATTAGCAACTACTGCAGAAGCAATTCCATCCACTGTCATACTATTTATACGATCCTTTATTTTTAATTCTTTACCTAAAACATTAATACTATCCCCTATGATTTCTCCTCTATAAGTGAAAATTAGCACTTCATTTTCCTTCAAAGTTATAGACTTATTCGCTAAGTCATTATATTCACTTAATGGAATAAATTCTAAAAAGCATAAGTTGTTCACCTGTAAATTATTGCCATCATCCGTGAAATAATTCTTATCTTGTATCATAGCCAAAGATAAAGATCGATATTTAACTATATTTTTTATATCAGTACCATTCTTCTCTGCCTTATCCTTTATCATAGCGCTAATTTCTTCTGACTTTTCTTTTGATATATTTTTTGCACTTATTGAAATATCTCTTGGATATCTGGTTCTAAGTACATCCTCCATCCCAATATATAATGATACTGTAGTAGATATCATTACTAGAACAGTTGTCGAAAGAATACATATATTAGCAAGCCCTATTGCATTTTGCTTCATTCTATAAATCATACCTGATACATTTATAAAATTATTAGTCTTATAGTAAAATTTTTTATTCTTTCTAAGCATTTTTAAAAGAGCTATACTTCCTGCAGTAAATAGAGCCCAAGTTCCTATCATAACAAGAATTACTGCTAGAAAAAACCTATTAAGTGCAGCTAAAGGTGCTTCTGTTGTTACTGCGATATAATATCCTGATCCAAGACTGCTAAGCCCAATCAATGTAAGAACCCATCTTGTTCTTGGCTCCTTTTCACCAACCTGACCACCCTTAAGAAGCTCAACAGGTTTTGAAAGATGAATTTGTCTTAAATTATTTAAAAGGGTTAAGACAAAAATTAAACCAAATAAAATAGTTGTTACAATTAAAGAGTTAGTAGAAATAAAAAAACCCATAGGAACCTTAAAATGTAAAATCTTAAGAAGCACCAAAAATATAAGCTTACTTACTCCAATTCCTAAAAGAATCCCCATTACCATACTTATAATAGCTACGAAAAATGATTCCCAAAATAGTACTTTAGCAATATGCTTTTTCTCCATTCCAAGTATATTATATAAACCAAGTTCTTTTTTACGTCTTTTTATAAGAAAGCTATTAGTATAGAACAAGAAAATAATTGAAAATAAACCAATAACACACGTTCCTAATCTAAGTATAATTTTAAGGCTATCGCCTCCAGACATATCATCTAACCCATCATTTACTGATATAAAGTGTAAGATATAAAACATAGCAATAGAAGATATACAAGTTAAAATATATGGGAAATAAGTCTTCCCGTTCTTTTTAATATTAGTAGCGGCCAGCTTTTGATAGAACATATTACTCATTTTTTGCACCACCTGTAGCAATTATAGTAAGTGTATCTGAAATTTTTTGATACATTTCCTCTTGAGACATAGATGCTCTATAAAGCTGATGAAAAACCTCCCCATCCTTTATAAAAAGTACACGACTTGCATGGCTGGCTGCTTTAGTACTATGAGTAACCATTATTATGGTTTGTTCTTCTTTATTTATATCATTGAATAGACGTAGAAGTTCATCGCTTGAATGAGAATCTAACGCTCCAGTAGGCTCATCTGCAAGAATAAGTTGAGGACTAGTTATTAAAGCTCTTGCAACAGCAGCCCTTTGCTTTTGCCCTCCAGATACTTCATAAGGATACTTATTTAATATTCCGTCTATATTAAGTTTTTTAGCTATAGGTTTTAAACGACTATTCATTTCATTAAAGGCTTTTCCAGATAAAACAAGGGGTAAAAATATATTGTCTTGTAGTGAAAAGGTGTCAAGAAGATTAAAGTCTTGAAATACAAAGCCTAAATTATCGCGTCTAAACTTAGAAATCTCCTTTTCTTTAATATTAATACTGCTTATTCCATTAAGTACTACCTCTCCACTTGTTGGCTTATCAAGAGCCGCAATAATATTTAACAGTGTTGTCTTACCAGAACCAGACTCACCCATTATAGCTACATATTCACCTTTTTCTACTGAAAAGGATACCTCTGATAAGGCCTGAACATGGTTTCCTCCAAAACGGCTAGTATATATTTTTTTAAGTTTCTTTACTTCTAATATTGACATAAATTATTCAACCTCCAAAAATTCTTATCATGTTCAGTATAACAAAAGGAAGAAATGGCTGCCTTAATCTTGACTTACATTTCTTCCTCTAACCTTACACCTTTGTAAGATTGAAATTAAATACTACACTACTCTATTCCTACTTCAATAGTTTCTAGATTAATTTTTACCTTTGTTCCCTTATCCACCTTTGATTCTATAGTTATACTATGAGAAAGTTTATTTAAAATCTGTTTACATAGATATAAACCAAGTCCTGTAGATTTTTTATCCCATCTTCCGTTATATCCTGTAAATCCTCTTTCAAATATACGTGATAAATCCTCCTCTCTTATCCCAATGCCCGTATCTTCTATAACAAGAGTTTTTTTAGAAATCTTATCTATGTATATTGAAATAGTCCCATCCTTCGTGTACTTTAATGCATTTGATAACAGCTGCTCAATAACGAATACCAACCATTTTTCATCTGTTAATATATCACAATTTAGCTCTTTAAAATTTAATTTTATTTTCTTTCTTATAAACATTCTCGAATATTTTCGTACTGCCTGTTTTACGATATTATCAAGACTTTGCTTTCTTAATACAAGATCAGACGACATACTTTCAAGTCTTAGGTACTGTAATACAAATTCTACATATTGCTCGACCTTAAATAATTCCATAGAAAGTTCTGAGCTTAAATCACTCTCTTCTGACTGAAGAATCAAATGCATAGCCGAAATAGGTGTCTTTATTTGATGAGCCCATAAAGTATAGTAATCTACTAAATCGCTCCGACTTATATCTGCATTATAAGCTGTTTGAAGATTTTGCTTGTAAGTTATAGTAAGCAAATCATAATAGTCTTTTTCAATCAAATCTTTAGCCTCAGGAAGATTATCAAAATTTAAAATAATATTATCCTTTAACTCTTTAAGCAGCTTATGTTTCTTGTAGAAATAAAAAAAATCTACAATAAGAAAAAGGAATCCTATACTTATACAAAGAATACTAGCATAGGCTACAGGTTCTACTGGAAGATTATATAAAGAAAATACAATTGTAAAAGTTAGACAACACAAAATCAAAAGAATAACACCCTTAAGTCTAGCTCTAATATAAAAAGTTATAATCTTAAAAATCTCTGCCTTCTTCATATCACTCCACCAAATATCCTATACCTTTTTTAGTTATAATAAAATCGTATAGCCCTATCTCATGTAGCCTTTTACGTAATCTTGTTATATTAACAGTTAATGTATTATCATCAATGTAACTATCTGTCTCCCACAATCTTGTCATAATAATATCTCTAGATACAATTTTGCCTTTATTCTCCATAAGTGTTTGTAATATCTTATTTTCATTTTTTGATAACTCAGTCCTATTTCCATTATAGGTTACGGAAGAATCGCTCATATTAAGTATTGCTCCTCTATGCTCAAGTAAATTAGTCTGTGCAGTAAAGTCATAAGTACGCCTAAGTAAAGCCTGCACCTTTGCTGTTAAAACATTAAGATCAAATGGTTTTGCAATAAAATCGTCTCCTCCCATATTCATAGCCATAACTATATTCATATTATCTGAAGCTGATGATATAAATATAATAGGAATCTTTGAAATCTTTCGAATCTCATTGCACCAATGATAGCCATTGAAAAAGGGTAAAGTAATATCTAAAAGAATAAGCTGTGGATTGTAGGAGGCAAAAATAGAAAGTACATCCTTAAAATCAGTCACACAGTCCACTTCATATCCCCATGATTTTATATGATTTTTTAAAGCTTTAGAAATTATTAAATCATCCTCTACTATAAGAATCTTATACATTTACTTATCTCCTCAATTCCTTTTTAATCCAAATAATAACCTAATTATATCATAACTAATTTTATACATTGATTTCTTGTATTTATTTATGTTAAAGTTTATTCTTTTTCAATATATCTCTGATATCATCAATATCTCTAGCATAATAATCCGCACCTGTTTTCTCACATACCTTCTCATAATTTGAGAAGGCTGAACCTCCTAATATTATTATAGGTGAATTTTTACCGAAATATTTTTTTATAGCGCTTATCATATATATTGCAGAGTCTATATGATATTCCAATGTAATAGAAATTGCGATAATTTTTGGTTTTTCAATATCTATTGCTTTGACAACACTCTGTACTGGAACGTTACAACCTAAATAAATTACATTCCATCCTTCAACTTCTAATATATCACTTATCATTCTTAATCCAATATTATGAATCTCTGCACCT
Source organism: Clostridiaceae bacterium AF10-41 (assembly GCA_027686065.1). Taxonomy (GTDB): domain Bacteria; phylum Bacillota; class Clostridia; order Clostridiales; family Clostridiaceae; genus Clostridium. The sequence goes on from JAQCTH010000006.1 coordinate 72,731, forward strand.
GCATTTAAGGATATCATTGATTTTGATTTAATACTTTTTCTCTTCTCTCTAAATTTTATCTCTCTCATAACATCAATTGTTACCTCTGATATAAAGTGCTCCTTCCATACATCTACTTCCCCCTTATCCCATAAAACACCAACTTCTTTCAATACCCTATCTAATATATCAAAAAATATATACTCTATATTCACACCATCTTCATGAAGATTTATTATAAACTTCCTTGCATTTTCACTATCCCCTTGTAAAAGATAATCTAGATAAACTTTATCAGCAATTTTTAAATCTATGCAATTGCTTTTGGTAGCTTTTTTAAAATGAGCCATTTCCTCAGATCTTCCTAAAAGATAATCTAGTGTAACTTCAAATAAGTCAGCTATATTATTAAGCTTTTCCATATCAGGCACTCTAGTTCCTTGCTCATAGTTAGCCACTGTAGTTTGACCTATGTTAAGTAACCTTGCAAGCTCTTTTTGTGTATATCCTTTATTCTTTCTAAGCTCTTTTATACGATTTGCAAACTCGTTATTCATACCCTACTCCTTTTCACAAAATATAATTATTTTAATTATATCACATTTCGTGTAGTTTATAGATATTTTTTATGAAAATTATTGCTTTAATTCGAATCGTGATATATAATAATATTAATATTTAACTAATAATGATTATCCATTTTAGAAATAACTATACTTGCATAGGAGGATAGAATATGACACTACCATTTAAAATAGCAGTACGTTTTTTAAAGTCAAGTAAAGGTCAAACTACACTTATTGCACTGGGAATTGCAGTTGGTGTATCAGTTCAGATCTTCATTGGTTCTTTGATACAAGGTCTTCAAAAAAGCCTTATAAATAAAACTATAGGTAATTCATCACAAGTTACCATTTCATCAAATATAGAAGATAAATTTATAAAAGACTATAGCAAAATTATTGATAAGATTAAAACTTCAGATAGCAGAATTATCAATATTTCTGTAACATCTGATGTGCCAGCACTTGTTAATGAAGATGAAAAAAACTATTCTGTTTTAGTAAGAGGAATGAATATAGAAGATTCCGATAAAATCTATAATATACGAAAAAGAATATATGAAGGAAGAGAACCCAAAAGTGAGCTTGAAACTATTATTGGTAAAGAGCTCCAACAAGAACTAGGAGTTAAAATCGGGGACAAGCTCCATGTTATAACTAATTCAGGTGAAGTTAATGAATTAACTATAACGGGTTTTTATAATCTTAATGTGGCTTCTATAAATAAATCTTGGATGATTACAACCATAGAAACCTCACAAAAAATATTTTCACTTGAAAATAAAGTAACAGGCATTGAAATGCAAGTTACTGAAGTTTTTAAGGCAGATGAAATTACATCGAACTTAATTCCTACTCTTGGTAATGATTTTAAAGTTGATAACTGGAAGGCTCAAAATGCAGAGTTACTTAGTGGACTTAACGGTCAAAGCGTTTCAAGCATAATGATACAAGTTTTTGTTCTAATATCAGTTTCACTAGCAATAGCTAGCATTCTAGCCATTACAGTTATTCAAAAATCAAAGCAGATTGGAATTCTTAAAGCAATGGGGATAAAAGATAGAACCGCAAGTTTAATATTTTTATTCCAAGGACTTTTGCTTGGAGTTATAGGGGCAATCCTTGGAGTGTTACTTGGTATTCTATTAGGAGTAGTATTTACCAAATTTGCACTAAATCCTGATGGCACACCAGTTGTAGATCTTTATATTGATTATAGATTCATAGCGCTTTCTGCAGTAATTGCAATTATATCTGCTACTGTAGCTTCATTGATACCTGCAAAACGATCTTCAAAACTTAATCCGATAGAGGTGATTCGTAATGGCTAATATAATTAATTTAAAAAATATAGATAAAACTTATGGTGATGTAATCAAAACTAAGGTATTAAATAATATTAATTTATCTATTGAAGAAGGCAGCTTTAACTCTATAATAGGTTCTTCTGGAAGTGGTAAAAGTACTCTTTTAAATATAATGGCAACTCTAGATAAGCCAACTAAGGGTGAGGTTTTCATAAATGGAGAAAAAACTTCCATTTTAAATAAAAATAAACTTGCAGAGCTTAGGAATGAAACTTTGGGTTTCATATTTCAGTTTCATCATCTTCTTCCTGAATTTACTGCACTAGAAAATGTTTTATTGCCGTATAATATTAATCATTCTAAGCCTTCAAAAGAAATGCTTAGAAGGGCTGAAGAACTATTACACCTTGTTGGCCTTGATAATGTTAAAAATAATATTGCAACTAAAATGTCTGGAGGACAGCAACAAAGAACTGCAATAGCAAGGGCCTTAATGAATAATCCAAAGATAATACTGGCAGATGAGCCTACTGGTAATCTTGATTCTGAATCTACTGAAAATATATATAATTTAATGAGAGATATAAATAAAATGTTTACTACAACATTTGTAGTAATAACTCATGATAGAAAAATAGCTGAAAAAGCTGATAGGATTATAGAAATAAAAGATGGCAAAATAGTAATGGATATATAGTAAGCAATATTTCAATTTAAACAGGCCTACAAATAGTCATATTCTAGTATTATGGAGGAGGATATTCAAGTCTCCTCCATATTTTTTAATCTTTATATACTATTTAAAATTAATATAAAAATATTAGTCTGTTTTAATTATCTCTTTTTGTATATTTTAATATAGTAATACCGTTATCTACTATATATTCATTTAGATGCAATTTTATCGTAGGATTATTTCCTAAAAATAAGGGTCTTCCAGAACCTAATATTATTGGAATTATCCCAATAATATATTCATCAATAACATCAGCTTTAATAAAACTATCTATAAGAACACCTCCACCAAATAGAAATATGTCCTTTCCCTCCTTTTCTTTTTCTTCTTGTATTACTTTAACTATATCTCCATTAATAAAATAGAGATTATCTTTATCTTGAATATTTTTAGATGTCGCTATATATACCTTTTTATTTTTATAATCATTATGCATATTTTGGTCATAACAATTTTTTCCCATAACCACTATATCTACACCGTCCAAAAACTTATCAAAATCAAATTTATCTTTAGTATTTAATATGCTGTCTCCAGCACCAACTATCCAATCATATCCTCCATCATCTGATGCTATATATCCATCAAGACTTATTGCCAAATTCAAAATTATTTTTCTTTTCATATCAAATGCCTCCTTAATTATAAGAATTATTTTAATTTTTAAATGTTTTATTATCATTATTGTTTAAGATATAATTAATTATAATTCATAATAGTTGACATCTTGTGTCATGTAATAGGAGGAAAAAATGAGAGCTGATAGATTAATTTCTATAATAATGTTATTACAAATAAATAAAAAATTAACTGCTTCCGAACTATCAAAAAGGCTTGAAGTTTCTATAAGAACTATTTACAGAGATATTGATACACTTAGTAGAATTGGAGTTCCTGTTTTTACTGATAAAGGTATAAATGGTGGAATAAAACTTTTAGGGAATTATAAGACATCACTTAATGGAATAAGTAAAAAAGAACTTTTATCACTATTCATTCCTACTAGTGATAAAATTTTAGAAGATTTAGGTATAGAAAATCTTAAATATTCTGCAGTTCTTAAAATCTTAGGAACATCTACAACTAATGAAATACAAGAATTAGAAAATATTCAAAACTATATTTATATAGATATGTATACTTGGAATGAATCTAATAATATAGTTAACATAAATATTCTTTCTATATTACAAAATGCTATATGGAATTCAAAGTCCTTAAAAATATTATATAGAAAAGTAAATGAGACAAAAGAAGTAGAGTTAAACCCACTTGGCTTGGTTTGCAAACGAAGTATTTGGTATTTAGTAGCTATAAACAATGAAATTATTAAAACATATAAAGTTAAATCTATTGAATCTGCTTTTTTAACTGATTATTTTATTAGGCCCCATGACTTTAATCTTAAAAACCACTGGATAAATTCTACTAATAATTATAAAGAATTAATTCCCAGACATACTTTTATCTTTAAAATTAACCCTGATGTATTGAATCATATAAAAGAAAGGCAATTCATAACTATTAGTGAAACTTTTATTAAAGAAGATAAACTTTATATTAAAATAAACTTTGATGCAATATGGCAAGGTGTAGAATTTGCTTTTGGATATGGTAAAGATATTGAAATTATTGAACCTATTGAAGCTATCTCTGAAATTAAGAAAAAAGCATTAGAAGTAATTGGTTTGTATTAAATATATATCATTGTATTCTAAGCTTTAAAACAATTTTCTTTAATATCTAGATTTATTTTTGCAGTAATACTTATAATAAATTATAATATCATTAATCTTAATATTCTTATAAGGGAAGTGAATTTATGTCAAAGATAATTATTATTGAAGATACTGAAACAATAAGAAAGGAATTAAAGATCTTTTTAACTAGATATGATTATGAAGTTCTTGCTCCATCAAATTTTGAAAACATTATTCATTACATCCTAAAAGAAAATCCTGATTTATTACTTCTAGATATAAATCTTCCTGTATTTGATGGCTATCACATATGTAGAGAAATAAGAAAAAGTTCAAATATGCCTATTATAGTAGTTACAAGCAGAAACAGTGAAATGGATGAAATTATGAGTATGAATTTAGGCGCTGATGATTTTATTACAAAACCCTATAATACTCAAATTCTTTTAGCGAGGATTTCTTCACTCTTAAGAAGATCTCAAGGGTCATCTCTTCAAGATACAATGTATTATTATGATTTAAAACTTAATTTGTCTAATAGCTCAATTACTTACAATGAAAATACAGTAGAGTTAACTAAAAACGAGCTTAAAATACTTTCATGTATGATTAAAAATAAGGGGAAGATAGTATCTAGAGATGAGCTAATGAATTTTATGTGGAATTCAGATATTTTTGTAGATGATAATAATTTGTCTGTTAATGTTACAAGATTAAGAAAGAAATTAGAGGCGATTGGAATGAAAGACAATATAGAAACTAGACGTGGACTTGGATATATACTGCCATGAGTTTAAAAGATTATTTAAAAGATAGATTCTTATTTCTTTTAATTAATTTTATATTATTCATTATCATCTGTTTAATAATGCTACTTATTAATGTTAATAGCAATATAATAATTCTAGTTTTCTCAATATGGTTCTTCCCCCTTCTTTCTTTTATTATTACTGAGTTTATAAAAACAAATAAGTTTTACAAGGACTTAAATAATACTATGGAAAACTTAGATGAAAAATATCTTATCTCTGAAATTATAAAGGAGCCTGATTTTATTGAAGGAAAAACTGTCTACAATATATTAAAAGAAACAAACAAAGCCATGCATGAGCATGTAAAAAAATATAAGGATATGCAAAGTGAATACCGTGAGTATATAGAGACTTGGGTTCATGAAATAAAGACTCCTATCTCCTCAACGCGACTTATCATAGAAAATAATGAAAATAAGGTTACTACGAGTATTGATTATGAAATAAGAAAAATTGAAGATTATATTGAGCAAGTACTATATTACTCAAAAAGTAATAATGTAAGCAAAGATTATATAATAAAAGAGATTTCTTTGGCCTCTGTAGTAAGAAATACTATCAAGAAAAATTCAAGAGACTTTATAAACAGAAGAATTTCTGTTGACATGGACTCAGTAGAAGGTAATATATACTGTGATTCCAAGTGGCTTGAATTCATATTAAATCAAATTATAGGAAATTCTATTAAATATAGCACAGAAAATAAAGGAAGGATAAAAGTTTATACTACTTTAAATGAAAATAATATAATTCTTACTATAGAAGATAATGGAATAGGTATAATAAACAAGGATATCAATAGGGTTTTTGAAAAAGGCTTTACTGGGGATAATGGAAGAAAACTTGGTAAGTCTACTGGAATAGGACTTTATTTATGCAAAAAGCTTTGTGATCAACTAGGCTTAGGCCTTAGTTTAACTTCTAAACTTGGTGAGGGAACAAAAGTTAGTATTGTCTTTCCAATTGGCAAGGTTAACTTGATAAATTAAATTTATATTTATAATGGATTCATAGCAATTATATTTAAAATAGCTATGAGTCCATTATTTTTTATTCACTTAGATTTTTTATCTTTCAAAAATGTAACCTTAATGAAATATAAACTAATATGCATCTAGCAGAAGTGTTAGTAAAATAATATACATAAAGAAATTATTAATCAAAGCTTGGAGGAATTTTTTATGAAAAAATTTTTAATACCTATTTTACTAGTAATTTTAATATGGACCGGATTGAACTCTGCTTATAATTATTTCTTCGGCCCTAAAATTATAGAAATTACACTAACTAAATCTGTTGATGACAAAGGAAAAGCTAATGAGGCAACTAATACTTTTACTTCCAAAGATAAGATTTACCTTTCTGCAAAGGGAAAAAAAGTTTGCTATAAAAGAAGCAACTGTTGTTTGGTACAAGGGTGAGATATTAACAAAAAATAGATTTAAGGTAGAGGAAAATATAGAAATAAATAACTCTGGATATTTTACTGCCGAGCTATCAATTCCTGGAGGTCTTGAAGAAGGTGAATATGGAGTAGCAATCTTTAATGGCAATAATGATATTATAGAACAAAAAATTGAATTTAAAGTAAAAAATTAAAGTAATATGGAATAACTGTAAATATTAAATCTCTTTAGGGGGAAAGACTTTGGAGGAAAGCAATGGAAAATATATTAAAGGTAGAAAAAATTGAAAAATATTATGGTAATAAAGGTAATATAACAAAGGCTATAGATAATATAAGTTTTACTGTGGATAAGGGAGAATTTGTTGGAATAATGGGGCCCTCTGGTAGTGGTAAAACTACTCTATTGAATTGTATTTCAACTATAGATAATGTTACAACAGGTAATATTATTATAAATAATAAGGATATTACTAAGCTTAGACCTAAGTCCATAGAAAAATTCAGACGTGATGAGTTAGGCTTTATATTTCAGGATTTTAATCTTTTAGATACTCTTACTGCCTATGAAAATATAGCTTTGGCTCTAACAATACAAGATAGGAAGGTTACTGAAATAGATAGCCTTATTAAAAAGGTAGCAGAAAAACTAGAGATATTAGATGTTTTAACTAAATATCCATTCCAAATGTCAGGAGGTCAAAAGCAAAGAGTAGCTTCTGCTAGAGCTCTAGTTACTGAACCTTCACTTATACTAGCTGATGAGCCTACTGGAGCATTAGACTCTAAATCCTCAAGACTTCTTTTGGATTCTTTTGAAAAGTTAAATAAAGAGCTTCAAGCTACTATACTAATGGTTACTCATGATGCTTTTACAGCTAGCTATGCTCATAGAATTTTATTTATTAAGGATGGCAAGATATTTAATGAACTAATTCGTGGAAATGACTCTAGAAAAGAATTTTTCAATAAAATAATTGAAATTGTAACTTTACTTGGAGGAGATGCTAGCGATGTTTTCTAAAATAGCAATAAATAATGTAAAAAGGAGCTTTAAGGATTATTCTATATATTTTCTTACTCTAACATTTGCAGTATGTATTTTTTATAGCTTTAATTCTATTGAATCTCAAAAGTCACTACTTGATATAAATACTAGTACTGAAGAATATATGATAATGTTAAATAAACTAATAGCTGGAGCCTCTATATTTGTATCTTTTATTCTAGGCGGTCTTATAGTTTATGCTAATAATTTTCTTATAAAAAAGCGTAAAAAAGAATTAGGTATATACATGACATTAGGTATGTCTAAGAGGAAAATCTCTAGAATCCTAATTCTAGAAACCTTTTTTATTGGCTTATTATCCTTAGTTGTTGGAATTTTATTAGGAATTATAGTTTCTCAAGGGCTATCAGTTATTACAGCTAAATTATTATCAGTTAATATGAATAACTATAAATTTATTATATCAATAAGTTCAATAGCTAAGTCTTCATTATATTTTGGAGTAATATTCATTTTAGTAATGATATTTAATCAAGTTACTATTTCTAAGTATAAACTTATAGACATGCTTAATGCAGCAAAGAAGAATGAGGAAGTAAAGATCAATAATCCTATTATTTCAATAATTATGTTTATTTTATCCCTAGCATCACTTATATCTGCATATACTCTAATAATGAAAATTGGGTTATCTGTTGATGATTATCGTTTTATGCTTTCAATTGTTTTAGGGATTATTGGAACTATACTATGGTTTTTTAGTCTCTCAAGCTTTTTAATTCAAATTATACAAAAGAATAAAAATATATATTTTAAAAAATTAAATATATTTGTTTTAAGACAAATTAATAATAAAATAACAACTAACTTTATATCCATGACTACTATATGTCTTATGCTTTTTTTAACTATAACACTTTTATTTAGCATGTTTAGCTATAAAAATACCTTTGATAAATCCTTAAAAGGTAATACTTACTTTGATAGTTCTGCAAAGCTTTATGTTGATACTGATGTCCAAGAAATTAATGATATGGAAGAGCTTTTAAATAGTATAAATTTTAACTTTGATTCTTCTGAAAAATATGTTTTTTTCAATCAATACAAACTTGATATTTATCTAAGCGAACTACTAAATGATTATTTAACTAAAAAAGAGATAGATGAAATGAAGTTTTCTTATTCAGATCATACTATACCAGCAGTAAAAGTATCTGAATATAATTCTATAAATAAACTTTTAGATAAAGATTCTATAGATTTAAAAGATAATGAGATATTAATTGTGTCAAACTATGATGAATTTAACAAAGCCTTCCATAAATTTATTAAAAATGAAAACTCTGTAGTAATCGATAATAATACTTATATCATTAAAAATGGGAGTACAGTTAAAGATAATATATCTAGTGTGGCCCGTGAATTAAAATTTATATATTTCATAATACCTGATAACTTTGAAGGAAAATTAACACTAGAACAATCAAATGTTAATGTAATATATGATAAAAGTAACTATGCAAAATCTGAAGAAAAGTTTTCAAAATTCTATGTTAATATTTTAGAAAATAGAAATCCTGATGGTTCAACTGCTTTAGTTCTTGGAAACACATTGGAACAATTATATTCCCTAGTGTATGGTTCATCTGCAATGGTTGTATTCTTAGGCATATATTTAGGAGTAGTATTTTTAATATCAAGTGCTGCAGTGTTAGCATTACAGCAATTATCAGAAGCAAGTGATAGTATTAGTAGATATAATTCTCTTAAGAAAATAGGTGTTACTGAAAAAATGATAAATAAATCAATACTAAAACAAACCTTAATTTATTTTATGGCACCTTTATCACTAGCTATTATACATTCAATAATTGGTATGAAAGTAGTAAATGAAGTCTTTGCTACTTATAATAAAAATTTATTCAGTAACTCTTCTATAATAATAGCTTTAGCTCTTACTATAATCTACGGTGGATATTTCTATACAACTTATATTAGCTTTAAAAATATAGTTAGAAATAGTAAATAGTATTTTACCTTTATCTCATAGTTGATAATTTTATTTTATTAATTACTAATAAGTTAAGTAACTTTAGATTTATATAATTCAATTTTTATCTTATTGGATAATAAAAGGAGGTGTCGCACTATTGCGACACCTCCTAGCTTTTTATTACTTTTGAAAATTTAAATTCTTATTTATATTAATATTATACTGTTCTATAAAATTATCTTTATTCTGCATTCCTCGCTCCTAGCAATCCCACTTATTTTTCTTCATATCAACATGATTCTCATCTTTAAAAGATACACCCTCTTCTAACAGTAGATATCGTTGTTCCTGCCATCCTGGTGCTAACCTTCCAGCATGATTTACCACACGATGACATGGATATTTGCCATAAAATTCTGCCTGGCTAAGGACCCTCCCTACAAGTCGTGCATTTTTATCTCTACCAATAAGAGTAGCAATTTGTCCATATGTAGCTACTTTACCTTCTGGTATTTCCTCAACAACAGAAAGTATCTCATAAATCAATTGTTCATTCATAATCTTTTTCATATATTCACCTATAATAAAAATCCTTAATTGGAAATATCGTAATATTATTCTACTATATTTTAATATTTAATTTTATATAATTTCACTTAGATATAAGATAAAATTCTTTATTATTTTTATATGGAGATGTATGGATAAAAAGGATAATTAGTTGTTGATTACTTATTATAAGGTTCTCTATATCAGTTATAAGTGAGGTATTTGAAATAAATATTAGTTCTCATAAATACTTAACATTTTTTTAATATGCTTAATAAGTTCTATTCGTATATTTTCTGGAGCTAAAAACTTACATTTATCTCCGAACCCAATTAAAATATTGTATCCTAAGTCATCCTCTACAAAATGAAAGTGTTGAAATATCTGTCACTGTAATAATAGACATCAATCCATCTATCTTAATTAGTATCCCCTCCTAAAATCATACATATATTTATTTTATATTTTTTATAAACTTGACATAATGGTGTCAAATTTACTGTGATATATTTAATTTATTAAAAATAATATAACTACTATGGAGGTAATTATAAATGGATTTTCAAAAAGAATTTAACAGAATCATGGTATCTCAAAATGAACTTGCTTTAGCAACTAGCATTGCAAATATTCCAAATGTTCGAATAATTAATTTCTACTACAATATTTCAAAAAAAGGTGTAGTGTACTTTTCAACATTTTCAGATAATTCAAAGGTTAAGGAATTTGCTAAAAATGATGTAGTAGCATTTACCACTATACCACATACTGGAAATGAACATGTTAGAGTTAACAATGCAACCATTCAAAAGAGTCATTTAACTATATTTGATCTAAAAGATGAATTTATTAAAAAAATCCCTGATTATGAAATCACAATAAATGAAGTTGGAACTTACTTATCTCTTTATGAAATCCTATTTAATGAAGCTACTGTTACATTAGATTATAATCAAAGTAAAACAATAACTTTATAATAAAACAATAAATAATCCAAGGATATTTAAAATGTCTTCGGATTATTTATTGTTACTTCTAATAGGTTTCTATAAACTTTAGACTTTAAAATCTAAATCTTTACAATCATTATAAAATATATAAATACAAAGTTCTTTGCTTAAATTAAGAATTTTTTCTATCTTGATGAATCTAAATTGATTTACTCAATTGGAATATAAATATCAGTAAAACTCTTATCCTTAGCGTTCATAGGTGGTTCTGTTACATAAAGTTCAAATGGTACAGCATCACGCGCTTGGTACTCACCTTTAAATAACCATCCTTGATACATTTTTTCCCATGCTTTTCCATACTCATTACGTGAAATATTAAAGCTTCCTATCCCAAATCTACCAGTTATTTTTGATACACATATTTCATCTTCTTCAATTATGTCTATATCATTAGGCACTGTCATTGCGACACTTGTTCTTAAGTTTTTTTCATCTGTTATAAACGGATTATCATTATACATAGTTAGTACTTTTGTGAATTCATGGTTAATCAAATTATTCTTTGTCGCAAAATCAAATAGCTGTTTAAACATTCGACGACTATTTCGTCTAAACTCTATGTAACTCCCTCTAAATCTTATATAAATAATCTTCATTTCTATATCTTTAATTGTTATATTAGGTTCATTCATATTCTTCACACTCCTTGAATTTAGTCTATCATGGTGAACTTACTCCATGATTGTATTTTCTTGCTATTTCTAAATTCTTTAGGTGTACATTTAAAATGCTTTTTAAATGCACGACAATATGAACTTGTATCACAATAGCCATATCTATAAGCTATCTCTGTAATAGTTATATTAGAATTTACTTTTAGAAATATAGCTGACCTCTCCATTTTTATTCGAGTAATAAACTGACTTAATGCCTCTGATGTCATCTCTTTAAATATTCTATGAAAATGAAATTCAGATAAGCATACATGATCGCTCAGCTCTTTTAATGGAATTCGTTTATCTAAATTGTTTTCAATATAATCTTCTACTTTGCTTAATAATCGTTTATAACTATCCATACAGTTGCCCCTTAAATTTTTATTTATCTATTGTTTAAATTTATTATAACATAATTTGTAATTTCATTTCTTTTCAGCTCCTTAATATATATCTTTTCTATTATATATTTGTATTCCTCATCTCCACCTTTTCCTTGATTCATTATCTTACAGTACTTAGTTTACTTATTAATGCATACTATCTTGTCTACATATTCTGCAATAACTTCATTACAATCAATATATTTTTTATCCTTTATTTCCTTAAAGTCTTCTATTTTCTCTACAACTATTACATAACCTCCATCATCTTCATATTTATTTCTATCATCTCCGTATTGTGAATCTAGCATTTGTAGTATTCCTTCAATAGTTTCTTTTATCTCCTGTAGTATTGTCTTTAAAATTTCTTTTTCTCTTAAATAACTAACTCATATCATCATATTACCTTGCTTATAAATTAAAATGTTCTTACACTCTTTGAGGTAAGAGTTATAATCATAATAATATATATTTCAAATAGCATTTAATACTAGATCTTTATTTACTAATACAGTTATATGCTAATTTATTCTCAATTCAGATACTATTGGAAAATAATTGTAAGCTTATGTTATAATTATTTCGTTATGTTAATTTAAAATCGCGTAATAAAGATTATTTATATAACTTCTCTTTATTGGGCAGAAAAAGAGAGGTAGAATCATCTGAAATAAAGTATTTTATTGTTAGGAGATGAAGATATGGAATGGATAGAACGATTAAATAGTGCTGTTAATTATATCTAAGAAAATATAAAAGAAACTATTGATTTAGAAGAAATATCAAAGATTGCATGTTGCTCAACTTATCATTTTCAAAGAATGTTTGCCTATATAGCAGATATACCATTATCAGAGTACATACGCCGTATGAGAATGTCATTTGCGGCTGTTGATTTACAGAGTGGCAATGAAAAGTGACAGATATTGCCCTAAAATATGGATATGATTCACCGACAGCATTTAACAGAGCTTTTAAAAGTGTACATGGTATAGCACCATCTCAGGCAAAAGAAGAATGTACAATATTAAAAGCATTTCCTCCTATCATCTTCAAAATAACAATAAAAGGAGATAGTGAAATGAATTACAGAATTGAAAAGAAAGAATCATTTAGAATTGTAGGTGTCTCAGAACCATTAGAAGCAGAAATTGAGAAAAACTTTGAAATTGTACCGAAAATGTGGGGCACAGCTGCAATGAATGGAACAATACCAAGACTTGCTACCATGATGGATGGAATGCCTATGGGTATGGATTTAAATACGTAACTAAAATATTCTGCAATAGCTGCGTTACGACATAATCAATATACTCCCATAGACGTAAGAGCTTTGCTATTATTTCATAGCTACAAGTATTACGCTAATAATTAATCCTGCAAGTATAAAATAACTTCCACTAATAACACCATATAAAATTGGACGTGGTATGTTAGGGTTTATTGCCGTATTTACTGTTGTTGAAGCCAGTAAACCAACTCCAATGACCCCACCAAAGATAATTGCATCAACAATCGATGTAATTCCAAAGGCGTAAACCAGAATAGCCATTGCGACTACTGTCACTAACCCACATACCAACGGACCAAGAATAAATATAAGGGCCGGCTTCTCATTTGCCACCCTTGTTTTTCCCAGTGAAGTGAAATAAGCCTTCCCAAATATTGCAGTAAACCAAAATCCTCCTAATAATGAGTTCGCTATTGTAGCTAGTAAAACTGCAATCCAGTTAATTTCATGTACTATATTAAACATAATTTTTCCTCCTATTTATTAGACTATTTACTTTCTGTTTTAGTTAATAAGCGACCATTATCATTCCATGAGCCATACATCTTGTTTTGTCTAGTATTTTGTATAAACTTATCTAACCTCTTCATAAATAATTCTTGATGGTTTTTCACCTGTTGTATTGTATCTATTCGTACTCGCCTATACAACTCAGGAAAATTCATAAAATTTTCATAGACCAACACATCTTCTTTCAACCTATTCTCTATAAATTTGTCAATTGTGAAAGAGTTACTGCTCATTGCAGGCAGCACCCTCCTTCCACCATCAGTCATAAGTCCAAGTTTTTCAAGACGTCGTACACGTTCTTTATTCAATTCGGTCCATGAACTTTTCTTATTTCTGGGGGATAGTCGCTGAATAAGCTGATTTTTTGAATTTTTCTTCTTAATTCCATCAATCCATCCAAAACACAAAGCTTCTTCAACTACGTCCAAGTATAATAATGTATCTGATTTTTGGGCAATACTTACCTCTACCCAGCAACATTTTTCAATCATACTATTATCTTGTAACCAAAGCCGTAACTCTTCTCTTGTTCTTACATTAAGTAAATTTTCGATATTTATAATAAATCACTCCTTTTCTATTAGTATTAATGACAGTTTTTTCATTGATTAAATTCACGATTTGATTACTTATTATTAGTATAACAACGAAACCCTGTCATCTAATGTCATGATTTAAAATTAATTTCTGCATATCTATCTTTTTTTGTTATAATGATTATAATACTAAATTATGGGGTGCGATTTATGAAATCAAATAGACTGTTTGAAATATTAATGATATTACTAGAAAAAAGAAAAGTAACTTCAACGGAATTAGCAAAAAAGTTTGAAGTATCAGTACGTACTATTTATAGAGATATTGAAGCACTGTCAACTGCAGGTATCCCAATCTATACAATAACAGGAAAAAATGGTGGTATTTATTTGATGCAAAACTATGTATTAGATAAATCTTTGATTTCAAATCAAGAACAGAACGATATACTCTTCGCTATACAATCTTTAGCCACTGTCCCAAATCTAGATAAAGGTGATATTTATGATAAGCTATCTGTTTTATTTTCCCATAATATAAATAATCAAGAAAATAATTGGCTGGAAGTTGATTTTTCTGGATGGCATAGTTCATCCAATAGAGAAACGGAATTATTCCTTCAATTGAAAAAGGCAATAACCACCCAAAGAGTAATTCAGCTCCAATATATCAGTGGAATGGGGATTGAAAGCACACGTACTGTTGACCCACTTAGGTTGTTGTTCAAATATAAGGATTGGTATTTGTATGGCTATTGTAAAATAAGACATGATTTCAGATTATTTAAGTTGATTAGAATAAATCACTGTGAAATTCTGCCCCAGAAAGCAGATACCTATAGTAATATTCCTAAGCCGTACATAAATGACTATATCAATCAGGAAACGTTGATTCATATTGATTTGCTGTTTAATATGAGTGCAGCTGGTAAAGTCTATGAAAACTTCAATCATAAGCTCATTTATCGGGAAAATGAAAATCAGTTAAGAGTATATGGAAAAATAGAGCAAAATCATTGGCTCTTAAATTTATTATTATCTTTTGGTTCAGATGTATTCGTTGTAAAACCACTAAGTATTAAAGACGAATTGATTAGGCTTCATACGAAAGCTATCAATCATTTTTTGGATTAATTTGCTCTTTGTTTCATTTGTGTCCTTATAGTTGGGAATTTAATTATGCTACAACATTCAAGTAAGTTAATGTCCCCACCAGCGTGAGGACATTTATTTGTTTTAATTCACTATGCTTTATAAGGGTTCACATGTAGAACGGTAGCTATTTAGTAGATTTAGAATTTGATATAGTGGTCTATACCTTACCACTAGTATCTTCATCCAATTTTAGTAAAAACCTCATTTACTTATGGTACGGTTCTCCGTAACATCTGCAAGTGAGGTTTTTATAATTAGCTTATATAAAGCTTTTCTTATCTATTAGCATTATATTGATTCTATATATATTTGTTGTTCATGATTTACCCATCCACTTATTTGGTAATTTTTATATTTGCCATTAGCCTTATAACTTATAGTAGGGATAAAATAAGAAACTATTTTAATTCTTTTATTCTCTATTATTGAATTATTTATGCTATCAATTAGATTTTTATTTCCAGTAAATAGTGTGCACTTATAAAAATTCAAATTACCAGTTTCATCTGGATTAATATACTTAGATAGTTTAAAATTAATAAATGAACTACCAGCTTCATTATACTCTATTTCACTATCTATTATTCCCTCTATACATATTGGATAACTTAGTTTTCTCAAATTTTCTTTATATACATATCCGTTATTATCTATATATTTATATAAAGTTTCTTCTTCACCTAATTCATAATAAAAATTTTTCCATGCTATACTTTTACCTTTGCTTTTTATCTTTATAATATCCTCAAGTTCCTTTTTATCTTCTATTTCGCTACGCAATTTCATTATATCTTTCATAACAGCAAGATGTGGTGATGCAACACCAATAAGCTTATATACCTTTTTCTTCCTATTAACATCACTAGTATTATGTATGTTAGTATTTAATTCCTCTTTGGAATTATTAGTCTTTAATGCCTCGTAGACTATATTAACTCTAAATTCAAATTTATTATTATTTATATTCTCAATTATTTTTTTATCCGCCTTTTTAGCTATAATCGTAACTCTTCCTAAAGTATTATAACAACATTCCATACAATGTTGTTCTCCATTAAGTAATCTGTAATATCTATTTTTAACTTCATAATTTTCTTTACTTAATCTAACCCAAGTTACTTTTGCATTACAATTCTCTGTATAACATTTCAGCAACTTTTTTTCTCTCATCTCTAATGTTGCATTATTAACTTTTATCTCTTCATTAGTGGTTATCAATCTTGCTTTGCTCATTTTTATTCCCATATTCTTCTCCCCTTTAAATATATAATATTAGAGAGTAATTTATTAACTATTACTCTCTTTTTAAATTTATAACTATATTATTATTATTTTTACTAGTTAATTTTCCTTTATCCAATGATAATAGCATTTCAATATCATCAGTATCCAAAGCCATTCCATAATTAGCTAGTTCATTAACTATCTCTGTTTCATTCATAACATCATTTGTTATTAACATATCTATAGATTTCTTTAATAATGCTGGTTTTGGTGTAACAATTAAATCATCTAAAGGTTCCTTAACTCTCCAGCCCTTTTTTGATAATTGTTTCATTAAATATTGGTATTGATTATGTGTAATAGCATTTAATTTAAATGCTCTTATTATCATTGCTGAAATAGATACCTTCCACTTCCTTTTTAGTTCTACATAAAATTCTAACTTATTAGGATATTGCATAACATCAGCTAAGAAACTTTCTTTAGGAAGCAAAAATGCAGCAGCAAAATTATTTGCTTCTTCCTCCATCATTTTATACTCTTCCCTACTTAACTCATCTACCTCAATACTACTATTATGAAGTATTATATGTCCTAATTCATGAGCCATACTAAACTGCCTTCTAACAGCTGATTCCTTATCATCTCCAACAACAACGAATGGTCTATCTACATTGTGTACTTTATGAATTTGTGTAAATGCATCAATTTTGCTTTCATTAGTTTTAAATGAGCTAACTACTACCCCGTTTTTCTCCATAACATTAACTATATTTACTATAGGATTAACACTTAATCCCCAATAGTCTCTTAGTTCTAATGTAATTTCCTCAATATCAATATTTTCTATATCTATTTGTGGAATCTTAAACTCTGGAAAATCTATATATTCCTCTAAAAATTCATAAATTTTAGCAAGTGTTTTTGTTCTTGTTACTTGAACTAATTGTTCTTTCTTACTAGTTGTTAATAATGCTCTAAAGAAAGTATTTACTGTTATATCTTCATCAACTTGTCTGAAATATTCTCTTGGGAATTTTAAAACATTCATTATCTTTAATAATGTTTCTATGCTTGGTGTTGCCTTTCCATTTTCAAATTGCGATATAGCCTGCTTTGAAATCCCTGTTTCATCAGCTAGGTCTGTTATTGTTTTTCCTCTATATAATCTGGCATTTTTTAATCTTTCACCATTAAACTCCATATTTTTAATCATAGTTATTCCTCCAAAGAGAAACTATCTGGTTACTAATTTCTATTTCTCTTTTCTCTATTTCTCTTTATTCTCATATTATCAATATTTTCTTTTGTAACTTTAAGTCCTAACTCAATTTCTTCATCTTCACTATATATATCTATAGTACTTACATCAAGACTATATTTAGGTTCAATGTATTCTGTCCAATCTTCCTTACATAATATTTGTAACGAAGGTGTGACAATTAAAGCTGAAATTGAACATAATTCTAAGCTTTTATCTGTAAATGTAATTAATACATGCTTTTTGACTTCACCATCAATATTATTTAATAGCTGTTCTACTGTATTTTGCATCTTCTCAACTTTCAATTCATTAAATCCTTCGAAGAAAGCTATTTGTTCTTGCCTTTCTTCTACCAATCCTTTATTTACAGTTGCTATCGCTTCTAAATAATGTACTTTATTGCTTTTTACTGTTTTACATACATCTTCATATCTTTTTTCTTTCATTAAAGTATATAATGTCTTAGTATCTTTATCATACATTAATATTAATTGCCAAACACCCCTTTTACAAACCACTACATCATATTTCTTTTCTGGCAATGCGTCTCGGCACTCTGTATTTATCATGTCCCACTTAGTACCCGTATATCCCATATTAGTTACAGTTCTAGTATTGCCCATATGCTCATTAAATCTTTCCAATCCATTTTGTAATGCTTGAACTATTACTTTTTTATCTTCTTCCTTCATATCAATGATTAAATCATTAGACATTTTCTCACCTCCATAAATTCTATAATCTAATTTTACTATTTTTATTGATTTTGTCAAGTAACTTTCCATTTATTATTTTATAATTAATCATTATTACCATTTAAATCTAATATATTTATATATCAATATCTAAATTCAACGTATTTGTTCAAATTTTTCTTAACATAAAAGAAGAAGGGTACCCTTAATAGATATTCCTCCTCCTTTACTTTCTCCTTTACTTTAAATATTTTACTAACCTATAATTTATTTTTAGTCTTTTTCTTCCACTTCTCTTAGCTCATTTACTGTAACCTTAGTATCATTAATAATTATGGACTTTCTCTTTATTAATCTTCTATTCCTAATACTAACTTAGTTTTGTTTAATAATCTATCTCTTAATTCATTATTCTTGTTTTCATTAGCGAACCACCAATCATGATATTGTTCACAAAACTCTCTATAGATATAATTTATATCATCTTTATGTTCAACCTCTAAAATATTACACATGATTTCACTATTCATATTAATACACTCATAAAATCTATTAAATAGTTCACTCATCCTTTCATTATAAAATTTAGATATTGTGTCTGTTGTAAATTTTTTGTTAGGCATTATCATTACTACTGTGCTTCTACCTTTCTTCTTTCCACGTCCAAAATATGAAGGTTCACTGTTATCTTCTTCTAAAGTGAATATTACCTTATTTTCATCTATACAATCTCCTTCTATTGATAGATTGTAACATTCAATATTATACTCTTTTAATATATCTCTACACTTTTCTAATTGAATACTTAAAGCAGTACTTTTTTTATTATCACTTTTAAACTTTAAAGTTACATTTTTATATATTGAATTTTCAAAATTAAACTCTTCATAATCTAATACAGATTCTGCATTATAAATAATTTTAAACTTGTAACTTTTATCTATATTAAACTCATCCTTATGTGATTCTATACCCCCCCTAAACTTCTGTGATACTCTTTCATCAAAAATATGGATATTTTCTAAACTTATTTCCATCAACTTAACCTCCCAAGGCATTAATAAATATTAAAAATACATCTACCACCAACACTCATCATCACTATCTTGAAATTTAACATCATACAAATTATCATTATATTTTTTACCAAGCAACTCATCATGTTTCTGATTAATTGGATTTAGCCACTCTATTTTCTCTCTTGCCCATTCTATATAGCTACAAATCTTATCTCTTTTTTCATTGTCTATAATATTGGTTATCCCTTTTTCTAATTCCCTTATATATTCTTCCATTTTAACTGATAATATATAATTTTCAGCACATACTTTTAATTCATCTATTTTTTTCATATCATACTCTTGTCTCTTCTTTAGTTTTCTTTTTTCAATCTCTTGCTGCCTCCTTACTTCATCTTCTCTTGCTCTCTTTTCCTTCTTAACTCTAATAATTTCAGCAGTATCAATAACCGTAATTATAAAATCACCTATCATCTCTTCTAACTTTTTATTACTTAAATCTCTCCAATTTTTCCTTGGAGCTTCATAATCATCAATAAATAATGTTAATTCTCCAGAGTACTTATAGTCATATGCTGGATTCCAATAAGAATCTTTATCAGTTTTTATATGTTCAACCCTAACGAGCTTTTCCTTTAAACCAATTTTAACTTCTTCTTTTCCTATACATACCCTAGTATCTTTATCTTTACTTTTTATCTGAAATCCTAACGCTTCTAGATTTTTCAAAATTGTATTCATTAGCCTAATAGCTCTGCTTCTTAATTCATTTGATACTTTTAAATCTATATTCTTAGCTCTACCATCTCTTAGCATATCTCTATTATCACTATAGAACTTGATTTCCTTAAGCAATGGATGTGGTTTATATAATTTTTCAGGAACTTTTATATTATTACAAAATTCTAATACTTTATTTTTTTCATCTTCTTCCATATGTTTTAATCTGTCATCTTTATTATAAGTAGTTTTTTTGTTATATTCGTATCTTTGTATAACTATCTTATTATCGCCATCAAAATTAGGTAATGCTATTCTTTTAGGATTACTTCCATTTCTAACTTTTGTCCAATAACCACTTTGAGGAAATGGGACATTTAACTGCCTACAATATTTTCTTAAACTTACTTCTGAAATACCATAAGATTTGGCTAAATCCTTCATCTTGATATTCCAAATTTCTTCATATAATTTTTTTCTTTCCAATACTATTAACATATTATAAATACCTCCCATAGATACTGCTAAATCTTATATGTATAGTATTGACATTTATATCTAGCTTCCCAACATATTACATAAAATTTATATAGCAATATCTAAGTTTAATGTATTTATATCAAGATTTCTCAACATAAAAGAAGAAAGAGTACCCTTTATAGATACTCCTTCTTCCTTACTTAGATAATCTACTAGACTATCATTTATTTTTAGTTTTATTAAATCTATTTCTCTTACTTCATTTATTCTTATTTCTGATAATATCATATGAACCAATTTTTTTTGTTGCACTTTATTCCAATACTTCCCTAAAATTCTTTCTTATGCTCTTTATGAATTCTTATAATATTTATCTATTATTTAAACTTAAATTTAATATTTACAAATTACTTTTGTCCTATCCAATCTATATCATCTAATTTTTTTAGTAATTTATTCCATTCATCACCACCTCCCCATTCAATTCTGCCTTTCCTCTCCTCTGCAAGTCTAAATTCCCATACAGGTTGTTCATCTTTTTTATATTTATCTAACTTATAAAATCTCCATACAAGTCCATTTGTATAAATTACTTGCTTATATGAGTTAATATGCCCACTTAACTGCTCTAAATGTTTTTCCAAATCTAAATCTTCAGTTACATATTTTACCTCAATTGCTCCAAGAACTTTCGCGTCATTACTCATCTCTCTTGTTCTTATTACAAAGTCTGGAAATCCCGAATCACCTATAAACCTTTTAGAAAATTCAGTTCCTCGCCTTGTAGAAACATCTCTTAAAGAAATATTCACACCTTGTTTACTGGCCCTAATAATATATGCAATTATTGAATATAAATCACACTCAACACGATTTTGAGCATCTATTAATTCAATCTCCTCTATATATTTTTTAAAATTAATTTCTAATGTCATAGGCTTATTACCTCCAATAAATTCTTTATACTAAAATAATATACCTTCTTATATACTATCCTCAATATTTTTTCATTTTATTTTTTATTGTTATATAGCAATATCTAAATTCAATGTATTTATCCCAATATTTCTTAACATAAATGAAGAAGGAGTACCCTTCATAGATA
>JAQCTH010000060.1 GCA_027686065.1 Clostridiaceae bacterium AF10-41
TTCAAAATAGAAAGAATTGTATAAAATACCTATTAAAATTTCAAACATTTAGCTTATTTTTAGTAATTATTTAGAATTTGATATATTAATATTTTTATTTAGTAATATAGTTTCTTTAAAGTATTAAAATAAATTGTTAGAAAAGGATAAGTTTAATGAATTTAATTTTCTAATATATGGGAAATGATATTTAATTAACATTATAACTTGTGTATAATGGTATAAAATACATTTTTTATTGAGAAAGGAATATACATATGGAAATAAAGAACAAAACGTGGTCAATACTAGCTATTATTTTTTCTACAATAACGCTTATAGCAATATCAATATATTTTTTAGGGTATATAAATTTGAATTTTGTAATAATTATATTAGGATTAAGTCAATTATTTTCTGGTATAAGCCAAATTGAATTAGCAAACAGAATTAATTCTAATCCAGTTAGAAAAAGAAATAAAAATGTTGGTGCGCTGCTAATTGTTATAGGTTTTATAATTTCTACAATGGCTATAGTTGAAATATTATAATAATAAATAAAATTAATTAAACTAATACAAAATTTAAATTCAAAAGAAAACTGATTGGAGGAATTTGTGGATCATGAACAATATTTTTAGCTAAAGCAGGTATTTTAAATAATAAAAATTATACTACTCCAGTAGAAATATGGACTAAAAAGCATAAAGAGGTATTTGGATATGAAGATCCTTTTTTACGAGAAGCTTTTGTTAACGAAAGAGTAGTTAGAGATGAGAATATTATTACAGCTCAAGGATTGGCATTTATAGATTTGGCTATAGAAGTATGTGATTATTTTAACTTGTTTGAAGATAGTGTTGATAAAAATAATTATGGTTATGGGGGATTAGAATATGTCAAAAATAGCAGTTGTGTATAAAAGTAAATATGGAGCAACAAAGAAATATGCAGAATGGTTAGCAGAAGATATAAAAGCAGATTTATATTCACAAGAAAAATGCAAAATAGAAAATCTTGAAGAGTATGAGATAATTATATATGGAGGAGGAGTTTATGCTTCTGGAATTTCAGGATTATCATTAATTAAAAAGAATTATAATAAATTAAAAGATAAAAAAATATTGGTATTTGCAGTTGGAGCATCACCATATGATGAAAAAGCTTATAATGAGTTAAAGAAACATAACTTATCTGGAGAGCTAGGAAATATTAAATTGTTTTACCTAAGAGGAATGTTTAATTTGAAAGCTATGACTTTTAAAGATAAATTATTAATTGGAATGTTAAAAGGATTTTTAAGCAAGAAGGGTTCATCAGAATTAGAACCTTGGGAGAAGGCATTAATTGAATCTATAAATAACGAATCGGATTGGACAAGCAGAGAAAATTTAAAAGAAATTGAAAAACACATATACTTAATATAACTATAAAATTAAAAATAACATAAATACGAAATTTGTAAAATATTTGAATATACCAATAATATAGTAGAAGCTGGGGGTGGGCTTTTGATATATAAACAACTTAATAAATCAGAACTAGATTTACTGAAAGATATTGATAGAAAAGAGGTAGTAAATGAAGTTTATTATTATATAGATAAAAAGCTGAAATTAGTAGATGAATACTATAATATAGAAGAGTGGAATTTAAAAGAACTAAATGAATATATTGACAGACTTATTAATATACAAAAAAGAGCTGGAAAAATATATGGAGCCTTTGATAATGGTAAGATAGTTGGGCTTGTTGCATTAGAAAGTAAATTAATTGGCGAAAAATTAGATCAACTTAAACTAGATATGCTATATATAAGTACCAATTATCGTAAACAGGGAATAGGAAAAATGTTAGTAAATTTAGTATGTAAAGATGCTATAAAACTAGGAGCAAAAAAGTTATATATATCAGCAACTCCATTTAAAAATACTGTGGATTTTTATTCTGCTTTAGGAGCTAAAATAACAGGTGAAATAAATAAATCATTATTTGAATTAGAGCCATTTGATATACATATGACTTTAGACTTAGAAAATTTTATATACAAAACAAGTTAAAAATAATAAAATCATATTTTTTTAGATTTATTTGTTTACAAAATGTGGATAAGGGTATATACTAATAAAGTAGTAAAGTAATTAATTAAATATAAATAATATTAAGCAAATATAAATAAGGAGGTAGAGTTATGTCTATGAATTTAATATACAACAAAAATAAAATTGAATATAGATTGTTTTTAATTAGTAGCTCTGCCAGTGGAGATATTTTATAATTTTATAATTTTAATTTATCATTTAAGCATATTGCCATGAGTTATTATACTCATGGTTTTTTTATGCACTTATTTATTAATAAAAGTGATATTTTAATGGCCCTGGGGAAACTAGGGTCATTTTTAATATAAAAAATAATTTAAAGGAGGATGTTATTATGAATATGTTTATGAAAATTAGAGAGAATAATAAGAAAGTAGGAGAAATAATAAGAATTGGAGGAATTATATATGTACACTATCGGAGAATTTAATAATAGTACTAATATTAATAGTAGAAAAAATTCGTCAGAACTTGAACAATATTGCAAAGATGAAGGATTAAACTCAACTGAACTTAGAAGAGATGCAAATAAATCATCAGAAGGCGGAAGAAACAGCATAATTGAAAATATTTCTACATTAATAAAAAAGATAATTTAATAAAAAGTATAATGAGATGGTATATAAATAATAAGATGCTTGGCATATCAAATATGTTGAGCATTTTTTTTTCAAAAATTAAAATAAAAAGGTTAGTGAATAAATAATTTCACAAATTATTTAAATTATAAGTTAAAAATATATATTATATAAAAACAAGAATAAAGCAAACAAGATTAAGAAAAATCTTACATTATTTTATAGATAAATGATATAATTTAATTTAGAATTAAATTTTTAATGTTTAAGTTTAAGTAAGTGGAGGATAAAAATGGGAGTTGCATTTAAAGAAATAAATTTTAGTAGATTGGTGGACAAGCTTAGTCCTTGTTGTCTTTCTGAAAATGAATGTGGAGTTTGCGAAAGAGAAACATGTCTAGTTGGGTATGGGACTGAATGTATAAAAAAATGCATGATTAATAAAGTAACATATGTTGTAGATGGCTACTATAATATTCCTATAACAGATACAAGAATATATGACAAAGAATATATAATGGATGGAGTAGTAGATATCTTAAAGACTTGTAAAAGTTGCAAAGAAAATCATTTCGAAAATTGTATAGTAAACATATTAAGAAGTTGTTATGAAGTAATTTTGCTTGGAGAAGAAAAAGATTATAAAGGAAGTGCATTTGTTTACCTTAATGAATTAAAAGAAACTAACCCAGAAATTGCAGATATATTATTTAAAAAATATATGACAAGAAACTAAATAAAAGTATAAAATAAAAAATGGAAAATTTTTCACCTCAGGGGTGGAAAATTTTCCATTTTTGGTATTATTAATTAATTACAATTTGTTAGCTTGTACTAAAAGTTGAATACTTTTTAGGTGAAAAACCAACAGCTTTCTTGAATGTCTTAAGGAAATTACTGTAGTCATTAAAACCACATTTTTCACAAACATCATTGACATTTTCTCCATTAGCTAGCATGGATTTGGCTATAGAAATTCTTCTTCCAGATATGTATTTATTAATTGTTGTACCAGTTGCAGATTTAAATATTCTACAAATATAAGAGGCACTTAAATAAAAATTACTTGCTAAATGCTCAATTGTAATTGGTTCAGTTATATTTGCATTTATATATTCTATTATTTCATCTACTTGTTGATTATATTTGTAGGAGTATTCTTCAGACAAAGGCTGTTCGTTACTTATATAAATTTTATTAATAAAAGTCATTAATTCTAAAAATGTAGCATATTCAATTATATCGTTTCCAAAACCTTCAGAAGCTAGTATTTTATTTATGAAATAGTTAAACCTACCTTGTTGATCTTTATTTAAAGAAATTCTATGACTAAAGTTTTTATTTCTACTAGAAAAGCAGTAATTTAAGTCAGTTTTATTAGTGGAAGAGGATATTAAAAAATCGGGTTCAATTGAAAGCACAATCCTCTCATGAACTATTTTATCTAATTTAGATATGTAATGACTTTCAAATTGATTAATAACGAATAAGTCTCCAGGTTTAATATCATAAAATTTATTACCAATAAGAATTTGCTTTCCCCCTGTTATTGAGTAGTAAATTTCATAAGAGTCATGTATATGCATAGCCATAGATTTCTCTTCTTTATATAAATGGGCTATAGAAAAATATTGATTTTCTAAGGCACTTTTTATAGCAGCTTCACATGAATTAAATTCAATCACAATAATCCCTCCTTGATAATTTACAATAATTATAATTCTTAAGTTCAATATTTGCAATATTTATGACATGAAATCACAAGAAATAGAAAATTTAAAATGTTAAACTATAGTTACAAGATAAGATATAGAGGAGGATAGGAAAGATGGAATTAAGAACAGCAGCATCACCAAAAGATGTAAAGCATTATACGACAAAGGAATTAAGAGAAGAGTTTTTAATTCAAAGTTTATTTGAGAAAGATGAAGTTAAAATGGTATATAGCCATATTGATAGAATTATAATAGGGGCTGCAGTACCAGTAAAACCTTTAGTATTAGAAGCTGGGGAAGAACTTAGAGCCAAGTATTTTTTAGAAAGAAGAGAACTTGGAGTAATTAATATAGGCGGCAAAGGGACTATTACACTAGATGGACAAAGATATTCATTAGATTATAAAGATGGTATGTATATTGGAATGGGAACTAAAGATATTGAATTTGCTAGTGAAGATGAAAATAATCCGGCAAAATTTTATTTCAATAGTGCACCAGCCCATAAGGAGTATCCAACAGTTTTAATAAAACCAGAAGAGTGTGTAACGGTAGAGCTTGGATCATTAGAGGAATCCAATCATAGAGTAATAAGAAAATATATACTCCCAGGACAAGTTGAAAGTTGCCAATTAGTTATGGGGATGACTCAATTAAAGCCAGGAAGTGTTTGGAATACAATGCCATGCCATACACATGATAGAAGAATGGAAGTTTATTTATATTTTGATATTAAGGATGATAATTTTGTAATGCATTATATGGGAGAACCTACAGAAACAAGACATATTGTTATAAGAAATGAAGAAGCAGTTATATCACCAAGTTGGTCAATACATTCAGGGGCAGGTACAAGAGCATACACCTTTATCTGGGGAATGGTTGGAGAAAATCAAGATTTTGATGATATGGATGCTGTAAAATTAAGCGAATTAAGATAATTATATAAATATAAAAATAATACTATTAAATATAATTTTAGGAGGATTTTATTATGGATATTATGAAGAGTTTTTCATTAGAGGGAAAGGTAGCTTTAGTAACTGGAGCATCTTATGGAATAGGATTTTCAATAGCAAAATCATATGGAGAAGCAGGAGCAACTGTAGTTTTTAATGATATCAATCAAGATTTGGTTAATAAAGGAATTGCAGCATATGCAGAACATGGAATAAAAGCACACGGATATGTTTGTGATGTTACAGATGAAGATGGTGTAGTTGAAATGGTTAAAAAGATAGAAGAGGAAGTAGGTATAATAGATATACTTGTAAATAATGCAGGAATAATAAGAAGAGTTCCAATGCTTGAAATGAAAGCAGAAGATTTCCGTAAAGTAATAGATGTGGATTTAAATGCGCCATTTATAGTATCTAAGGCAGTAATACCAGGAATGATTAAAAAGGGTCATGGGAAAATAATAAATATATGCTCAATGATGAGTGAACTTGGAAGAGAAACAGTTTCAGCTTATGCAGCGGCGAAAGGTGGACTTAAGATGTTAACAAAAAATATAGCATCTGAATATGGTGAATATAATATTCAATGTAATGGTATAGGACCTGGATATATAGAAACACCACAAACTGCACCACTTAGAACTGAAGGACATCCTTTCAATAATTTTATTATTTCTAAAACTCCAGCAGCACGTTGGGGAACAACAGATGATCTTATAGGTCCATCTATATTCTTGGCTTCAGATGCTTCTGATTTTGTTAATGGCCATATTTTATATGTAGATGGTGGTATATTAGCTTATATCGGAAAGCAGCCACAATAATAATATTCCCCTGGGGTGTAAAATTTACCAATTGGTAAATTTTACACCCCAGGGGTAAGAAATAATTGGAAGGAGAATTGAAATGAAAATTGCTTTAATAAATGAAAATAGTCAAGCCGCAAAAAATTCAATGATATATGATACATTAAAAAAGGTAGTAGAGCCAAAAGGACATGAAGTTTTTAATTATGGAATGTATAGTGCTGAAGATGAAGCACAATTAACATATGTTCAAAATGGTATTTTAACAGCAATATTATTAAATTCTGGAGCAGCAGATTATGTAATAACAGGCTGTGGAACAGGAGAAGGCGCAATGCTTGCATGTAACTCTTTTCCAGGAGTGTTATGTGGACATGTTGTAGATCCATCAGATGCATATATGTTTGCACAAATTAATGATGGTAATGCAATATCACTTCCTTTTGCTAAAGGGTTTGGATGGGGAGCAGAATTAAATCTTGAATATATTTTTGAAAAATTATTTGAAGGTAAGAGTGGTCAAGGATATCCAAAAGATAGAGTTATTCCGGAACAAAGAAATAAGAAAATATTAGATGAAGTTAAGAAAGTTACACATACAGATATGTTAACAATTTTAAAAAAGATAGATCAAGATTTATTAAAAGGTGCTGTAAGTGGTACTAAATTTAAGGAATATTTTTATGAAAATTGTAAAGATGATGAAATGAAAGAATATATTAAAAATCTTTTAGGTTAGCATATTTAAATTTAAGGAGATATTATGATTCAATTATCATTAAAGATATTAGATAAAGATGGAAATATTAAAGCTGAAAATAAGGAATGTAATGAAGTTAGACTTGTATTTAAAGAAGAATACAAAGAAGGCGATAAGATACAAATTGAAACATCTAATAAAGAAATTTATCTTGTAGCAGAAATTGATGATGCAATGGGAGAATCTTTAATATATGTAACAAAAAATCTTATAACATATGAAATTCCTTTTGGAGAAAAGAAAGTAAGTTATTCACCAAAGGTATTTTATGGAGACAAACATTTATTATCAGTAAGAATTGCCAGAGAAGAAGAAGTAAAATGGTATAGAAATTTAGCATTAAATAAAATGGATCAACAAGGCATTGATGGGGTATATCCACATGCTTCTGCAAATGTAGAAACTAGAGGAGAAGCTGTTTTTGCAGCTAGAAATGCCATAAATGGTAACTGTGAAAATCATGATCATGGAGAATGGCCATATGAATCATGGGGAATAGGTATGAGAGATGATGCTTGTCTTAAAATTGATTTTGGAAGAGAAATAGTTACAGATAAAATTATTTTATATACAAGATCAGATTTTCCGCATGATAACTGGTGGGTAAAAGTTACTTTTAGATTTTCAGATAACTCTGAGTTAACATCTGATTTAGCAAAAAGTGATAAGGCTCATATTATAGGATTCCCAGAAAAAAAGATAAGTTGGTTAACATTTAGTGATTTAATAAAAGCTGATGATCCATCACCTTTCCCAGCATTGAGTCAAATCCAAGTTTTTGGAAAATAATAAGTGCCTAATAAATATTCTAAAATAGATTTATTAGATAAATATTAAAAAGACTGTACCTTTGATTTTAGTTTCATTTTAGTATGTGACGTTAAAATCGAGGTACAGTTTTTATATTGCACTAAAATGTAAAATATATAATAATATTAGTATGGATAGCCAAGATCTAATGACGTTACTAAAAATTAAAATAAAGATGAAAAAAGAATTAACTTCGGATGAGAAGGGCGTGTTAGCATGCTATGATAGGCTAGTTGATTTTACAGGAAGAAAAAATATTGACGAAATAATTAATTATGTTAAGAAATAGTCATAATAAAAATAAATTCTATTTAGTAAGATATTATTGCAAGTTATATCAAGTTTTATGTATTAAAAAATGATAACCTTTAATTAAGGAGTGATAAAGTTGTCAGTAAAAACTATAGAAACTATGGTTGATTGGATAGAAGAAAATATAAAAGAAAATCCGACTTTAGAACAAATGTCTAATTATGTTGGGTACTCTTCTTTTTATTGTTCAGAAAGATTCCATGAGTATGTTGGTATAACCTTTAAAAAATATATTGCAAATAGAAAGATAAGTTTAGCAGCAGTAGATATTAAAAATACAAAACGTAGAGTATTAGATATCGCTGTAGAATATGGTTTTTCTTCTCAGGAAGCATTTACAAGGGCTTTTGTTAAGGCATATGGATATACACCAAATAATTATAGGCGGCAATCATCTGAAATTTTATTGTTTGAAAAAGCTAAGATAACTTAATACTTAGATTACTCCTAATTTTAAAGAAGAGGTAAAAATATGCTTAATAAAATAGGGAGAAATGATTTATGTTGGTGTGGTAGTAAAAAGAAATATAAATTCTGCCATGAAGATTTTGATAAGAAGATAATTAGTTTTAAAGTGGAAGGTCATATTGTACCATCAAGAAAAATTATTAAGACAAAAGAGCAAATTGATGGTATAAGAGAAAGTGGAAAAATTAATATTGCTATATTAGACTATATTTCAAATAAAATATGTGTGGGAATGTCAACTGAAGAAATAGATAAACTTGTATACTCCAAGGCTATAGAATTGGGGGGGATTCCAGCAACATTAGGATATGAAGGATATCCTAAAAGTTCATGTACATCTATTAATAGTCAAGTATGCCATGGAATACCTTCAGAGATAGATAAATTAAAGGATGGAGATATTATTAATGTAGATATATCTACTATTTATAAAGGTTATTATTCAGATTCATCAAGGATGTTTTGTATTGGTGAAGTAAGTGAAGAAAAAAAGAATCTTGTTAAAGTAGCTAAGGAGTGTATTGAAAAAGGTTTAGAGCAAGTCAAGCCTTGGAGATTTTTAGGTGATATGGGATATGCAGTGCATCAATATGCACTGAAAAATGGATACTCAGTTGTAGAGGAAATTGGGGGACATGGAGTTGGGTTAGAACTTCATGAAGATCCTTGGATAAGCTATATATCAAAGCCTAAAACTGAAATGCTTATGGTTCCAGGAATGATATTTACAATTGAACCTATGTTGAATATGGGGACTAGTGAAGTGTTTTTGGACCAGGAGAATGAGTGGACAATATATACAGCAGATTCTATGCCATCTGCACAATGGGAAGTAACTGTACTGGTAACAGATGATGGATATGAAATTTTAGCATATTAATTAAATATAAGAGTAAAATTATCTATATTTGAAAATTAATTATAATAAAATAATTGTATAATATAAGTAGAATTATAATAAAATATAGATATTTACAAGGAGAAGGATATGAGTAAAATAGATTTGCATATGCATTCATGTTTTAGTGATGATGGAGAATTCACTCCAGAAGAAATTATTGATAGAGCTATAAAAAACAATGTTGAAATAATTTCTATAAGCGATCATAATTCAGTAAGAGCGGTAGACCGTGCTTTAAGCTATAGTAAGAATAAAAATATAAAAGTTATACCAGGAATAGAGATAGATTGTACATTTAATAAGAGAAATTTACATTTACTTGGATATAATATAGATTATAAGTCAAAGGATTTTTATAATATTGAAGAAGATATTCTAAATCAAGAAAAAAGGGCTTCAAAAGAAAAAATAAGACTAATAAAAGAATATACAGGTTTAAATATTCTTGAAGATGAAGTTATTAAAAGATCATCAAATGGAGTTGTTACAGGAGAATTAATAGCAGAAATCTTATTAGAAGATAGTGAAAATAGAAAATCATTAATATTAAAACCGTATTTAGAAGGTGGAAATAGGAGTGATATGCCTTATGTAAATTTTTATTGGGATTATTTTGCACAAGGAAAGCCAGCATATGTGCCAATAAAATTTATAAGTTTAAAAGAAGCCATTGGATTAATCCATAAAAATGGAGGAAAAGCAGTAATAGCACATCCAGGGAATAATTTAAAAGATAATTTAAATTTAATAGATAATTTAATAAAAGAAGGAATAGAAGGAATAGAGGTTTTTAGTAGTTATCATACAAAAGAGCAAATTGAATATTTTTATACTAAGGCTATAAAAAATAATATGATAATAACTTGTGGAAGCGATTTCCATGGAAAGACAAAGCCTAATATAGAAATTGGAAAATTTAAATTTGAGCCTAAAGATATTTCAATAGATAAAATATAAAGTAGAAGTTGTCGCATAATTTAAAATTAAGAATACAAAATGAAAAATTAATGAAAAAACTCCCTTAGGAGTTTTCAAAACTAAATTACTTGAAATAATTATCCATTTTTAATTATCAATTCTTAATGAGGCTGTCTATGCGACAGCCTCATTCCAATTTTTATATAAGTGTTAATTTAGTGGGTTTAATAAATTTAAATCAATATAGTATTTATCTACCACTTAAAGTAAATTTTAAATTTATATCTAAATTTTAAATTGTTGTATTATTTCAGTTAATTTTTGAGCAAGCTCAGCTTGACTTTGTGCTGTTTGAGCCACTTGTTCTATTGCTTTTGTTGTTTCATTCATATTTTCTTTTATAGTATCAGCATTTTCAGTAGATTCTTGTGAAGATTCAGCCATATTTTGAATTGCTTCAGTTACTTGTCCAACAGTAGCAGTAATTTCTTCTGACATTGCAGCAATTTCATCTGACATATTACTTACAAAGTCAGAGTCATTATAATATTGATTTCCTGTCTGCTCATACTCTTCATAGTTTTTCATTATGTCAATATTAATAAATTTTAATAAATCATTACCAGTATCTATACTTTTAATAAATACTTGTTTTACTGACTCTATAGTATTTTGTATTTCTACTACAGCAGAAGAAGACTGTTCAGCAAGCTTTCTAACTTCTTCAGCAACAACAGCAAATCCTTTTCCTTGTTCACCAGCTCTTGCAGCTTCAATAGCAGCATTTAGTGCTAGTAGGTTAGTTTGTTCAGAAATAGATGATATGGTTTCAGCCATTACCCTGATAGTATCTATTACAGAACTCTCCTTAATTAAGTTATTCATATTAGCTTCTTTTTGAATGTATAAATCTTTAGTAGTTTTTTTAGCTTCGTTACTAATATTTTTAGCTACACTAGCCCTTTCTTTAGCTTTACTAGCATTATTACTTCCATCCATAGACTTAGAAGACAAAATATTTATACTAGAATCTACTTCTT
The DNA here is from genome assembly GCA_027686065.1 of Clostridiaceae bacterium AF10-41. Classification (GTDB taxonomy): domain Bacteria; phylum Bacillota; class Clostridia; order Clostridiales; family Clostridiaceae; genus Clostridium. The sequence continues at coordinate 11,349 of JAQCTH010000060.1, forward strand.
GAATAGATGCACTTATTTCTTCAGTAGTAGCACTAGATTCTTGCATACTACTTGCTATAGTATTAACGGCTTCATTAATTGTTATAGTTTTGGCAGAAAGTTCTTCAACGGTTGCAGAAAGTTCCTCAGAAGAAGCGCTTATATTTTCAGCATTCTCCATTACAGATTCTATAATAGAATGAATACTTATTGACATTTTATTTAGATGAGTACTCATTTGTCCGAATTCATCATTACTTTCTATATCAAGTTGATCTGTTAAATCTCCATTTGCCATTTTCATAGCAAAGTTATTAACTTTTTTTAATATTTTTCCTATATAATTTGCAAATAACACAATAACTATAACTACCAATAAAATTGATATTAAAATTATAACAGCAATTTTATTCATAAGAGAACTTACTTCTAAATAAATTTCACTTTCTGGAATAGATATAGCAATAGTCCAATTAGTTTCAGCTATAGTTTTATAGTATACTTTCTCAACACCATAATCATCACTAAAAGTTCCTTGTCCACTTTTTTCAGATAAAATTTTCTTACCTAAATCAGCAAGTGTAGAATTTTTATCATCTTTAATATTTGTTTTCATTATCTTAGATTCATCTGCATCAGCAATATATAAGCCGTCTTTATCAATTAAGAATGCTCTACCATTGTTGCCAACTTTCATATTCTTAATGTTATTTTGCAGAGTAGTTAAATTTATATCAGCTGTTGAAACACCTATAAAGTTATTATTTGAATCGAAAAATGGAGTTGTACAAGTTAACATAGATACATCCATAACGTCATCATAATAAGGAGATGTCCAAACAACATTTTCATTTGAAGTTTTTCCTAATGTGTACCAATCACCTAATGTAAAATTAGTATTATTATATTCATTTGAGTATATAGCTTTTCCATTATCTTTATAAGCATAAGGTCCAAAAAATTCAATATCTTTATTATACTTAAATGGTTCAAACCATACTCCTGCACCAAAAGTTTCAGTATTAGTTTCGATTAAATCTATTAATATACTAGAAAAGTTATTCTTACTTAAAGATGAATATGAAGATTGAGCTACTTTGGCCAAGCTTTCAGATATTTTTTTATGTCTTTCTAAACTTTTTTCAATTTCTTGTAGTTTTTTATCTAGTTCACTATTCATATTTAATTCAATTTCTTTATTGATTATTTGTTTTGATGTTAAATAACTCATTGATCCTAATATAAGCATTGAAACAATAATTACAGGCAGTAGTAATAACAACATTTTTACTTTAATGCTTTTAAATTTTTTATCTTTAAATTTCATGATATACCCCCATTACTAATAATATATTTGAATATTAATTAAAATTAAATTAAAATTTTAATTTAATTTTGAGAATAAAAAATACCTTTTAATATTGTATCATTATTAATTTCAAATTACTACAATATTAAACAACATTTGATATGAAATTGAGATGATTTGTATAAATAATATTATAATATATTAAATTATTTTATATGAACTTTTATAAATCAAAATCAATAAATTGACAAGTATATTAAATAGTTATATAATTAGTTAGAAGTCTAACAAAAGTGCAGGTGTAATTAATGAGTGAAGTAAAACACATTGGAAGAAAAATAAATATTTTATCTCATAAAATTAAAAGGCGAATAGGAAAAGTATCATTAGAATATGGGATAAGCAGTATGCAAGCAAAAATTTTGGGATTTATATCTCATCAAGCATCTAAAAGAGATATTTTTCAAAAAACAATTGAAGAAGAGTTTGATATTAGACGTTCGTCGGTAACAAGTGTACTTTCTTTAATGGAAAAAAATGGACTTATTAAAAGGATTAGTGTTTGCGAAGATGCTAGACTTAAAAAGATTATTTTAACTGATAAAGGAATAGAAGTTCATAAATCTGTATATAAAGAAATAGAAATTGTAGAATCTATAATTTTTAATTCTTTAAATGAAAAGGAACTTGAATTGTTTAATGAAATATTGGAAAAGTTAACAAAAAATATTGCAGAATGATGCAATTTTTTTAAATACATTTAGTTAGAACCCTAACAAAAATAAATATTTAAAATAGAAAATTTTATTATTATAAGTGGCAAACTAATAAAATAAAGTTATTTTTTTGATTTTAAAGTTAGAAATCTAACAAAGGGAGGAATAGTATGATTAAAAAATTATCTAGTTATATTAAGGAGTATAAAAAAGATTCTATCTTAACTCCTGCTTTTATTGCAATTGAAGTAATACTTGAAGTAATTATTCCTGTTTTAATGGCTATGATTATTGATAATGGGGTAGAGAAGGGAGATATAAAGTATGTAACTATACTTGGAGTAATTATGCTAGTTATGGCATTTGTATCTCTAACATTTGGAGCTTTAGCCGGTAAAACAGGAGCTAAGGCATCTACAGGATTTGCTAAAAATTTAAGAAAAGGAATGTTCTATAAAATACAAGATTATTCCTTCTCAAATATAGATAAATATTCAACAGCAGGGCTAGTAACAAGGTTAACTACAGATGTAACAAACGTACAAAATGCATATTTAATGATTATTAGAACATTTGCAAGAGCACCATTTATGCTTATAGCTGCAATGTTAATGAGTTTTTATATTAATTCAAGAATGGCATTAATATTCTTAGGAGCAATTATATTTCTTGGAATTTCTTTATATTTTGTAATTTCAAATGCACATCCTATTTTTAAAAAGGTGTTTAGAAAATATGATGATTTAAATGCTAGTGTACAAGAAAACTTAACAGGTATTCGTGTAGTGAAAGCTTATGTAAGAGAAGATCATGAAATTAATAAGTTCCATAAGGCTTCAGAAAATTTATATAAAATGTTTATAAAAGCAGAAAAAATAATAATTTTAAATGCACCAATAATGCAATTTACTATGTACACAATTATTCTGTTATTTTCTTGGTTTGGCGCAAAGATGATAGTATCAAGTGATATGAAAACTGGGGAACTTATGAGTTTATTCACATATGCTGGTAACATTTTAATGAGTCTTATGATGATATCAATGGTTTTTGTTATGGTTACAATGGCAAAATCATCAGCAGAAAGAATTGTTGAAGTATTAGAAGAAGAAAGTGATTTGAAAAACTCTCAAAATCCTATATATGAAGTTAAAGATGGTTCCATTGAGTTTGATAATGTTAACTTTAGCTATAACAAAAAGGAAGATAATTTAAATTTAGAAAATATAAACTTAAAAATTAAATCAGGAGAAACTATTGGAATAATAGGTGGAACAGGAAGTGCAAAGTCAACCCTTGTACAACTTATTCCAAGACTTTATGATGTAACAAGTGGATCATTAAAAATTGGTGGATTAGATGTTAGAGATTATGATATTGAAACATTAAGAAATGAAGTTTCAATGGTTCTTCAAAAGAATGTACTTTTCTCAGGAACAATAAAAGAAAACCTAAGATGGGGTAATAAAGATGCTACTGATGAAGAAATAGTGCAGGCATGTAATGCTGCACAAGCTAGTGAATTTATAGAAAACTTCCCTGATAAATATGATACTTATATTGAACAAGGCGGTACAAATGTATCAGGTGGTCAAAAACAAAGACTTTGTATTGCAAGAGCATTACTTAAAAAACCAAAGATATTAATTTTAGATGATTCCACAAGTGCAGTTGATACAAAGACAGATGCATTAATTAGAAAATCATTTAAGCAATCAATACCATATACTACAAAAATAATTATTGCACAACGTATTTCTTCAGTTGAAGATGCGGATAAGATTATAGTATTAAACGATGGTAAAATTGATGGAATTGGCACTCATGAAGAATTATTAATAACAAATGAAATATACAAAGAAGTATATGATTGTCAAGTGAAAGGAGCTGGTGAAGATGAAGCCAAATAGTGGACAAAAGGTAAGAAGCCATGGCCCAGGAGCACCAGGAAAGATGTCAACTAGAAAAGGAAGCAAAAATCCAATGAAGACATTAAATAGACTTTTGGGATATGTCTTTAAAGAATATAAATTTAAATTTGTAATAGTTATAATTTGTATATTAATTAGTTCACTTGCAACTGTAGCAAGTACATTATTCCTTAAAACTTTAATAGATGATTATGTAACACCATTTTTAGGGCAATCAAATCCTAATTTTATGCCTTTATTAAGGACAATAGGAATTATGGCAGTAATATATTATATAGGAACAATATCAACTTATATATATAGTAGAATTATGATAGTTGTAGCTCAAGGAAGTCTTAAAAAAATTAGAGATGATATGTTTGAGCACATGGAAGGTTTGTCAATAAAGTATTTTGATACTCATTCTCATGGAGAAGTAATGAGTTTATATACTAATGATACAGATACATTAAGACAAATGATAAGCCAAAGCTTACCACAACTAATATCAGCTATAATAACTGTAGTTAGTGTATTTATTTCAATGATAATTTTAAGTATTCCTCTTACATTTGTTGCAGTAGTAATGATTTTTGTAATGTTTAAAGTTATAAAAACCATTGGCGGAAAAAGTGGATTTTACTTTGGAAGGCAACAAAAGGATTTAGGAAAAGTTAATGGATTTATCGAAGAAATGATGGAAGGACAAAAAGTTATTAAAGTTTTTTGTCATGAAGATGAATCAAAGATAAATTTTGATGAATTAAACGATATGTTATGTGATAGTGCTTATAAAGCAAATACTTTTGCAAATATATTAATGCCTATAATGGGTAACTTAAGTTATATAAATTATGTTCTTACTGCAGTTGCTGGTGGTCTTTTATCTATAAGCGGTGTTGGAGGATTTACTTTAGGTGCACTTGCGTCATTTTTACAACTTACTAGAAATTTAAATCAGCCAATAGGACAAATGTCACAACAATTTAACTCTGTAATTATGGCGCTTGCAGGAGCAGAAAGAATTTTTGAACTTCTAGATGAAGATCATGAAACTGATGACGGATATGTAACATTAGTTAATGCTAAAGTAAAACCAAATGGAGAGTTAGAAGAAGTAAAAGAACGTACTGGTATATGGGCATGGAAGCATCCTCATAGCGATGGTACAATTACTTACAAAAGAATGCTAGGAGATATGGTATTTGATGATGTAGACTTTGGATATGATGATAAAAAGATAATTCTTCATAATATAAAACTATTTGCGAAGCCAGGTCAAAAGGTAGCTTTCGTTGGAGCAACTGGTGCAGGAAAAACTACAATAACTAATTTAATTAATAGATTCTATGATATACAAGATGGTAAAATCAGATATGATGGAATCAACATTAATAAAATTAAAAAAGATGATTTAAGAAGATCACTAGGAATAGTACTTCAAGATACTCATCTATTTACAGGAACAATAGCAGATAACATTAGATATGGTAAGTTAGATGCAACTGATGAGGAAGTATTTGCAGCTGCAAAGTTAGCTAATGCAGATACATTTATTAAACATTTATCACAAGGATATGACACGCTGATAACAGGAGATGGAGCTAATTTATCACAAGGACAAAGACAACTTTTAGCAATTGCTAGAGCTGCTATTGCCGATCCTCCAGTATTGATATTAGATGAAGCTACTTCAAGTATAGATACAAGAACTGAAGCAATAGTTCAAGAGGGTATGGATAAACTTATGCATGGTAGAACAGTATTTGTTATTGCTCATAGACTTTCTACAGTTAAGAACTCAGATGTAATTATGGTTCTTGAACAAGGAAGAATAATAGAGCGTGGAAATCATGATGATTTAATACAGCAAAAAGGAAAATACTATCAACTCTATACAGGAGCTTTTGAACTGCAATAAATATAAAAATCTCAAGTATTTTATGTACTTGGGATTTTTTATTTTAAATATTAAAAAGTGAAATAGAATAATATTTAAAAGTTAAAGTGTTGAAACTTAATTTCTAAAATGATACAATGGTAATAAATGTAAATGCAGTGTTATTACTATAAGTTCGCTATGATACTATCTTTAAAAGGTTTTATAAGGCGCATTTTTAATTATTAATAGAGACAATTCAAAAATTAAAAAAGAGAGGGGGAAAATCATTCTAATAATTATATATTATAAAAAATGTTAGTTAGAAATACCTATGATAAAAGATTTGGTATTTATTATACCTATTTATATTATTATGTATAAAAGTTTATATTGTTGGACTTTTTAAAACTTAGCATGGAGGATTATCATACATTTTTTATTAATTGCTGAAAAATTATTATTAAATAGGGGGATAATTTAATGAATTTAAAGTTAAAAAGAAAACTTGGAATAATTACATGTGGATTTTTAATTTCTACAGTATTATTTCAAGATAAAGAAATAAAAACTGTAAATGCAAGTAGTAATGTACAAGTAAAATTAGGTATAGACAATTTAGATAAGAATTTAGATATTTTTGAAGGAAAAAAAGTAGGATTAATAACAAATCCATCTGGTGTTGATAGTAATTTTACAAGTTCAATAGATGTATTATATGAAAAAACAAATTTAACAACATTATTTGCCGCTGAACATGGAATAAGAGGTAATGCACAAGCTGGAGATAGTGTAGGGAATGAAGTTGATGAAGTTACTAAACTTCCAGTTCATAGTTTATATGGAGCAACTAAAAAACCAACTGCAGAAATGCTTCAAAACGTTGATATATTAGCATATGATATGCAAGATGTAGGAGCAAGATTTTACACATATATAAATACACTAGCATATGCAATGGAAGCTTGTGCTGAAAATGACAAAACTTTTGTTGTGTTTGATAGACCAAATCCAATTGGAGGTGAGGTTCAAGGAAATTTACTTAATATTGATTATAGTTCATTTGTAGGAATGTATCCTATAGTTCAAAGATATGGGATGACAGTAGGAGAATATGCAAAATTCATAAATGAAGAATTTAATATTAATTGTAAACTTGAAGTTGTAGAAATGGAAGGCTGGACTCGTGATATGTATTATGATGAAACAGGATTAGATACATGGGTAATGCCTTCACCAAACATGCCTACACTAACTACTTCAATAGTATATACTGGTACTTGTGTTTTTGAAGGAACCAATGTATCAGAAGGAAGAGGAACAACGAGACCATTTGAATTAATAGGAGCTCCATGGATTGACCCAATGAATCTTAGTAATGAACTAAATTCTTTAGGGTTACCTGGTGTTAAATTTAGAGCAGCTTCATTTACTCCAACATTTTCAAAATATTCAGCAGCAGATAAGGCAAATTACCCAACAGGTAAAAATCAAGTTTGTGGTGGAGTACAATTATATGTAACTGATAGAGATAAATTTAATGCTGTAAAGACAGGTTATGCTATGTTATATACAATTAGAGATATGTATCCAGAAAAGTTTCAATATTTAAGTACTAACTTTATAGACAAGCTAACAGGAAATAGCTATGTAAGGGAAGGTAAATATACATTAGAAGAATTATATTCAATAGTTGATAATGAATCTAATGATTTTAAGACTAAAACAGAAAAGTACTATATTTACAAAGCATCAAACAAAAATGAAGACGATAACAATAGTACTAAGCTTGGTATAGATAATATTGATAATAATTTAGAGATATTCAAAGATAAAAGAGTGGGGCTTATAACTAATCCATCAGGTATTGATAGTAATTTCAAAAGCTCTATAGATGTATTATACGAAAAGACTAATTTAACAGCATTGTTTGCAGCAGAGCATGGTATTAGAGGATATGCACAAGCTGGAGATGGTGTTGGAAATGAGGTAGATAATATTACTAAACTTCCAGTTTATAGTTTATATGGTACAACTAAAAAGCCAACTACAGAAATGCTTCAAAATGTAGATATATTAGCTTATGATATGCAGGATGTAGGAGCTAGATTCTACACATATATAAATACATTAGCATATGCAATGGAAGCTTGTGCTGAAAATAATAAAACTTTTGTTGTATTTGATAGACCCAATCCTATAGCTAGTGAAGTTCAAGGTAATTTGCTTGATACTGAATTTAGTTCTTTTGTAGGAATGTATCCAATAGTTCAAAGGTATGGATTAACTGTTGGTGAATATGCACAATATATTAATGATAAATTTAATATCAATTGTGATTTAAAAGTAGTTAAAATGAGTGGATGGTCACAAGATATGTACTATGATGAAACAGGATTAGATACATGGGTAATGCCTTCACCAAATATGCCAACATTAGATACAGCTTTAGTATATACAGGAACTTGTGTATTTGAAGGAACCAATGTATCAGAAGGAAGAGGAACAACAAGGCCATTTGAATTAATAGGAGCGCCATGGATAAATCCTATAGATTTAGCTAATGAACTAAATTCTTTGAATTTACCAGGAGTGAAATTTAGAGCAGCTTCATTTACACCACAATTTTCAAAGTACTCAGCATTAGATACTGCAAATTATCCAACCGGAAAAAATCAAGTTTGTGGTGGAGTACAATTATATGTAACAGATAGAGATAATTTTAATGGTGTTAAGACAGGTTATGCTATGTTATATACAGTTAGAGATATGTATCCAGATAAATTTCAATATTTAAGTACTAATTTTATAGATAAGCTAACAGGAAATAGCTATGTAAGAGAAGGTAAATATACATTGGAAGAATTATATGAAATAGTTGATAAAGAATCAGAAGAATTTAAAGCAGAAATAGAAAATTATAGAATATATATACCTGAAGAACCTATTAATAATGTTCCTGTTATAACTGCAAATGATAAAACAATAAAATTAAATGAAGATTTTAATCCATTAAAGGATGTAACAGCTTATGATGATGAGGATGGAGATTTAACAGCATCTATAAAGGTTGAAGAAAATACTGTAGATACTAGTAAAGCTGGAGAATATATAGTTAACTACAGTGTTTCTGATAGCGAGGGTGCCAGTACTTCTAAAAAAATAAATGTTACAGTTATAAAAGATAATGAAGATGATAATAATGGTAACACAAATAATAACTCAGGAAGTTTACCTCAAACTGGTAGTAATGTGAATGGTTCATTGTTATTAATAATTATATCCTTATGCATGATATATATGGGGAAAGTAATTTTAGAAAATAAATCTAAGAAAGTAATAGATAAAAAGTAAAATCAGAATATTAGGTGATTTGCACTAAATAAAAAGCTATAAGCACTAAATGGAGTTCACTTCATTTAAGCTTGTAGCTTTTTCAGTCATATACTATTAAATAATATGATAGTATTGATAAATATGAGGAATATATTTACAATTGACTCAAAGGGTTATATAGTTATATAAAGATTAATGAATAAATTAGGATAAGTTAATTATTAAATGGGAGATGAATTTATGAGAATAGGAATTATAGCACCTTCAGAAGATGAAATAAGACCTTTTATTAATGAGATTTCAAATAGGAAATTAGAATATCATGCAATGTTAAAATTTTATATTGGTAAATATGCTGATATAGAAGTTGTTGCACTATATTGTGGTGTTTGTAAAGTTAACGCAGCAATTGCAACTCAAATTTTAATAGATAAGTTTCAAATAACTAATATTATTGTAACTGGAGTAGCAGGAGCAATTGATAAAAGCTTAGGTATTGGAGATACAGTTATTTCAAGAGAAGTAGTATATCACGATGTTGCTGAAGAAATATTAACAGAATATCATCCATGGATGAAAACTATATATTTTGAAAGTGATAAGAATTTATTATCTTTATGTAGGACAATAGTTAATGATAACATTTTTAGTCAAAATATATTATTTAGGAAAATAGTTACAGGAGAAGCATTTATAGATGATAAGGGGAGAAGTGAAATAATATCTAAGTATGATCCGCTTTGTGTAGATATGGAAACAGCAAGTATTGCGCATGTTTGTTATGTAAATCAAATTCCTTTTATAGCTATAAGGTCAATAACAGATACTGAAGATGAAAGTGGTGTAGATGTTTTTGAATCTAATTGTTTAATGGCAGCAAATAAGTCTGTTGATATTGTAAAAAAGCTATTATCAATAATATGATACTTATGCATGGAGGAATAAAGAAAAGCAATAGTATATAAACTAAAAGTATATTAACTTATTATAAAGGTTACTACACTTTTAGTTTATTATGAAGGATATTAAAGTTAAAATTAAACTCTTCATTATTAAGATGATCCTAAAGCTTAGGATCATAGACAATTTTGTAATAGCAGTTATTATTTTCTATTCTAATAACTTCGTATCTATCATCATCAATTTTATTAAAGAACACCATATAGTCTTTAATTTTCTTAGAATCCATATCTCCTATATAGCTATCTATCTTTTCATAATTCAAATTATTAATTTCAACTAAAGTGTTTCTAAATTCATTTAATTTTGAATCCTTAAAATTAAAGTTTTCGTCTATATTTTCTATTGAAGCTTTATATATTATATCAGAAAAAGTATTGTTTTCAGGAGTTCTTAAACTTGGATCTATTTGCGTTATACTAATATTTAGATCAACATTTAAAACTTCATTTTCGGTAAAATACTTAATTGTCTCTGCACCTTGTGATGATAAAGTTTCTAGTAGATTAACACCATGCTCACCATCAAATCTACTGATTCTATCCTCAATAGGTTCAACATACTTTAAATCTAAGAAATTATTTTTACAAAACTCCTTAATTAAATTTATTCCCTGTATATATTTATCTACAAAGGTGTTATTTCTTAATTCAGGATTAGAAACATTTTTACTATTATCAGGAATTTCAATTTTATCTCTATCTTCGATAATATTTTTCATGTCTACATTATTTTTATTTTTCTCTGAGGACTCAGTTTCATTGTTATTTTTAATTATAGGAGGATTCTTTTGGTCAAGTTTATAATTACTTTGAAATTTATTGCAACCAATTAAAAATATACTTAACATGCATAGTGAAATCACTCTAACAAATTTCATTTATAACACTCCTTTTACAAATATTTACTTTATGTATAGTATATATCAAATATTATATTT
>JAQCTH010000061.1 GCA_027686065.1 Clostridiaceae bacterium AF10-41
AGGTATTTTATACAATTCTTTCTATTTTGAATCTTATCTATAACTTTTATTATAAAAATTTAATGTTATAATAATATTTAATTATAAAATTATTGATAAAGGACTGATAAATATTGATGAAATTAATACGATTTTTGAAAGACTACAAAAAAGAATCTATACTAGGCCCTATTTTTAAATTAATAGAGGCAATCTTAGAATTATTTATTCCAATAGTAATGGCCAAAATCATTGATGTAGGAGTAAAAAATAAAGATATGATTTATATCTTTAAAATGGGTGGAATACTTATATTACTCGGAATTACTGGACTTATCTTTGCCTTAGTTTGTCAATATTATGCTTCGAAGGCTTCTCAAGGGGTAGGAACTGCTATTAGGAGTGCCTTGTTTAGTAAGATTAATACATTTTCTCATAGTGAAATTGATAAAATTGGTACTCCAACATTAATTACTCGTATAACAAATGATGTAAATCAAATACAAAATGGAGTTGCTATGATGATAAGACTAGGGTCTAGAGCTCCATTTATAATAATTGGATCAACTATAATGGCTATAGCATTAGATTTAAAATTATCTTTGATTTTTTTAATTACTATACCACTTATTACTCTTACTATTTACTTCGTAATGAGCAGATCTCTTCCTTTATATAAAACAATACAAAATAAATTAGATACTATCTCTTTAATAACTAGAGAAAATCTTGAAGGTACAAGGGTTATTAAAGCTTTCTCAAAAGAAGAAAATGAAAAATTAAGATTTAAAAATGCTAGTAATGACTTAAGTGATATATCTATTAACGTTGGAAAAGTCTCTGCTCTTCTTAATCCACTTACATATATAATTATGAATTTATCTATTGTTGCTATTTTATGGTTTGGTGGTATAAAAATAAATTCTGGATCATTAACTCAAGGTGAAACAATAGCATTTGTAAATTATATAACTCAAATTCTCCTTACATTAATAGTTTTTGCTCAATTAATAGTTATATTAACCAAAGCATCGACCTCTGCTAATAGAGTAAGTGAGATACTTGAAATTGAATCTACAATAACAGAAAATAATATTATTAAACCTAATAATATCACTACTAATCCATTTATAGAATTTAAAGATGTTTGCTTTTCATATACTAACTCTAATGAATATTCATTAAGTAATATATCTTTTACTATTAATAGAAATGAAACTATTGGAATTATAGGAGGCACTGGTTCTGGAAAATCAACTCTTATTAATTTGATTCCAAGATTTTATGATTCATCAAAAGGACAAGTGCTTGTAAATGGAATTGATGTTAAAAATTATTCTCTAAAATCTCTTAGGGATTTAATAGGAATAGTACCTCAAAAAGCTGTATTATTTACAGGTACTTTATTAGAAAACTTGAAATGGGGAAAAGAAGATGCAACTTTAAGTGAAATTGAAGCTGCCCTAGAAGTTTCTCAGTCATCATCTTTTGTACAAGCCTTACCAAAACAATATGATACTCCTATACTTCAAGGAGGTAAAAATTTGTCTGGTGGACAAAAGCAAAGACTTACAATTGCTAGAGCTTTAGTTTCTAATCCTAAAATACTTATATTAGATGATAGCTCAAGTGCATTAGATTTCGCTACAGATGCTAATCTTAGAAAAGCATTAAAAGAAAAAGTCAAAGATACTACAGTAATAATGGTTTCTCAAAGAGCTAGCAGTATTAAAAATGCAGATAAAATAATAGTTCTAGATAATGGTGAAATAGCTGGTATTGGCAGTCATGATTATCTAATTGAAAATTGTGAAGTATATAAAGAAATTTATTCTTCTCAAATAAAAAATTAGGAGGTGACTGATTTATGAATCTTTCATTACTAAAAAGAATTCTAAAATATACAAAACCATATAATAAATATACAATTCTAGCTTTTTTTACTGCAGTAATTAACATAACTCTTACACTTTTTACCCCAATAATTATAGGAGAAGGAATAGATTTATTGATAGGTCAAGGAAATGTTAACTTTTCAAAATTACTTAAAATATTAATTTCACTTTCAATAACAGTTATACTTTCGTCAATTTTTCAACTTATTATGACTAGATGTACTAATATTGTAAGTTATAAAACTATCAAAGATTTAAGAATTGATATTTTCGATAAACTAAATTCCTTGCCATTAAAATATATAGATAGTACTTCTCATGGAAATATAATGAATGGAGTAATTAATGATATAGAAATTGTGTCTGATGGACTTCTTCAAGGATTTTCACAACTTTTTACTGGTGTAATAACTATAATTGGAACTTTAATATTTATGCTTTCAATAAATATTAAAATTGCTTTAATAGTTGTTATAATAACTCCTTTATCTTTATTTACAGCTTCTACAATAGCTAAACATTGTCATTCTATGTTTAGAAAGCAATCCCAAGTCCGCGGCGAATTAAGTGGATATGTTGAAGAAATGATAGGAAATCAAAAGGTAGTTAAAGCCTTTTCCTTTGAAGATAGATCTAAAGAAGCTTTTGAGGATATAAATAAGAAATTATATATCTATGGCCAAAAAGCTCAATTTTATTCTGCACTAACCAATCCTTGTACAAGATTTGTTAACGGACTAGTTTATGCAGCTGTAGGAATAATTGGTGCTATTAGTGCTATTAATGGAACTATAAGTATAGGTCAGCTTTCTTCATTTTTAAGTTATGCTAACCAATATACTAAGCCATTTAATGAAATATCAGGAGTTATAACAGAACTTCAAGCTGCATTTACATCTGCAAGTAGAGTTTTTAAAATTTTAGATGAAAAAGAAGAAATTCCAGATTCTAAAGATTCTGTTAACTTAAATACTTGTGAAGGATATATAGATATAAATGATGTTTCATTTTCATATAGCACAGATAAAAGTTTAATTGAAAATTTCAATTTAAAAGTTAAACCTGGATCTAAAATTGCAATAGTTGGTCCAACTGGTTGTGGTAAAACAACGCTAATTAATTTACTTATGAGATTCTATAATATAAATTCTGGAGAATTAAAAATAGATGGTATTAATATAGATAATATAACTAGAAGTAGTACAAGAAGTTTATATGGTATGGTCCTTCAGGATACTTGGCTATATTCCGGTACAGTTAAAGAAAACATAGCCTACGGTAAGCCCGATGCTTCCTTAGAAGAAATAATATCTGCTGCTAAAAATGCCCATGCTCATAAATTTATAATGAACTTGCCTAAAGGTTATGATACTGTACTTACAGATGATAGTTCCCTATCTCAAGGACAAAAACAACTACTATGTATTGCTAGAATTATGTTATCTAAACCGCCAATGCTTATATTAGATGAAGCTACTAGCAGTATAGATACACGTACAGAGATTTATATTCAAAAAGCTTTTAATAAATTAATGGAAGGTAGAACAACCTTTATTGTAGCTCATAGACTTTCAACTATTCGTGAAGCTGATTTAATTTTAGTTATGAATAATGGTAAAGTTATAGAACAAGGGAATCATACTGAACTATTAAATAAAGGTGGTTTTTATGCTAACCTATATAATAGTCAATTTGCTTTAGCATAAAAATTTTACAAGGATATACTAATACCGCTCTATTAAAAAGCTTATTAGTATATCCTTAAATTTATAGTAATAATAGTATATATTTTTATTTTTTAAATTTATTTAATATCTTAATCTTAAGGTCACTTTCAATATCTTCAGCAAATATTTATATTCTATTTATTTTATTAAATGAATCTTTTGATATTCCATCTGCTTTTAAATATTTACAGAACTTATCTAAGGCTTCTTTTACAGAATCTATGCAATCATTAGTAACTTCAAAATTATCTTCCCACCACCAATTTTTTATTACTAATGGCTTATTCCCTCTATGAAGTTCTGGTTCAAATCTTGCTACTATTTTGGCTCCATATAATACCGGCAAAACATAATATCCATATTTTCTTTTGTCTATTGGCTTATATACTTCCCAAGTATAATCAAAATCAAAAATATCTCTAGTTAGCTTCCTATCCCAAATTAAATTATCTAATGGGGCTAAAAATTTCACATTATTTTCATTAACAGATTTAGCATCATTTAAAATAGATATATCTTCTTTCCTTAAATAAAATGTTTCTTTTAAATTTTCTACTTTGATAAATATTAATTCTTCTTTTTCTACTAATTCATTTAATATTCTTTGTCTTAAAATTTTGTTAGAAATATAATTACCTAGCCAACCTTCTCCACTTCTATCCCAGTAAGCCCCTATGCTACCTATTCTTCTTTTAACATACCATTTATAGAACTCTTCATCATTTTGAAAGGGCTCTGACTCATATAATATTTCAGAAGGTAATAATCTTTCAATTAAATCATATTTCTTTTGAGTATTCTTCTTTTCCTTGACTCCAAGCTCTCCACTATTCCACATATAATCCATTGTAGCACTTGAGAGCTTTCCATGTCCCCATCTTCCTTTTTCTACAGAACCTAAATCAATTTCTGATGGGATAGTGGAACCATTTTTTTGTATGAATTCTTTTACAGGTTCAACGTAGTTTATTGCATCAAGTGAGTTCCTATTCTTTAATACATTTTCAACTTCCTTTTTTCTTTCATCTCTTACTCTCTTAAAATATGGCCAATCTTTAACAGAATATATAGCCATCATTTTATCCCATCCATCTATTAATTCTCTTTTATTATAAAGTAAATCCTCTAACATTACAGGATCATAATCTTCTATTCTTGACTGAATAACTAAATCTACATTCCTTCCTACAACATTTAATGGGTCATATTGAATACATCCAACTCTCTCTATAAATTTTTTAATACCTTCTTCCCCGATAAAGGTATTATTAGTATATAACCCTTGATATACTAATAAGAATTTTTTTAATTCTTCCTTTGATATATTAATTACTTGCATATTTTTACCTCTCAAAAATTTTATTCTTGTCTAATTTTACATTTATATAATAATCATTCGGTTTATATTTTGTAATTAAATTAATTTCATAACACTACATTTTAAACCTCTTTCTTATAAATACAGTTTAACATATTTTTACATAGTTTGTTTAAGTTGTTACAAAGTTATTAAATTCATCTATTATTTTTGTATATTTTGTATATATTTTGATATTTTGTATATATTTATTGCATTAAATTTCTACTAATTCTATAATTGTTATTTGTATTAAAAACTCAAATTTATTTTCTAAATTTGAAATAATGTTGATAATAACTTTTTATAATGTTATTATTGAGAAAGTTTGTACAATATTAGATTATTTTATATGTGTAAATTTATTATGGACTTTATATAAATGGAGGGCTATTTATGACAAAAGATATGACAACAGGAAATCCTGTAAAACTAATTTTAACATTTTCTATTCCTTTACTTATAGGTAACATATTTCAACAATTTTATAGTATGGCTGACACCATAATAGTTGGTAAATTCCTCGGTGTTAACGCGTTAGCTGCTGTAGGCTCTACTGGTGCTATGGCTTTTTTAGTTAATGGATTTGTTATTGGATTAACAGGTGGTTTTTCTGTTTTAGTTGCACAAAGATTTGGAGCTAATGACGAAGAAGGTGTAAAAAAAGCCTTTGCAAGTTCCTTAATTTTATCAATAATTATGACTATTATAGTTACTTTTATAAGTATGATTTCTGCAAAACCTTTACTTGAGCTTATGAATACACCAGCTGATATTATTAATGATTCCTTGTCTTATATCATCATTATTTATGCTGGTAATATTGCAATAATATTTTATAACATGCTGTCAAGTATATTAAGAGCTCTTGGAGATAGTAAGACTCCTCTATACTTTTTAATTATTGCTTCAATACTAAATGTAGTTTTAGATATCGTGTTTATCTTTAATTTTTCAATGGGTGTAGCTGGAGCTGCTTATGCTACTATTATTTCTCAATCAATATCTGCAATATTATGTGCAATATATATAGTAAAGAAGTTTCCTATATTAAAATTAAAAAAACATCACTGGAAACTAAGAAAAAACTATGTTCAAAAACAATTGAGAATTGGTGTTCCAATGGCACTTCAATTTTCTATAACTGCTGCTGGAGCTATGGTACTTCAAGGTGCTCTTAATAACTTTGGTTCTAAAATAATAGCTTCATATACTGCTGCTTCTAAAGTTCAACAGCTTGTTATGCAGCCTGCTGTTACCTTTGGAGTTGCAATGGCTACTTATTCTGGGCAAAATCTTGGTGCTGGGAGAATAGATCGTATAAAAGAAGGGGTTAAAAAATGTACTATTATTAGTATTATTGTAAGTATAGTCTCAACAATTGTAGTAGTATCATTTGGCGGTGCCTTTACAAGATTATTTATAGACGGAAATGATTTAGAAGTAATATCATATGCAAGACATTATTTAAATACAGTTTCTATATTTTATATTCCTCTAGGATTAATTTTTATATATAGAAATACTCTTCAAGGAATTGGTGATAGCTTTGTTCCTATGATGGCTGGAGTTGCTGAAATGATAGCTAGGACTGTAGTTGCATTTACATTACCAGGATTAATAGACTTTACTGGAATTGCTTTAGCTGACCCTGCTGCTTGGTTTGCTGCTGCTATTCCTCTTGGAATCACTTACTTTAAAAGAATTAATGTACTTCTAAATGAAAAACAATTAGCAGCATAATAAAAAATTAGAAATCTATAAATTCCCTTATTTCTTTACTTTGCTTAACATTAAGGCAATCTTACTTATTACTAATTAAATAGACTTTAAAAAGGAAATTATAAAAGTTACTACTAAATAATACTTTTTATAATTTCCTTTTTATTAATTTTCGTCTTCAATATCTCTTAGCATTTCTATGTGAGGAATATCGTCCTCTAAGTATACGTTAGAAACCTCTGCAAATCCTAAACTCTTATAGAAATCTTTTATATAAACTTGTGCTGATATTCTAATTTTACTTTTACCATAAATATCATGTATATATTCAATTGCTTTTTCCATTGCTTTTTTCCCTAAATCTTTTCCCCTATGAATTTTATTTACTACTACACGCCCAATGGATATTTCATCATAAGAAATTCCTTTATCTAGTATTCTTAAATAGGCTAAAATTTCATTATTTTCTATAGCAAATAAATGATATGAACTTAGGTCTTTTCCATCACAGTCTTGATAAATACATTCTTGTTCCACAACAAACACTTTGCTTCTTAATTCTAGAATACTATAGAGTTCCCTTGTTGTTAAATCATCAAATCTTTTTATTTTCCATTCCATCTTTACTCCCCCTAAAGGATATATAAAATCAAAATTTAATTAAAAGTTGAAACCATTAAATCCCCAATTTTCTACTTCTTCATATTTTATATATATTGCATTTTGAGGAATGCTTAGTTCTAACTCATATAATTCACAAATTTCCTTAGTCACTTTATCTAAAGATTCTTTTGAAGCTTTCCCAAAAATTTTAACTTCTACAAATGCTCCATAATTTAATTCCTTACCTTGAAAATATAGTGAATATTCATCTTGAAATCCTATCATAAGATAATTTTCACTTTTCCCTGGAATATTTGTTATTATATTTGCTAATTTAGCTTTTAATATATCTTTTTTTTCTTTACTTAACTTTACAGTTACTTTAGAATCTATAAATGGCAATCTTATCCCCTCCATACTTCTTATCTACAATCTATTAATTAGATAATTATAAATCTAATTATCTAAACTGTAAACACTTGTATTAATTATGTATATCATAGCATAAAATTAATATTTCTTACCTTTAATAATAATATTACATTAATTAATACTTATTTAATATCATCTTTTCTTTTTTTGCATATAATATCTAAAAGTAATTATTATAGAGTGGTAATATGAAATACTTATTAGAAATTCAAGATTGTAAACTTTTAGGATCTGGAGCTGAAGGCTCTGTATACCTGACCCCTGAAGGATATGCTCTTAAAACATTTAAAAACATAAAAGCTGCTAAGAATGAAGAAGAAATCCTTAGAAAAACCTTAGATAGCCCTTTTTTTCCTAAGCCTATATTAAGGATAAGTAATATTTTAATAAGAGACTACGTAAGTGGAGATAATCTCTTTGAATATATTTCAAAACATGGCTTACCATATAATCTATCAGTAGAAATAATCGATCTTATTGAAGATTTAAAAAGATTAAAGTTTAAAAGAATTAATATAAGAAATGCTCATATATTTGTAGATTCAAAGGGTAAAATTATGATAATAGATCCAAGAAAACCATATTCAAAAGTAACTCCATATCCTAAAGATATAATTAAAATATTAGTTAAACTTCACTTATTTGATAAATTTTTAAAGGATGTTCTAAAATATAAACCACATTTAATCTCTTATTGGACATCTGCTTATAATTATCTTGCCTCTCCAAGAAAAAGAAGAATTTATCGATATGGCTAATTAAAAATAATTATAAAAAATAAGGTTGGAAGCATATTGTTTATAACTCCAACCTTATTATAGTAAAATATATCTCTATATTTATGTAAAATTATTTCCAACTTTTATATATCTCTAATATCTCTTAATAAGAGTAAAGTGTACTATAATTTAAAGCAAGCATTATTTGAGGATTCTCTGCTGGATTTATCCATTGTAGAATTTCCTTCATTTTATTTACTTCCACAGCTACACAGCCCCATGTAGGAACTCCAACATCTACATGTAAGAATATTGCAGAGCTTTTTCCTGGAACTACAGGCCATCTATTATAGTTTATTACTAATGAATATTTATATGAATCACTATGCTCTATTAAATGTTCTGCTGAATTCCATCTTCCATTTGCAGATCCAAACTGCATTGTATTATAATAAGGTGAATTTTCATCATCTACCCAATATTCTGACCCATCTAATACTCTATATGGAATCTTACTTCCTGGATTCTGTGCTACTCCAAATGCTTCCGTTAAGCTATATACTCCAGTTGGAGTGCATAAGTCCATTTCATATACTTCACTTGCATCCTTCATTCCATTTTCACCTAATCTTGCAAACATACTATCATACTTATACCACTTACCATTACTATCTTTCTGCCATAAAACTAACTCAGCTGTACTTCCTCCTGTACTTATGACAGAAATTATTTGATTTGAGTTTTTTGCTACAGATGTATCAGCGATCTTAGGATTATTATTATTTTGAGTTTGTGTACTATTATTACTATTAGTTATTTCATTATTATTTTCTAAGACAGTAGAATCATTTTCTTCATTTTTCTCTTTCTCATCAGCATCTTTCTCTAATCCTTCTTTTATCTCTTCTTCTAGTTTTTTATCTTCTTCATCTTTAATTCTTTTTTCCACTGATGATTTTAAATTACTTAATTGAGTTATAATATCCTTTGCTCCATTTAAATTATTATTAGCTATGTTTCCATTAAAATTTTCTTTTAGATGATTATATACATTTTCTTCATTACTATTCATATTAATAATTTCAATATCATCAAATTCTTTAATTATTTCTTCTATTTGCACTTTTAATTTTCTATCATTATTTGCTTTCACAATATAAATACTACTACTTATTAAAATAATAATAGATATAAGAAAAATTATTATTGCTTTTATCTTTTTATTGTTTCTCATTTTTCCCCATCCTATAAACTATTATAAATAATATAAAAATTTATTCATTAAACTATACACTGTGTTCTTAAATATATAGTACCTTTTTTTAAAAAATAAATAAACGGTAATTTATTACAAATATCTACTAATAAAATTTATTGACTTTTTAATTATTTTTATATAAACTTTACTTATAAATTAAATAATTTAAGTGCTAGGGGTGCCTTTTGGCTGAGAGATGATTAATCATTAACCCTCTTTACCTGATCTGGATAATACCAGCGTAGGAAAGTCACAATGTATTTTATAGAATTAATTTTTTTATTAAGCTATATAGATACCTCCTAGCATATTTTAGGAGGTATTTTTTATGAATAATTTTATTAACACAATAAAAGAAAGTTTTATTGAAATTTTAAAAAGCCCACTTTCTTTGGCAACTTTAATAGGAGTAATAATTTTAATATTAGCTCTTATAAAGTTTAAAAGGATTAAGCTTGATGCTAAAATAATGTCTAGAATAGGTATAGCTTTAGCACTAGCTACAATACTTCATCTTATAAAAATAGTGGACTTGCCTAATGGAGCAGGAAGTATAAATTTAGGAAGTATGGTACCAATTTTAATAATTTCCTTTATTTATGGACCTGAAATTGGTATGCTTGCTGGATTCTTATTTGGAGTTATTTATTTAATCTTAAGTCCTTATATACTTCATCCAATTCAAGTACTATTTGATTATCCTCTTCCTTTCATGGCTATTGGACTTGCTGGATATTTCAAAAATAAAAAGCTAATTGGAACTTTTATAGGCATGTTTGTAAGATTTATATTTCACTTTATATCAGGTGTTCTATTCTTTGGACAATTTGCTCCTGATGGATGGTCTCCTACCCTTTATTCTCTAATTGTTAATGGTTCAGTTGTTGGAGGAAACCTAATTGTAGTTTTAATCATCATCTCATTGCTGCCATTAAATAGAATTATAGAAAAAAGTTCTAGGCTTCATAGTACACAGTTGTAAAATTTTGCGAAGCAAAATTTCTAGTTTGCAGTTCACAAGGCACAGTGCACAGTTGTTTTATTATTCATTTATAAATTGCTTTGCAATTTATATCATAACCTGTTGCCTGTTACCTGTTACCTGTTACTTTATTCCAAAAACTGTGAACTGTGAATTGTATGCCGTGAACTATATAAATTGCTTCGCAAAATAAATCTTATGAGTATAAAATCATAATTGAATATGATTTTAATCTAGGAATTTCTGATGTTTTAACTTTCTTTAATACGTCTATACCTGCCTTATTAGAATCAGCAATTATGCTCCAATCTTCATTTTGGGAATTTGGTATATATTGCTTTATATCATAATTATCTATTGAAGTTCCATTGTACACGACTATTAAATCATTTATGTCTTTTTCTATACTATTAAAATTTTTAAAGTGCCACTTTATTACTCCAACATTTTCGTCTCCGTTTAAAAATGAGATTTCAATATTGTTTATTTCTTCTCTTGTACTTAATTTAAAAGAATTAAACTTTTTTCTAATATCTATAAGCCCTCTTATATAATTAAATACACTAATATATTTTGCTTTATCCCTCCAAAATATAGCATTTATATTATCTGGACTCTTATAGCTGTTATGATCACCATTTTTGGTTCTTAATAACTCTACTCCTCCTTGAATAAATGGTATCCCTTGAGCTGTCAATATTATTGATAAGGCTAGTATATTTCTTCTCACTAAATTATTGTCTAAAATATTTTCTTCTGTTATTTTTCTATAATCCTCAGCTTTTATATTTTGTGTTAAACTTTTTTCTATTTGGTCCCAAAGAGTATAATTGTCATGAGCATCTACATAATTTATACTTTCTCTTGGATTAAGTGTCAGCGTATTTATCGACCCTTTTAAGCCCTCTATTATGCTCCAAGCAGTAGCTCCATCGTGTGAGTTTCCATTAACAAATCCATTAGAAGGACTATTATTTCCTCTTATAAAATCTCTAAATATATCATTAAAAACAGAAAAATCTTCCCCTCTTTGGCTACCTTTATTTCCTCCATTTGTAAGAGGTGAATTTCCTCCTTTCCATGGTTCACCATAAATTAATATATTATCATCGATTTCTTTACTTACTTTTATTGCTTCTTTAATTGTATCTATATCAATTAATTCCATGAGATCGAATCTTAACCCATCTATATGGTAATTTTTGAGCCAATGTCTTATAGAATCAATTATAAACTTTCTTACCATAGGTCTCTCAGTTGCTATTTCATTACCACACCCTGATCCATTTGTAAATCTTCCTCTATAATCAGTTCTAAAATAGTAAGATGGAACTATATTATCTAACCCTCTAGTTTCTTGCATATGATTGTAAACTACATCCATAATTACTCTTATTCCATTTTTATGAAGTACCTTTATCATTTCTCTAAGCTCTATTATTCTTGAAATTGGATTATATGCATCACTTGAATAACTTCCTTCTGGAGCATTATAATTTTTAGGATCATACCCCCAATTTCTATTTCCATTTTTATTAGATTTTCTCTCATCAACGGATCCAAAATCAAATATTGGCAACAAATGTACATGGGTTATCCCAAGTTCTTTTAAATGATCAACTCCTGTTTTTATAATAACTTTTCTATTTTTATCTTTATAAGTTGTTCCTTCTTTAGCTAATCCTAAATATTTTCCTCTTATTTTTTTATCTATTCCACTATTATCACTTATAGTAAAATCTCTTACATGAATTTCATATATTATAGAATCTTCCTTTCTTAAAAGCTGTGGTCTTTTATCAAACACCCATCCTAGAGGCATTGATTTAACATTGTTTATATCTATTAAAAATCCTTTTTCTCCATTTATTCCTACCGATACTGCATATGGATCTACTGCATAATTTATTTTTATATATTCTTTTCCTTTTCTATCTATATCTTTAAAATAAATTTTATATAAATAAAATTTATTTTCACTACTTTTCCTATCTATATTTACATAATAAGTCCCACTTTTATTATCTTTTTTCATTTCGTATGAAATTTTGATATTTTCATTAGTATCATACCAATTTTCATATAGACACAAATTTATTTTGAAAGCTGTTGGAGCCCAGATTCTTAGGTGAATTTTTTTTTCATCATATACAATTCCCATATCATTTTCATGATAATAATATTTATCTAAGTATCTTCTCATTGTAACCTTGCATGGAAAAAAGGTGTTATTCGCTCTTATTTCAATTAAATCACTTGGATTTATATCTAAATTTAAATCTATAAACTCTATTTTTTTTGATAATTTATCAATTATATATTTACAATTTTCTTTCTTAATTCCATTTATATAAATATAAAATTTTGTTCCATCTATTGGAGCTTTGGATAAAAATGCTGTTATATTATCATTATTATCCATTAGTGCTATATCTATTTTAGGCTTTATATATTCAATCACATCTTCTAAATTTGTTATAAGTTTGTTTTCACCATAAATAATATAACAATTTTTAATTGATTCAGGTATTTCAAAAGTTGCTGTTTGCTCTGACCAATCATTTCCCCAGTTGTCTCCCCACGCTCTTCTTCTTGCAATTATATTTTCTTCTTTCACAAAAGCACATCTTCCAAAGTCATTTTTTTCTTCTAATTCTATTTGATAAGACTTTCCGTCATTGGAAAAGCTCCATAGATCCCACTTATATCCATTACCATAATAATCACCATCACTTTTGATAAAATGTATTAATGTATCTTTTAATTCTTTTAGAATTATTGGAAACTCTCTACATGCTTCTTCTCCTGTTATCTTATCGAAACAAGTAATTTTAATTGATTTTTTTTCTTTTAAATTTCTACTAATTCTAATTTTATTATTTATTAATGTTATATCTTTTCCTAAATAGTCAATTTTCCAATTAACATCTCTTATTTCTTTTATCCCAAATACAGATTCTTTTAATGCTATCAATTGTATTTCCTGCTCTAGATAAAACTCATTACAAGATGATTTTATTTCTAATGGATTGATATTATTACTTTCTTTATTATGTTTCTCTTCTGCTTTTAAAGAGTTGTCATTGTTTATATCATTATAATAAAAGCCCCTATAACCTACCATCTTTTCAACTCCTGAAATTTTTCTATTATATTTTATGCTTACAAATAATTATTGCCCCTATATGTTTTATTCTAATCTATATAGCCTTGTAACTAATAACAATAATTTAAAGATTAAAAAGCTTTTGAAAATATATTTCATTTTATAAAAATAATATTGAAATATTGATTCTTTTGAGTTACAATATTATTAACTTGTAAACTTTTCCATACAAGTATTATTATTTATTATTTAGGAGGGTATTATGATAAAGAAAAAAGCTTTGACCTTATTTTTACTGGCTAGTATTTCAAGCCAAGCTTTAACTTGGCAAAACTCATCTGCATTAGAAAATGAGTCACCTTTATTTAATTTTAAAACTTATAACTTTGCCACTGGAGAAGTAGAGTACGATGAAACCACTCCAGTATACCTTTACAAGAATGGACCTCAAGTAACTATTCCAGATGAGTTTGTTAATCCAAAAGAGCAATTTAGAACTGCCTGGTTATCCACTGTGGTAAATATTGATATTTCTGATGTTACAAGTGATCCAAATTTATCTGCTGAAGAAGAATTTAAAACTGAACTTTCTTCAATTCTAAATAAATTTGAAGAACTGAATTTAAATGCTGTTACTTTTCAAGTAAGTCCTATGCTTGATGCTTGGTATCCATCAGATATTGCTCCATGGTCTCAATATCTTCATAAAGGTGGAAGTAGTTATACATTCCAAGGCAAGGATCCTGGTTTTAATGGATTTGACCCATTAGAATGGTTAATATCTGAAACTCATAAAAGAGGTATGGAATTCCATGCTTGGTTTAACCCATATAGAGTCACAAACAATGTTGATAAAAGATCTATTACTGAAAAGTTAAACGAACTTGCAGAAAATAACTTTGCTAGAAATAACACTGATTTAGTTTATGAATTTCAAAATAAGCTATTTTTAGATCCAGGTAAACCAGAAGTTATTGACTATGTTGTTTCAAGAGTAGAAGAAGTTGCAAAAAAATATGATGTTGATGCAATTCATTTTGATGATTATTTTTATCCATATAAGTACACTGATAATGGTAAAGATATCTTTTTCTATGCACAAGATTTAGATAAACAAACTTTCCTAGATTATAATAGGGGATTTGGGGAATACACTGTTGAAAATGCTGCTAAGTGGAGAGAAAATAATATAGATCTTTTAATTAATGCAGTAAAAAATAAAGTTACTACTATCAATATGAATGAAAATAGATCTATACAATTTGGTATTTCGCCATTTGGAATATGGGGACATGCAGAAAATTATTCTGAGGGTTCTAATACACCAGTTGGATCTACATCAAGTCTAAGAGATCAATTTGCTAACACAAGAAAATGGGTAAAAGAAGGATTAGTTGACTATTTAACGCCTCAGATTTATTGGGCTTTTAATACTGCCGCTGCACCATATGGTGAATTACTTAAATGGTGGGATGATCAATTTAAAGGAGTTAGCAATTCTCATCTTTACATTGGACACCCTAATTATAAATATATAGATGCGTCTTGGGATAATAATTTTAAAAATCCATATGAAATAGCTAATCAATTAAGATTTAATCAAAAATTTGAAAACGTTAAAGGAAGTGCTTTCTTTTCTTTTGATAAACTTCTACCTAAGACTGTTGTAACTTCTGGTGATAAATTTGATATATTAAATCATGCTAATAAAATTTTACAAACTAGCTATTTAAACTTACCTGCCAATGTTCCTGGAAAGCCTTGGCTTGATAAAATAGAAACTCTTCCTGTTACTAACGCAAAATATGAAATTAAAGATAATACAATTAAGCTAAGCTGGGATGATAGTAATAGTGATAGTAAATTTTATTGTATTTACAGACAAGAAGGAAATTTAGATACAGTTGATATAAGCAATCCTAGGAATTTAATTGCTCGTTTCGGAGTAAAATCTGGTAGAGAGTTTATTGATACTAATATAGATTCTACTAAAGCTTATACTTATGCAGTTACAATAATAGATAATGCTTCTGTAGAAAATGATTCTAAAATATTTAATAAAGAAATCTTGGATAATGAAGCTGCTGCTCTTCCTGCTATAGAAGCAATTAATAAAATTCCATCTTTAGATAAACTGACATTAAATGATGAATCAATTGTTACTGCTGCTAGATCATTGGTTAAAGCTTTAAACAATGATTTATATGTTACTAATTTAAATGTATTAATTTCTGCTGAAAATAAAATAGAAGAACTTAAGATAGAAAAAATTAAGCAAGAACAAATATTAAAGGAAAATACTGCTATTTCTGCAATAGACAAGCTTCCAACTTTAGAAACTTTAACTTTAAAGGATGAAGATGTTATTAAAGCTGCAAGAAATTTAGTTACTATTGCAAATAATGATTCAGCGATAATCAACTTAGACAAGCTTATAAAAGCTGAGGCCAAAATAAAAGAATTAAAAGAAAATTCTACTAAAAATCCTGTTGAAGAAAAAAATAATAATGGTCATAAACTTCCTATTACCGGAGGGAAGAACACCTCAATATTATTAAGCTTTGCATCAATGCTTACTATAGCTGGAGTAAGCTTATTTAAAAAGAAATAGCTATAATTACAAAGGACAAGTTTTACTTGTCCTTTATAAAAATATTTATTTTAAAATAACTAATTAAATAATGTGAACTTACCTATTGGAAATACTATTTCAACCTTCGTTCCTACATTATTATGTGATTCTAATTTAATACCTAACCCTAATTTTTCACACAAGCTTTTGCATAAATATAATCCCATACCAGTTGACTTACCAAATATTCTCCCATTCTCTCCTGTAAATCCTTTTTCAAATACTCTATTTATATCCCTTTTACTTATTCCAATGCCATTATCTTGTATTATTAAAGAATTGCTATTTTCATTAGCCTTAGTATATATTCTTATTTCTCCTTTTCCCTTTTGTGTATATTTTATTGAGTTTCCTATAATTTGATTTATAATAAAGCTTACCCATTTTATATCACTAAAAATCATTATATCTATTTCATTAAGCTTCAAAGCTATCTTTTTATTTATAAAATCCTTAGAGTTATTTTTTATTGCTATTTTAACAGCTTCTGATAGATTGAATTCTTTTATAATATAATCCTTACTTATATCTTCGCTTTTTGAATAGTATAGTACTTGTTCTATATATTCTTCTATCTTTTTTATCTGATAAGATATTTTAGATGAATTTTCACTTCCACCATTTTCTAATATTAATTTAGTTGATGCAATTGGAGTTTTTATTTCATGAACCCAAGTTTCTATGTATTCTCTATATTCTGCTTGCTTTTCCTTATAGTATTTAACATTCTCGTTCATATTTTTATTTGTTTCTTTTAAAACATCATAAACTATTTTTCCTTCTAAAAATTCAGGCTCTTCAATTACTTCTGGGAGTAAGTACTTTTTATCTAAATTTTCTAATACAGAAATCATATTTTTATAAAATCTGTTTTGCTTAAGATATTCAGCAAAAATATTTATAAATAACGGTATTATCCATGTTGAAAATATTAATACAACAAACCAGTTATTTACTCCCGCAACAATTACTGTGATGGCTACAATAATAAATAAGAAAATATTTATTATTATTCTAACTTTTCTATCTTTAATATATTCTAATATATTCATGGCATTATATATCCTAATCCTCTTCTAGTTTCTATAATATTATCTAATCCTATTTCTTCAATTTTCTTTCTTAATCTAGTTACATTTACCGATAGGGTATTATCATCCAAAAATAAGTCTGATTGCCACAATGCATCCATTAATGTATCCCTTGGAACAATTTTACCTCTATTTTTTATTAAATATGCTAAGATCCTAAGTTCATTTTTTGTTAATTCTATGGTATTAGAGTTATATGCTATACTTCCATTTGCAAGATTTAATTTTAAATCCCCATAACTCATTATTTCTTCATTACTATTTTTCCCATAGCTTCTCTTTAATATTGCAGATACTCTAGCAATTAGTATTTCAGTATTATATGGCTTTGTAATAAAGTCATCTGCCCCCAAATTCATACTCATAAGCTCATCAACTTGACTATCTCTACTTGTAACTACTATTATAGGAACATCTGATTTTTTTCTTACTTCCCTACATATATAGTACCCATCATAAAGAGGAAGATTTATATCAAGTAAAATTAAATTTGCATTACTTTTATTAATATATTCAATTATATTTTCAAATGAATCTGGTGCTTCAACTTCATATCCATATCGTTCCAAATATGTCTTAAGCTCCACTCTTATAAACTCTGAATCTTCAACTATAACAATCTTATACATTTTTCACCTCTATAACAAATTTTATTATTACATAATTTATTGCTATCTTTATTATATACTCAAAATTGCTATTTATAATATAATCTTACCTTATTTAATTCTATAATTCGTACACTATCACTATCAAAAAATAGCAACCTTATTAGGCTGCTATTTATCCTATTTCACTATACTCTTGTATCCAGTATATGTTGCATAGAAATATCCTACATAAACTGCTACTAAGGCGAATAGGGTAACAAGTGATGATACTCCTATACTTGGTTTGTTAAATAATATTATGAAATCATTTATAACCCTAATTCCTACTATTGAATGTATTATAGCTAAAACAAGGGGAATCATAAAGTATATTAAAGTTTGTTTAAATATAGTTTTATTTATCATCTCTTTAGATGCTCCAATTCGTTTAAGTGAACTATATCTTTCTTTACTATCAGCAGCTTCTGATAATTGCTGTAGTGATAGTATTGCGGCACTAGAAATTAAAAATACTATACCTAAATATATTGTTATAAATAATATTACAGTTGTCATACTTCTGTTACTAGTATAAATTTGATTTCTCGTATAACCTAATACAAAATCAGTATACTCATCTCTTGTATAACTTCCTTTCATGAAATCCGTAAATAAATCAGTATATTTTTCTTCATACTTATCTTCTGGATAATTAACATTTAAAATAGACCTTGAAGGAATTAATTCTCCACTAAAATCCTCTGGAACTACAACTGTAAACATATTCCCTGATATTTGATCTGTATAAAAAGATTCTGCTATTAACTCTGAGTTTGCTATTTTATATTCTTTATTATTTAAAGTTATATTTTTCTCATTTTTAATAAACGTATGAATTTCTTTAATTTTATCTGCAAACATTGAAGAAATCAAAACTTCATCCTTGTTTAAATATACTTCTTTTTCACCTTTAAGCTTTAAAATATCATTATATTCTGATAGCTTTACAAATTCAATTTTATTGTCTCCAAACTTTTTCACATCTTCTGATTCTTTCATATAATCTTTAAGAATATCCTTTAGTTTTTCATTTGAATTGTACTCAGTATATATTACATATTTTTCATCTTCACTAAATTTAAAATTTAATTTATTAAGATTTTCTTTTATATTTTTTGAGTTAGATCTTTTGTCCAAATACATAGCTGCTGACGCCGAAAATGGTGTTGACTCTTTTAAACTACTTTCCAAAGCATTCTTAAAACTAAGGCCTGTTGAAAGTGTTGTTATTGTTAAAAATAGCATTAATGAAATTATTGTCATAGATATAAAATTAGTATTAATCTTACTACTTATTTGTCTTAATACAAATATATTAAGTTTTTCAAAATAAATTTTCTTGTTTTTTTGAACTATATAAATACTAAATCCACCTAAACTTATGAAGAATAGTAATGTTCCTATAATTCCTAATATTAGGGAGACGATAAACTTATTATCTTTAGGATCTAATCCAGCCTTACTAACTAAGTAATATGCTACTGATAAAATTATTGTTGATAAAATAAATAATATAATATTCATAATTTGATTTTTTAATTTTATATTTTCACTTTTCCTTGCTGCTATTAACATATCAATTAATTTGTATTTTGATACTACAATAGTATTAAAAATCATCACTAATAAAAACATTATTCCAAAATATATAGTACTTTTTATAATTCCTTGGAATGATACAATAAATTTATATTCCCCCATTCCAACATCAAACAGTTTAGCTGTAAATACTGACAACCCTTGTGAAAAAATAATTCCCAAAATAATCCCTGCTATCAATGACATCACTCCAATTATTAAAGTTTCACAAAGTAATATTTTTGATATCTTATTTTTTCCCATTCCTAATGTCATATAGATTCCAAGTTCTTTTTTACGCTTTTTAATTAAAAAGTTATTTGCATATATTATTAAACTTCCAAGAATAATAGATACAAATATTGAAACCATTCCTATAACTTTGCTTAAAGCACTTATTGTTTCTGATTGACTACTATTCATCTCAAATATTGCTTTTTGTGATTCTATAGAATTAAAGCTATAAAATATACAGACTGCAAATGTTAATGTTAAAAAATATATGGAATAGTCTTTTATACTTTTTTTTACATTATTAAACGCTATTTTAGAATACATCGCCTGCATCACCTCCTAAAAGAGTAACTACTTCAATAATTCTATTGAAAAATTCCTTTCTAGAATCTCCTCCTCTTATAAGCTCATTAAATATCTTTCCATCTTTAATGAATAAAATTCTATGAGCATAACTTGCAGTAAAAGCATCATGGGTAACCATTAGTATAGTTGCTTCTAAATCCTTGTTAAGAGTTTCAAATGAATCTAAAAGCAGCATTGAAGATTTAGAATCTAAAGCTCCAGTTGGTTCATCAGCTAGTATTAATGATGGATTTGTTACAATGGCTCTTGCCGATGCAACTCTTTGTTTTTGTCCTCCCGACATTTGATATGGATACTTTCTTAATACGTCGGTGATTCCAAGATCCCTTGATACATCCTTTATAAGACCATCAATTTTATTATGACTTCTTCCCTGAATAGTTAATGCTAATGCTATATTTTCATATGCAGTTAATGTATCTAAAAGGTTAAAATCTTGAAATATAAAACCTAACTCTTCTCGCCTAAACTTCTCTAACTGTTTTGATTTTAATTTTGTAATATCCTTATCATTTATGACAATATTTCCTGTCGTTACTGTATCTATTGTTGAAATACAATTAAGAAGTGTTGTTTTTCCACTACCTGATGGCCCCATTATTCCAACAAATTCACCTTTTTCTACTTTAAAACTTATATTATCTATTGCCTTAGTTACATTTTCTTTGTTTCCATAGTATTTTTCAATCTTTTCTACATTTAGTATGCTTTTCATTTTTCCCTCCATATAACTAATTATATTAATGTTTGAACACTTATAAATTTTCTTTATAAGTATAGTTTATCTTAATATTTATTAATTACATATTTATATAACTTTCATTAACCTTTCATTTTTGCAATATAGCTCTAAATTCATAGATTTATTAAAATTTATTTATTAAAATTATAAATTTTAATAAATAAAAAAACTCCCATAGGAGTTTTCTAAGCGAATTTATTTTTAATTAATTTTTTTATGCCTAATTTCAGGATGGTAATATAATCTTTATTTAATTTTCTTTTTAATTCATACATTAATAAAATTATTCCAACAGATAGTGGTATTATATAATAGCTTATACGGTATAATACTAAGGCTAAAACAGCTTCCTCTTTATTTACACCTAAAGCACTAACCCCTAGTATAAATGATAAATCAAATCCTCCTATACCTCCTGGCATCATACTTATAATACCTATAGCAGAAGAGACAACATATATTGGAAATATCTTTGCTAATGTTAGTCCAATTCCTAATAATCTAAGAATACTAAATAACAATAAAGCCATTGCTATCCATTCTGAGGTAGAGATAATCATTATTTTTATAGTTTTCATAGCTTTCTCAGAATTTTTTTCTCTCTTATATCTAATTAGATTATATATAAGCAAAATTGGAGTATAAAGTGCCGACAATAATATACCTAATTTTACTAATTCTATATTTTTCAAACTCGGTATATCCAAAATAGAATAAATTAAGCATATAATAGAAAATCCAGTAAAATTTAATAGTACTACCTTTGAAACTTCTTTTACTAGAAATGCCTTGTCCTTAATATATGGTGAATAAAGGTAGCTTTTAATTGCTATTGCAGCTGTACCACCAAAACCTACTATACTTGAAATCGAACTTGCAATCCATGAAGACTTATAAAGACTTCTGTTATCTAATGAAATTTTACATGTATCTTTTATTATAAAATCATACAAAGATAATGGTAAATAAGAAAGAAGCCCTAATATTGTAATAGTAATTAATCTTACAAAGGAAAGCTTGTCTCTATATAAATAAAATGTATGTATATCAAAATCTGAAAATAACTTTCTAAACTGA
Source organism: Clostridiaceae bacterium AF10-41 (assembly GCA_027686065.1). Lineage (GTDB taxonomy): Bacteria > Bacillota > Clostridia > Clostridiales > Clostridiaceae > Clostridium. Next base: position 22,151 of record JAQCTH010000061.1, read on the forward strand.
ATAAGTATTATTGTAAATATTACAAATATAAGAATCATTTTAAGCCATACTTTTAGTTTACTTTCTACCTTAATTAACATATACACTTTCTCCCTACAAAATCAATTTATACTATACATAAATTTTATTTACTTAATCTTTATTAGTATATATCAATAATGAAGTAAATTCAAAATGTTTTTATTTATTACTATAATCTTTAAAGAAA
>JAQCTH010000062.1 GCA_027686065.1 Clostridiaceae bacterium AF10-41
AGATATAAATAATAATTAAATTTAATTCAATATTATTTTAAGTTCTTAAAATAAATTGGCGAAGATAAATAGAATATGTGAAATAAGCATATAGCGAACAAATAGAAGTACTTGGTAAAGGAAGAAGTACTATGCCTTAGTGTTGTTGGTTTGCCTGAGCGCAGCGAGTTTAACCAAAACTCTTGGCATAGTAGTTTTTCTGAGCCTAGTACTTCTTTGTACAGCTATTTAGCTTATGGAACATATCTATTTATAGTAGCCTTTATATTAATTTTTTCTTTCATTCATTCTAAAGAATATTTTAATTATTTCATTAACAACAAATGGAATTAATGAAATTAAGATAACTATTACCCAATCTTTAAATGTTAGAGAATAAACTTTAAAGATTTCTGCTGTGAATGGTATTGTTATTATAGTGAATTGTAATAGTATTCCAAATAACACTGATGCAATTAACCATTTGTTTTTTAGTATTCCAACTTGAAATAAGGATTTAGTTTCGTTTCTCATAGCAAGAGAATAAAACAATTGTGAAACACTAAGAACTACAAATGCCATTGTTTGAGCGTGTCTTAATGATTCTGGATATAAGTATTCCCCAAGTACAAAAGCAAATAAAGTAGTTATACCTATTAGAATACCATTTATTATTAACAGTTTTCCCATTTTACCCGAAAACAAGCTTTCTTTTGGGTTTCTTGGAGGAACATCCATAACATTTTTATCACCAGGATCAACCCCAAGAGAAAGAGCAGGGAAACTATCTGTAATTAGATTTACCCAAAGAATGTGTATTGGTAATAAAGGTGAAGCCCAATTTAATAATATTGCAACAAATAAAGCAACAACTTCTCCTAAGTTACAGCTTAATAAGAATAAAATAGATTTTTTTATATTATTAAATATATTTCTTCCTTCTTCAACAGCTTTAACAATTGTAGTAAAGTTATCATCTGTTAAAACCATATCAGCAGCACCCTTAGCAACATCGGTTCCTGTAATTCCCATTGCAACACCTATGTCTGCTGCTTTTAAGGATGGGGCATCGTTAACACCATCACCTGTCATAGAAACTATATTTCCATGAGCTTTAAATGCTTTTACAATTTTAACTTTATGCTCAGGAGATACACGAGCGAAAATTCTATAATTATTAACTATTTTAGTAAATTCCTCATCTGAGTAACTATCTATTTCGCTTCCAGACATAGCTTCAGATATATCATTAGCTATACCAAGCTCTTTGGCAATAGCAACAGCTGTATTTTTATGATCTCCTGTTATCATTATAGTTCTAATACCAGCATTCTTACTAACTTGAATAGAACCTTTTACTTCTTCTCTAGGAGGATCTATCATACCCATAAAGCCTACAAAGATTAAGTTTTCTTCTAACTCATCTATAGCAACATGTTCATTTTCTATATTCTTATAACCTAAAGCTAAAACTCTTAAGGCATCATCAGACATCATATTTGAAGCTGAAAGAATTTTATTTTTTTCTTCATTAGTAAAGTCTTTAATTTCTCCATTAACTAATATTTTATTAGATATTTTTAAAATACTATCTATAGCACCTTTAGTAAAAACAGTAAAAGCATTATTATAACTACTTACTGTTGTCATAAGTTTTCTATCGGAATCAAATGGGATTTCATTTACTCTCTCATGAGAAGTATTTAAATCTTCCTTGAATATATTTAATTTATTTCCTACATCAATTAAAGCAACTTCAGTAGGATCACCAGTTTGTACTCCATTTTTGGAAGTAGCATCGTTACATAAAATCATACCATAAACTAAAGTTTTACTTTCATCATTATTAATATCAATTTCATCTAATGTCTTAATTTCTCCATTAACATAATATTTTTTTACTGTCATTTTATTTATTGTTAATGTACCAGTTTTATCAGAACAAATTATATTAACAGAACCTAATGTTTCAACAGAAGGCAGTTTTCTAATAATTGCATTTTCTTTTATCATTCTTTGGACGCCAAGAGCAAGTACAATAGCAACTATTGCAGGCAGCCCTTCAGGAATAGCAGCAACAGCTAAGCTTATAGATGTCATGAACATTTCAAGGAAATCTCTACCTTGAAACATAGAAACTATAAACATAAGTATAGATATTCCTACTGCCATAAAGCCTAAAACTTTACCAAGTTGAGCTAACTTTTTTTGAAGCGGAGTTATATTTTCTTCTTCAGCATCTAACATTTTAGCTATTTTACCTATTTGAGTATTCATTCCTGTAGCTATTACAATACCAAGACCTCTACCATAGGTGGCTAGAGTAGACATAAAAGCCATATTATGCTGATCACCAATAGGAACATTATTTTCTTCAGATATAATATCAGAATTTTTTTCAGAAGGTACAGATTCACCTGTGAATGCTGATTCTTCAATTTTTAAATTAGCAGTTTCAATTAATCTTAAATCAGCAGGAATGTATCTTCCGGCATCAATTACTACAATATCTCCAACAACAACTTCCTCTGATGAAACTTCAATAATTTGCCCATCTCTTTTAACAAGGGCTTTAGGGGTAGACATATTTTTCAAAGCTTCTAAGGCCTTTTCAGCTTTAGACTCTTGAATAACGCCTATTATTGCATTAATAAATATTACGAAAAGAATTATTATTGCATCACTTATTTCTCCAACAATAGCAGAAATTATGGCTGCAACTAATAAAATATAAATCATAATATCATTGATTTGAGAAAGAAAAAGTTGTAAAAAAGATTTTTTCTTTTTTCCTTGAAGTTTATTTAAACCATTTTTTTCTAATCTTATCTTTACTTCTTCTGAAGAAAGACCATTAATAATATCAGAAGATAGAGTTTTTACTATTTCCTCTGAATTTTCATTAAACCACATAAAAATTCCTCCCACTTCTAAAAATTGTAAAATAAATTCTCTATATAAGTATATCATGATTACTTTTAATAATATTAATACATGGGAAAAAAAGTGAGAAAATATTTTCTAAATAATGATATAATAATCTTTAGAGAAAGGGTGAGTAGCATGGAAATAGGAAGAATTAATAGAAAAACTCCTGTTAAGCAGGATAAAAAAGTGGTTTCAGAAAAAAGAGACTTTTCTCAAAGCTTCAATCAAGCTAGAGAAAGAAAATCTGAAGAGCAATTAAAGGAAATGATTGAAGATATTCATAAAAAGGGAAATAGATTAGTTATCACCAAAACATATGGAGATGTAATAGCTTATAAAAAGCTAATAAAAGAATATTTAGAGTCAATTTTAAAATTTATGTATGACACAAAAAAAGATATTAGTTTTTGGCAAACTCAATATTTTATAACAATAGATACAATAGATCAAAAACTTGAAGACTTAACTAGATCCCTTTTAAATGGAGAAGAAGAAAACTTAAATATAGCTGCATCAATTGATGAAATTCAAGGATTAATAGTAGATATTTATCGATAAATTTTAATAAAATATTTCAAAATATTAAAGATTCCTTGAAAATAATTATCAATAGGGCTATTATTAAAGAATAATAAAAATATAACGTAGTAATAATAGGAGGTTATTTATGGTAAAAAGATTTATTAGTTATTATAAGCCATATAAAAAATTATTTTTCTTAGATATGGCTGCTGCATTTATAGCAGCAGCATGTGATCTTGTTTATCCTATGATGACAAGAACATTGGTAAATGATAGTATTCCAAATAAAAATCTTAGAATGCTAGTAGTATTTGGGGTTACTTTATTAATAATATATGTAGTAAAAGCAGGGTGTGGTTACTTTATGCAATACTATGGACATGTTATGGGAGTACATATGCAGGGGGATATGAGAAAAGATATGTTCTTGCGTTTGCAAAAGTTACCTAATAGTTATTTTGATAACAATAAAACAGGTGACTTAATGAGTAGAATGATAAATGATCTTATGGAAGTATCAGAACTTGCTCACCATGGACCCGAGGATTTATTTATTTCTCTTGTTATGTTAATTGGATCATTTGTAGCATTAAGTACAATAAACATTCCACTAACACTTATTATATTTGCATTTATTCCATTTATAGTTTTATTTACATTAAAGCAAAAAAATAGAATGATGAGTGCTTTTATGGAGACTAGGGTTGAAACATCAGCAGTAAACTCTAATTTAGAAAACTCACTTTCAGGTATAAGAATAACTAAAGCTTTTGTTTCTCATGAACATGAAATAGATAAATTTGAACATGGAAACAATAAGTTCAAAAATGCTAGATCTAGAGCATATAAAGTTATGGCTGAATATTTTGCAGGTGTTGGCTTTGGAATAGATATTTTAGATTATGTAGTTTTAATTGCAGGAGGAGTATTTACATACTTAGATATTATAAATTTAGGAGACTTCTTTGCATATCTTTTATATATAAAGCTATTTACTCAGCCAATTAAAAAATTAGTTAACTTTATGGAGCAATATCAAAATGGAATGACTGGGTTTAAAAGATTTATATCTATTATAGATGAAGAAATTGAGAATGATGGAAACTTAGAATTGAAAGATGTAAAAGGCTATATAAAGTTTGATAATGTTCATTTTAGTTATGATGAAAAAAATATATTAGAAGGAATAGACTTAGATATAGAACAAGGAAAAATGCTAGCATTAGTAGGTCCTTCTGGTGGAGGTAAAACTACATTTTGTAATTTAATTCCTAGATTCTATGATGCTACTGAAGGAAACATTTATATTGATGATATAAGTATATATGATACAAAATTAGAATCTTTAAGAAAAAATATAGGTATAGTACAACAAGATGTATTCTTATTTACAGGAACAATAAGAGATAATATATTATATGGTAAGCATGATGCAGGTGATGAAGAAGTAGTAAAAGCTGCTAAAAGAGCAAATATACATGAATTTATAATGACATTACCAGCAGGATATGATACTTATATAGGGGAGAGAGGGGTCAAGCTTTCAGGAGGACAAAAACAAAGAATATCAATAGCTAGAGTATTCTTAAAAAATCCACCTATATTGATTTTAGATGAGGCAACATCAGCTTTAGATAATACAACTGAATATATGATACAAAAATCCTTAGAGGAACTTTGCAAAGGCAGAACAACTATAGTTGTAGCCCATAGATTATCTACAATAAAAAATGCAGATGAAATTTTAGTTTTAACAGATAAAGGAATCGAAGAAAAAGGAAGTCATGAAGAATTGCTTAAAGAGCAAGGTTTATATAAAGAATTATATGAATCTCAATTTTTACATTTAAAAAAATAAATAATATAAATTTATAAGTTGGAGAAAATAAATTATATAATCTTTTATAAAGTATTGACTATAAGAAAATAATTGTATAAAATTAAAATATAATCATACCCTTAGGGGGTATATCGGGAGGCAGATTTATATGGTTCAACACGTATCAGAAACAGATTTTAATGAAGTAGTATTAAATTATGAAGGAGTTGTATTAGTAGATTTTTGGGCAACTTGGTGTAATCCTTGTAAGATGATTGCTCCTATAATAGAAGAAGTTTCAACAGAAATAACTAATGCAAGATTTGTAAAGATAGATGTAGATGAAAATGCAAATTTAGCAAATAAATATCAAATATTAAGTATTCCAACTTTAATGATATTTAAAAATGGTACACCTGTAGATACCTTAGTTGGTTTTATGCCAAAGGATTCTTTAAAGGATGCTATTATTAAACATCTATAATAAGAAGAGGTAGAAAAGTGAGCGAAAGATATGATATTGCAATAGTAGGTAGTGGTCCTGCTGGATTATCAGCAGCATTAAATGCCAAAATAAGAAATAAAAAATTTATAGTTTTTGGAAACAATAATTTGAGCAATAAACTTGCTAAGGCACCTAAAGTAAATAATTATTTAGGACTTTATGGTTTAACAGGAGAAGGCATCAAAGAAAGACTTCAAGAGCATTTAAAGGCTATGGATATTGCAATAATTGAAGAAAGAATAAATAACATATATGCAATGGGAGAATATTTTGCTTTAATGGCAAATGATAAATCTTTTGAAGCAAAATCTATTATTTTAGCAACAGGAATAGAATACACAAAACCTATCGAAGGTGAGGAAAAGTATCTAGGTAGGGGAGTGGGATATTGCGCAACCTGTGATGCTCCATTATATAAAGGAAAAACTGTTACTATAATAGGATATAATAAAGAAGCAGAAGCGGAAACAAATTATGTTTCAGAATTAGCAGGTGAAGTATATTATATTCCTATGTACAAAGACAAATATATTTTAAAAGATAATATAAAAATAATAGAAGATAATCCTAAAGAAATTATAGGTGAGAGCAAAGTAAATAAATTGATTTTAAAAGACTCTGAGATATTAACAGATGCAGTCTTTATATTAAAAGACTCAATATCTCCAGGACAACTAGTTCCAGGATTAAAGATAGAAGAAAACCACATTGCAGTTGATAGGCTTATGAAAACTAATATACCAGGATGTTTTGCAGCTGGGGATTGCGTTGGTAGGCCGTATCAATATATAAAGTCTGCAGGAGAAGGAAATATTGCAGCTCTTAGTGCAGTACAATATTTAGATTCAATAAATAAGAAGAAATAGATTAAAAAATATACAGCATCAAGATTTGATGCTGTATATTTTTGCATTAGAAAAGATTTCTTTAAAGTTTAGCTCTTATTAATATGAATAGAGTATTTATAATATGAACAAATTATAAGAAGTAAGGAAATTTAGACAAATAATAAATATTGTCTAAATACATTATAATTTGGATAAACTATAATACTAATAAGAAAGAGAAAACATTAAGGAAAGTTGAGGTATAGCTTATGAGTAAAAAAACAAAAAATACTAAGATAAATCCCTTATTAGCTGTAGGTGCTATTGCAGGAGCTGCAGCAGTTGCTGCAATAGCTGCTAAAAAGATGAAAAATGATGGAGAAAAAAAATCATCATTTGAAACTTTTACAGAAAATTTTGATAATAAAGAGAGACAGGTTTATTTTGTTGGAGGAGGCTTAGCATCATTAGCTGGAGCAGCATATTTGGTTAGAGATTGTAATTTTAGAGGTGAAAATATTCATATTATAGAAGGTATGAATGTCTTAGGTGGAAGTAATGATGGAGCAGGAGATTCTGAGAATGGATTTGTATGTCGTGGAGGAAGAATGCTAAATGAGGAAACATACGAAAATTTCTGGGAGTTATTAAGAAGTGTACCATCACTAGAAATGCCAGGAATGAGTGTTACAGAGGAAATATTAAACTTTGATCATTTACATCCAACACATGCACAGGCTCGTTTAATTGATAGATATGGTGTTATACAAGATGTCAAAGGAATGGGATTTAATAATGCAGACCGTATGGCACTTGGCAAATTAATGATTACTCCAGAAGAGAAGTTAGATGATCTTACAATAGAAGATTGGTTTAAGGATACAGCACATTTCTTTACAACAAATTTCTGGTATATGTGGCAAACAACTTTTGCTTTCCAAAAATGGTCTAGTTTATTTGAATTTAAAAGATATATGGAACGTATGATATTTGAATTTTCACGTATTGAAACATTAGAAGGGGTAACTCGTACTAGATATAATCAATATGAGTCAGTTATAATGCCTTTAAAAGCATATTTAGATAAATTTAATGTTGATTTTAGTATAAATGCAATAGTAACTGATTTGGATTTTAAACCAGGAGATGGGATAACAGTTACAGCTATTCATATAGAAAATGAAGAAGGCGAAAAAATAATTGAATTAAATGATGGGGATATATGTATAATGACTAATGCTTGCATGACAGATAGTGCAACATTAGGAGATTTAAATAATGCTCCAGAATATAATCCTAACAAGCCAATTTCAGGAGAATTATGGACAAAAGTTGCTAAAAAGAAAATGGGACTTGGAAATCCAGAACCATTCTTCAATCATCCAGATGAAACAAATTGGGAAAGCTTTACTGTAACTTGTAAAGGAGATAAGCTATTAAAGTTAATAGAACAATTTTCAGGAAATGTACCAGGTAGTGGAGCTTTAATGACATTTAAAGATTCAAATTGGTTAATGAGTATAGTCGTTGCAGCTCAACCACATTTTACAAATCAACCATTAGATACAACAATATTCTGGGGATATGGATTATATACAGATAAAGTCGGTGATTACGTAAAGAAACCAATGAGAGAATGTACTGGAGAAGAATTACTAATAGAACTTCTACATCATTTACATTTTGAAGATAAAATAGAAGAAATAATGGATACAGTAATAAATGTAATTCCATGTATGATGCCATACGTAGATGCTCAATTCCAACCACGTAAAATGAGTGATAGACCTAAAGTAGTACCAGAAGGATCAACTAACTTTGCTATGATAAGTCAATTTGTTGAAATTCCTGAAGATATGGTGTTTACTGAAGAATATTCAGTTCGTGCAGCAAGAATGGCAGTATATACTTTAATGAATGTAAAAGATAAAAAGGTGATTCCAGTGACTCAATATAAGAAAGATCCAAAAGTCTTATTAAAAGCAGTAAAAAAATCATATAGCTAAAATAAAGTTAATAGAGAAAGAGTTAATAGTGAAAGAGTTATGGATGTTTTGCTCTGCAAAACTTATATTTAAATTTGTGCAAAGCAAAAATTATTTAAAAATTCATTAAGGATTTTTTTCTTAACTTTTTCACTCTTTCACTTTTTCATTCTTTTATTAAATATAAAAATCTTAGAGTTTTTACATTAATTATCTATTATCCATTATGCATTATCAATTACTCAAATACGGTTGATACATCATAAATGCGTGATTTTCTGATACATATTCATCATTTATTTCATCACCAACAATATTATAAGTTTTTCTATATATTACATTATTTCTAATATAATGACCGAAAAATCCAGGAGTTATTGAGTGTTCCTTTTCATAAATTTCATAATTATAATTACACATTTCAGTTGAACGCCATTCACCTATAAGGTTTTCATTTGTAAGATACAATTTAAGTTGATAAGGTTTGTTTGTAGTATTTTTAATTTCTAAATCTAAATAATTATAAAAGCAAGTTGCTCCAGAACCAAATGGTTGGGTTCTGTTGGTATCAGGAAAAACATCATGACTATGCCTGTACCTTTCAGTTACAGTAAGAGGAGTATGTAATGTCATCCAATAAATCAAGTTTGACAATTGACATAGACCACCACCAACTCCAGGTTTAAAGTCACCATTAGGACAAAGAACTACCCCATCCTTATAGCCTTTTCTATAATTAGGCTTTCCAATAAGTTTCCAATAAGAGAAATATTCCCCGGGCATAATAATAATACCATCAAGTTTTTTCAAAGCAATTTTTAAATTCTCAACTTTATTACGTTGTAAGTACATATCAACATTCTTTAATTTTCTAAAAAGTGGTGTGCTATGAGTAAAAATTATATTATCTAATTGATTTTGGCTAATGTTTTTACAATATGAATTTTTAGAAAACCACCAGTAAAAATACTTCTTAATTTTATAATATGTTTGTCCTAAAAATAATCTTAATTTACTACGGGTAATAGGCTTTTTCTCCACGTATGCCATAAAAATCAGCTCCTAAAATATAGTACAATATAATTGTAAAATAATAGAAGCGTATATACAAGTAGATATTCATTATAAAGATAAGTTTAAAATTAGGAGAATAATTATAAAAAAATGCGAAGCATTTTTCAGTTCACAGTTCAGAAGGTACAATGCACAGTTGCTTTGATTTTATAGGTAACAGGAACAGCTATCAGGTAACAAGTACTAAATGTAAACTATAATTAAAAATTAAGAAACATCTACTTCAAGGTAAGCTTAGAAACAGTAGTTAGTTTTGTGTAGCAAAACAACCTCAATTTTTTCATTCTTTCATTTATAAATTACTTTGCATATCATAACCTGTTACCTGGTATCTGTTATTTTATTTCAAAAACTGTGAACTGTGAATTGTGCACTATATAAATTGCTTCGCAAAATAAATCAATTGTTCATTAACAATTATATTTTTCCCATTAATTCATCCATAAGTTCTTTAACTGAAACTATTTTATTTATTCTATGAGCATTTCCTCCACAAAAAACTAATCCATTTTCAACATCACCTTTAACAGAGTTAATTAAAGCTGAGCTTATACAATATGGTGTATTGGCTGGATTACAAGGAATTAAACAATTATAGCATTTAGTTATTTTTATTCTTTCTTTCTTTAATGTTTCTGTCAATTTATTTCTTATAGCTCTTCCTGGCATTCCTACAGGACTTATAGTCAATTCTATATCTTCTTTTGTACAATTTACATAAGCATTTTTAAAATTAATATGAGCATCACATTCATGAGTAGCTACAAACCTTGTAGCTACTTGTACTCCAGAAGCCCCAAGATTCAGGTATTTAATCATATCATCATGAGTAAATACACCACCAGCTACAACAACAGGTATAGTGGTATTAAATTCATTTTCAAAGTTTTTAACTTCTTTAATAATACTTATAACATTATTATTGAAATTTTTAATTTCATCATTTAAGTTATTAGCTTTAAATCCAAGGTGACCTCCAGCTAGTGGACCTTCAACAATTACAGCATTAGCGGTTTTGTTAAAATGTTTTTTCCAATAGTTTAGTATTACTTTTGCAGCTTTTGATGATGAAACTATAGGGGCTATCTTTATAGAACTTCCCTCTGTAATTTCAGGTAGATTTAATGGAAGTCCAGCACCAGATATAATTAAATCAGCACCAGCTTCAATAGCAGCCTTTACGTGTTCAACATAATTATTCATCGCAACCATTACATTAACTCCAATTAGTCCATTAGAGCTTATTTCTTTAGCTTTCTTTATATGTTTAGCTAATCCTCTAAGGTTAGCTTTTAATGTATTACTTTCAAAATCTTCTTCCATATAACCTGCATGAGCAGCAGAAATAACTCCAATTGCACCATTTTTCGCAACATTACCTGCAAGATTGGAAAGGGAAACACCTACACCCATTCCTCCTTGAATTATAGGAACTTTAGCTATTAAATTACCAATTTTTAATGGTTTAATATTCATAATTTTACTCCTTTAAATTAAAAAAATAATACTTTGATAATCAAAATATTATTAATAGTATAGTTCAGATTTTTAAAAAATACAATAATTAAAAATAAATTACGAATGTTGACAAATTAAAAAAATGGTATTATCATGATGATATTACTTTGATAGTCAAAATATTTGAGAGGGGGTGACTGATTGAATCTTACAGTGAAAGATAAAATTCTAATATCTACTTTTGCTGCTTTGACAGCTATAGGAGCATTTATTAGAATCCCAGTTCCATATGTACCATTTACAATGCAATTTTTCTTTTGTAGTATTAGTGCTATCGTATTAGGTGCAAAAAAAGGAGCTTTATCACAATTGTTATACGTACTCATAGGGCTTATAGGAATCCCTGTATTTACTAGAGGAGGAGGACCTCAATATATATTTCAACCTACTTTTGGTTATTTAATTGGACTTATTTTATCATCATATATAATTGGGAAAGTAATTTCTAAAAAGAAAAATAGTTTTAAAAATGTGTTTTTAGCTAATATTATAGGAGTAATAGTAATTTATTTAATAGGGGTACCATATTTCTATTTTATAAATAAATATTATTTAGGAGCAAATATATCAATAAGTTTTGCTATTTATTATGGATTTTTATTAACACTTCCAGGAGATGTGGTTAAGGTATTAATAACATCTTTGGTAGGTGTGAGAGTAACATCTACTTTAAATCATGAAATAGTAGCTTAATATACATTAAAACTTTGAATATAAAAATATTTGATAAATGAGATATTTTTACTCATATCAAAAATAATTTTAGAAAGAGGCGTTGAATGAAAGGAGTAAAAGTAGTTGGATTTGGTCATTATTGTCCAGAGAATATTATAAGTAATAAAGATTTAGAAAATATAGTAGATACTACAGATGAATGGATAACTAAGAGAACTGGAATAAAAGAAAGAAGAATATCCAGTGGAGAAGGAACTGTAGAATTAGCTTACAAGGCAGCAGTAGCAGCGTTAAAAAATAGTAATTGTAGCAGTGATGATATTGATTTAATAATTGTGGCTACAACTTCACCTGATAAAATAATGCCGTCTACAGCTTGTAGCGTTCAAGGCTTATTAGGATGTAATAAAGCAGCCGCTTTTGATGTTTCAGCTGCATGTTCAGGTTTTGTCTATTCTTTAATTGTAGCATCTAGCTTGATTAAAGCTACAGATAAAAAAAGGGCGTTAGTGATTGGAGCAGAGGTATTATCAAGAATAGTTGATTGGAATGATAGAGGTACTTGTATATTATTTGGAGATGGAGCAGGAGCTGCAGTAGTTGAACTTTCAAGTGAAGAAGAAGGAATAGTTAGTACTTGTTTCTCATCAGATGGAGGTCTTGGTGAAAAGAGCTTAGTTGCAGGTCAATTAGAGCTAAATACACCATTTGCCAAAGAAAAAGTTAGTGAAAAAAGATATATAGAAATGAAAGGTGCTGAAGTTTTTAAATTTGCAGTATCAGTTTTGCCTGATGTAGTTAATGATTTATTAAAGAAAGCAGATGAAAGCATAGAGAATATAAAATATATAGTCCCACATCAAGCTAATTTAAGAATAATTAATGAAGCAGCAAGAAGATTAGATATAGATAAGGATAAGTTTTATATTAATGTTGATAAATATGGAAATACTTCAGCAGCAAGTATTCCAATAGCATTAAGCGAACTTTTTGAAAAAGGCCTTATAAAAAGAGGAGATAAAATAATAATAGCAGCTTTTGGTGGAGGATTAACCTGGGCTGGAGCATTAATTAAATTTTAGGAGGATTTTAAAATGGTATTAGAAAAAATTAAGGAAATAGTAGTAGAACAATTAGGTGTTAATAAAGAGGATGTAAAGTTAGAAACTAGTTTTATAGAAGATTTAGGAGCAGATTCATTAGATTTATTCCAAGTAGTAATGGATCTTGAAGATGCATTTGATGTAAAAGTAGAAAATGTTGAAAACATAAAAACTGTAGGAGATGCAGTAAAGTATATAGAAAGTGCTATAGAAAAATAGAGTGGAGGAAAACTCATGAACAACAATATTTGCAAATTGCTAAATATTAAATACCCTATTTTTCAAGGGGGAATGGCTTGGGTTGCAGATAGTTCTTTAGCAGCTGCTGTTTCAAATGCAGGTGGTCTTGGAATAATTGCTGGAGCAAATGCTCCAGTAAGTGTTGTAAGAGAAGAAATTAGAAAAGCAAAAGAGCTAACTGATAAACCTTTCGGCGTTAATATAATGTTGCTTTCAGAAAATGCAGATGAGTTATCAGAGGTTGTTATAGAAGAAGGTGTCAAAGTTGTTACTACTGGAGCAGGAAATCCTGGTAAATACATTGAAAAGTGGAAAAAAGCAGGAATAAAGGTAATACCAGTTGTAGCATCAGTGGCATTAGCCAAGAGGATGGAAAGAGCTGGAGCAGATGCAGTAGTTGCAGAAGGCTGTGAAGCTGGAGGTCATATAGGAAAGTTAACAACAATGGTTTTGATACCACAAGTTGTGGATGCTGTGAATATTCCTGTTATAGCAGCAGGAGGAATAGGTGATGGTAGAGGAGTTGCAGCTGCATTTATGCTAGGTGCAAGTGGCATTCAAATAGGAACAAGATTTTTAGTTGCTACTGAATGTACAATACATGAAAACTATAAAGATGCAGTAATAAAATCAAAAGATATCGATACAGTTGTAACAGGTAGAAGTACAGGACACCCTGTTCAAGTCTTAAAAAATAAACTTGCAAGAGAATACTTAAATCTTGAAAATAAAAATGCTTCTATGGAAGTATTAGAGGATATTGGAAGAGGTGCTCTCAAAAAAGCCGTAAAAGATGGAGATGTAGAACAAGGATCTCTTATGGCTGGACAAATTGCAGGTATGATTTCAAAAAAGCAAAGTGCTAAAGAAATTATAGAAGAAATGTTTAATGAATATGAAAATATAATTAGAAACCTTTAAAATGGAGGAAGTATGAAAACAGCATTTATTTTTGCAGGTCAAGGATCTCAATATATAGGAATGGGAAAAGATTTATATGAAAACATCTCAGTATGTAAAGAGGTTTTTGATAAAGCAAATGATATACTAGGTTTTGATATAAAAGATTTAATATTTAATGGAAATAAAGAAGAATTAGATATTACAGAAAATACACAGCCGGCTATTTTAATAACTTCAATTGCAGCTAAAAAAGCCATTGAAGAAAAAGGAGTTAAAGCTGATGTGGTGGCAGGACTGAGTCTTGGAGAATATTCAGCTTTAGTAACATCAGAAGTCTTGAATTTTGAGGAAGCAGTGGCTTTAGTCAAAAAGAGAGGTAGATTCATGCAAGAAGCAGTTCCAGTGGGAGTTGGTTCAATGGCAGCAATAATAGGATTACCACTAGAAAAGTTAAAATCTGTTTTAGAAAAAGCTAAGGAAAATGGAATAGTAGAAATTGCAAATTACAATACAAATAATCAGATTGTAGTAGGTGGAGAAAAAGAAGCTGTAAGAAAAGCAATGGAATTATCTTTAGAAGCTGGAGCAAAAAGAGCTATAGAACTTAAGGTATCAGGACCTTTTCATACTTCCTTATTAGAAAAGGCATCAATAAAGCTTAGAGAAGAACTTCAGAATATAGAATTTAATAAACCTAAAGTAAAAACTATATCTAATGTTACATCAGAGATTATAGATGATAAAGACGATATAAAATCATTACTTTTTAGCCAAGTGAAATCCTCTGTTAGATGGAATGAAAGTATAGAAAAGATGCTTAATATGGGAGTTGACACCTTTATAGAGATTGGACCAGGAAGAGTGTTAAGTAGCTTTATTAAAGAAATAACTAGGGAAAAAGGCGTTAAGGTTAAAATTTATAATGTTGAAGATATTAAATCTTTACAAAAAACATTAGAAGGGATAGAAGTTTAAATGATTAAAAATAAAAATGCAATAGTAACAGGTGGAACTAGAGGAATAGGAAGAGAAATAGCAAGAACATTAGCACAAAATGGTGCTAATATAGCAATTAATTATAGAAATTATAGTGAAGAAATAGAAAAGCTAGTAGAAGAATTAAAAGGCTTTGGAGTTAAAGTGTTGGCAGTTAAATGCGATGTAAGTAAAGAAGTGGAAGTAAATAACTTTGTAAAAGAAGTTAAGAATAATTTTGAAAGTATAGATATCTTAGTTAACAATGCAGGAATAACTAAAGATGGATTAATTATAAGAATGAGTGAAAAAGATTTTAATGATGTTATAGATATAAATTTAAAAGGAACTTTCAATACAACTAAAGCAGTTTCGGCAGTAATGGTTAAACAAAGATATGGAAAAATAATAAATATATCTTCAGTTGTAGGTGTTACAGGAAATGCAGGCCAATGTAATTATGCTGCATCTAAAGCAGGTGTTATAGGTTTTTCAAAATCTGTAGCAAGAGAACTTGCTGCTAGAAATATAAATGTAAATGTAATCGCACCAGGATATATTAATACAGATATGACAAGTGTACTGCCAGAAAAGGTTAAAGAGGAAGTTCTAAAAACAATTCCTATGAAGAAAATAGGAGACCCTAAGGAAGTAGCAAATTTAGCTTTATTCTTATCATCTAATTTATCTGACTATATTACAGGTCAAGTAATAAATGTAGATGGCGGAATGGTTATGCTTTAAAAGGAGTGAATTTTTATGAAAAGAAGAGTAGTAATCACAGGATTAGGAGCTATAACACCGATAGGTAATTCAATTGAAAGCTTTTGGAATTCTGTTAAAGAAGGAAAAAATGGTATAGATAATATAACCTTTTTTGATACAACAGAATTCAAAGTTAAAGTAGCCGCAGAAGTGAAAGATTTTAAAGCAGAAGATTATATAAGTAAAAAAGATGCAAAAAGATTAGATAGATACACTCAACTAGCACTAGTTGCAGCTAAGGAGTGTATAAAAGATAGTAATATAGATTTAGAAAAAGTAGATAGAGAGAGATTTGGTGTAATATTTGGTTCTGGAATAGGTGGACTTACAACAATGGAAAAGCAAATAAGGACTTTAGAAGTAAAAGGACCTAGTAGAGTTGGACCATTAACTATACCACAGTCTATATCTAACATGGCAGCAGGAAGTATAGCAATAGAATTTGGAATTTTAGGAACTTGTTTAAGTGTTACTACAGCTTGCGCAACTTCAACTCATTGTATAGGGGAAGCGTATAGAAGTATAAAGGATGGTTATTTAGATCGTGCAATAGTAGGTGGATCAGAAGCATCTATAAATGAGTTTGGAATTTCAGCATTTCAATCTTTAACAGCACTTAGTAAAAGTGAAGATAGAAATAGAGCATCAATACCTTTTGATAAAGACAGAAATGGTTTTGTAATGGGAGAAGGTGCAGGTGCATTATTATTAGAAGATTTAGAAAGTGCTTTAGCAAGAGGAGCAAAAATTTATGGAGAAGTAGTTGGTTATGGAACAACTTGTGATGCTTATCATATTACATCTCCAAGTTCTGATGGGGATGGAGCTTATAGAGCAATGAGAGATGCAATAAAAGATGCCAATATATCTCCAAGCGAAATTTCATATATAAATGCACATGGAACATCTACAGAAATAAACGATAAAGTTGAAACAATAGCCATAAAAAAAGCTTTTGGAGATTCTTCAAGGGAAGTTTATGTAAGCTCAACTAAAGCTATGACAGGACATTTACTTGGAGCAGCTGGGGCTATTGAAGCAATAATATGTATAAAATCATTAGAAGAGGACTTTATTCCAGCAAATATAAATTATTTAAATCCAGATGAAGAATGTGATTTAAATATAGTTGTTAATGAAGGAAAAAAAGAAGAAGTAGAATATACCCTTTCTAATTCATTGGGATTTGGTGGACATAATGGAACAGTTATATTCAAAAAATGGAGGGAAAGATAAAATGTTAACTTATGAACAAATAAAGGAGTTAATAAAATCTATAGATGAATCTTCTCTTAGAATTTTTGAATTAGAAAGTGAAGGAACTAAATTAAAGCTTAGCAAAAATAAAGAAGCTTTTAAGGAAGATTTAAAAGAAAGTACTAGAGAAATAACTACATCAGATAATAAAGCAGTAGTAAATAATAAACCAGAAGAAAAAGAAGAAGCTAAAGAGGAGTCTAAAAAGATTGGAAATTTTAAAAGTATTAAGTCACCTTTAGTAGGCACATATTATTCTTCGGGGACTCCAGGAGGAAATCCTTATGTTGAAGTAGGAACTAAGGTTAAAAAAGGAGAAGTTATTTGCATAGTAGAGGCAATGAAAATAATGAATGAAATAACAGCAGAAGAAGATTGTGAAATATTAGAAGTTTTAAGATCTGATGAAGAAATTGTTGAATTTGGAATGGAATTATTTAAGATAAAGTAGGTGAAATAATTGGATATAAAAGAAATCATGGAGATAATCCCACATAGATATCCTTTTCTATTATTAGATAGGGTTGAAAGTTTAGAAGATAATAAAATAGTGGCAATAAAAAATGTAACAATGAATGAGTACTTTTTTCAAGGACATTTTCCAGTGGAGCCAGTTATGCCAGGAGTATTAATAGTTGAAGCAATGGCACAAGCTGGAGCAGTTACACTTTTAAAGAGAGATGAATTTAAAGGAAAGATTGCATACTTTGGTGGAATAAACAATGCCAAATTCAGAAAAAAGGTTGTTCCAGGAGATACTTTAAGGCTAGAGGTTGAATTGACTAAGATAAGATGCTCAGCTGGTATTGGTAAAGGCATTGCATATGTAAATGATAAAAAGGTATGTGAAGCAGAATTAACCTTTATGGTAGGGTAGTAAAGAGGTGTTTTTATGATTAGAAAGGTTTTAATAGCTAACAGAGGAGAAATAGCAGTCAGAATAATAAGAGCCTGCAAGGAACTTGGAATGCAAACAGTAGCTATTTACTCAGAGGCTGATAAAGATGCTATGCATACTCAGCTTGCAGATGAAGCTATTTGCGTAGGAAAGCCTAAATCAAAGGACTCATATTTAAATGAAAGTAATATAATTAGTGCAGCAGTAATAACAAAGTGTAATGCAATTCATCCAGGCTTTGGATTCTTGTCTGAAAATGCAGAGTTTGCAGCTATATGTGAAGAATGTAATATAAAATTTATAGGACCAAGTAGTAATACAATAAGTGTTATGGGACATAAATCAAAAGCAAGAGAAATTATGAAAAATGCAGATGTTCCAGTAATTCCAGGAAGTAATGGAATAGTAAAAAGTATTGAAGAGGCATATATAGAGGCTAAAGAAATAGGGTATCCAGTAATGATAAAGGCAGCTTTAGGTGGAGGCGGAAAAGGAATTAGAATAGTTCATAAAGAAGATGAACTTGAAAATGCATATTTTACAGCTAAGTCAGAAGCTAAAATAAATTTTGGTGACGATACAGTATATATTGAAAAGTTTATAGAAAATCCTAGGCATATAGAATTTCAAATTTTAGGCGATGAGCATGGAAATATTATTCATCTAGGAGAAAGAGACTGTACTATACAAAGAAGAAATCAAAAAGTATTAGAAGAAGCACCATCATCTATTTTAAGTGAAGACTTAAGGGATGAAATGGGAAGAGCAGCAATAAATGCAGCAAAAGCAGTGAGTTATGTAAATGCAGGAACTATAGAATTTTTAGTAGATAAATATAATAATTTCTACTTTATGGAGATGAATACAAGGATTCAAGTTGAACATCCAATCACAGAAATGATAACTTCAATTGACATTGTAAAGGAGCAAATAAAGATTGCTAATGGAGAAAGATTAAGTTTTTCTCAAAATGAAGTTGAAATAAGAGGTCATGCTATTGAATGTAGGATAAATGCAGAAAATCCTAAAAAAGGATTTGCACCTTCACCTGGAAAAATAGAATTTTTAAATTTACCAGGAGGAAATGGAATAAGAGTAGATACTGCAGTTTATTCAGGATATACTATACCTCCAACATATGATTCTATGATAGCTAAGCTTATTGCTTATGGTAAAAATAGAGAAGAAGCTATTAATAAAATGCTTAGAGCATTAGATGAATTTGTAATAGAAGGAATTGACAACAATATAGAATTTCAAATAGATATTTTAAATAACGAAAAATTTCGCTTAGGAAACTTTGACACTAGTTTTATAAGCAAAGAATATAAATTATAGTTGGTGAAAATTATGGGGATTTTTAAAAAGAGACAGTATGGAGTTATAAATTTAACTAAGGAAGAAGAAAAAGATATACCAATAGTTCCAGATGGAACTTGGATAAAATGCAGTAAATGCGGAAAAATTTTATATAAAAAGTCTTTGGAAGAAAACCTTAATATATGTTCAAATTGCAATAATTATTTTAGATTAGGTAGCTATGAAAGATTATCATATATTTGTGATAAAGATACTTTTAGAGAGTTTAATAAATATATGAAATCAAAAAATCCAATGGATTTTCCAGACTATGAAGAAAAATTAAAAACTAATGAAGAAAAAAGTGGAACTTCTGAAGCAGTAGTAACAGGAGAATGTGAAATTGGAGGAAATAAAGCATTTATTGCAGTTATGGATTCAAATTTTTTAATGGGAAGTATGGGAACTGTAGTAGGAGAAAAGCTAACATTAGCAATAGAAGAAGCTACAAAAAGAAAATTACCTATTATAATTTTTACAGCTTCAGGAGGGGCTAGAATGCAAGAGGGTATTTTTTCCTTAATGCAGATGGCTAAAATAAGTAGTGCACTTGCAAAACATAGTAAAGAAGGACTTCTTTATATAACGGTTTTAACAGACCCAACAACGGGAGGAGTTACAGCAAGTTTTGCAATGCTTGGAGATATTATATTAGCAGAACCTAATGCATTAGTAGGTTTTGCGGGAAGAAGAGTTATAGAAGGAACAATAAAACAAAAACTACCTGAAAATTTTCAGAGTGCAGAATTTTTATTAGAAAATGGATTTATAGATAATATTATAAAAAGAGAAGATTTAAAAAAAGCTCTTTCAACTCTTCTAAAATTTCATAGAAATAAGGAGGTGTAGTTGTGAATAAAAAAATTAAAGCATATGATAGATTAGTAATAGCAAGAATGGTAGAAAGACCGACTACACTGGATTATATAGATAAAATATTTACTAACTTTTTTGAATTACATGGAGATAGATGCTTTAAAGATGATAAAGCTATAGTAGGAGGAATTGGACTTTTAAATGGAAATCCAATTACTATAATAGGAATTCAAAAAGGAAAAGATTTAAAAGAAAATATGGAAAGAAATTTTGGATCTCCTCATCCAGAGGGATATAGAAAAGCCCTTAGATTAATGAAGCAAGCTGAAAAGTTTAATAGACCTATAGTTTGTTTTATAAATACCTCAGGTGCATATTGCGGGGTTGGAGCTGAAGAAAGAGGCCAAGGAGAAGCCATTGCAAGAAACTTAATAGAAATAGCACAAATTAAAGTGCCTATAATTTCAATAATAATAGGTGAAGGTGGAAGTGGTGGGGCATTGGCCTTAGCTTGTGGAGATAGAGTATGGATGCTGGAAAATTCAGTTTATTCAATACTTTCTCCAGAAGGATTTGCTTCAATACTTTTAAAAGACCCTTCAAAATCAAAAGATGTTGCAGAAATTATGGGAATTACTTCATATGAGCTTTTAGAAAGAGGTATAATTGAAAAAATAATAAAAGAACCTAGAGGTGGAGCTCATAAGAACATAGAATTTGTAGCAAATTCCATAAAAGAAGAATTAATAAATGAGTTTAAAATATTAAAAAATAAATCTAGAGATGCTCTTTTAGAGGAGAGGTATTTAAGATTTAGAAAATTTTCTTAGTTTTAAATTGCGAAGTATTTTTCAGTTCACAGTTCACAAGGCACAGTTTACAGTTGCTTTGATTTTATAGGTAACAGGGAACAAGCTCAATTATAGTCTGATACATTTAACTAAATTTTAATGTCACTCACCAATTATTTTTTACCAATAACTTAA
>JAQCTH010000063.1 GCA_027686065.1 Clostridiaceae bacterium AF10-41
AATACAAAATATATTAATTATAATGAGTCCATTTATAATAATATTCATTTTGTCTAGAAATAAAATAAATAAAGTATATGAAGGAATATTTTATCCAGTTAATATAAGTATAAATACAGGAAAGAAATCAATAAATAAATATAAGAATATTAACAAAAAAACTCATTAAATTTTATAATGAGTTTTTTTTATTAACAATAATTTAATAAAAATATTTACAAATGGAAACTTATATAATATACTGGTGTATATACAGTAGTGTTTGAGGGGGATTTTTAATATGGAAAGTAGAGAAAAAGTAAGAAAAATGATTTATGCAGCAATATTAACAGCAATAGCTATTATAATACCTATTCAATTTGGGTTTCTAAAAATTCAGATTCCACCATTTTCAGCAACTTTAGCATCACATGTACCAATGTTTTTAGCAATGCTAATATCACCTGCTGTAGCAGTATTTGTAGGAATAGGATCAGCTTTTGGTTTCTTTATTACTGCAACTCCAGAAATAGCAGCAAGAGCAGCCATGCATATAATAGTTGGATTTGTTGGAGCTAAAATAGTTCAAAAAGAAAAGAATTTTACAAAAGCAGTTGCAATTACAGGACCAATACATGGTATATTAGAAGGGCTTGCAGTTATCCCTTTTGGATTTACATATGAAAAAGTTCTAATAGTAGTTGCTCTAGGAACTTTAATACATCATTTTGTAGATGCTACAATATCTTATGTATTAGTTAAATCATTAGCTAAAGCAAGAAGAAAAGATATGTATGAAGTGTTTTCTAGTGAAGCGGCATAAGATTTTGCAAGGCAAAAGGATTAAAAATTAAAAATGAAGAATTAAGGAAAAAATCCTTAAGTGATTTTCAAATAAAGTATATTTTCAAAATTGAATTTTAAGTTTTACATTATAAAACTTAAAATTCAATTTTTTATTTTTATATAAATGAAAATTAATTCAATTTTTTGTATAAGATGATTACTCGAATATATTTTAAAAAAGTGATATTATAATATTATAATTGGTAATTGTGCAGTGTGAATTGTTATTTGAAAGAAATTGGAGGAATTAAAGTGGAAAATGTGGAAAGTACCTCTCTTATTCTAGAAGGGGGAGGAATGAGAGGCGTTTATACAGCTGGAGTATTAGATTTATTATTAGACGAAAAAATAGATATAAAATATTGCGTAGGAGTATCAGCAGGAGCATGTAACTGTATTTCATATATTTCAAAGCAACATAAGAGAAATTATAGAGTAAATTTAAATTATATAAATGATAGAAGATATTTAAGCTTTAGCAATTTAATTAAAACTGGATCAGCTTTTGGTATGGAGATGCTATTTAATATTATACCAAATGAATTAGAGCCATTTGATTATGAAGGATTTAAAAAGTCAGGAGTCAAATTTATAGTTGGAGCAACAAATTGTAAAACAGGTCTTCCTGAATTTTATCATATTAAAGATTTTAATGAAGATGGATATGATGCAATAAAAGCTTCTATTTCATTACCATTAGTTGCTAAAGTAATTGACTTTGATAATAAAAAGCTAATGGATGGTGGAATAGCTGCCCCAATACCAATACAAAAGGCAATAGATGATGGAATTAAAAAGCATGTTGTTATACTAACTCAGCATAAAGGATATAGAAAAGGCAAAAACAAGATGATGCCTATAATAAAAAGAAAATATAAGAATCATCAAGGGCTTATTAATGCTATGGAAAATAGATATAAAATATATAATGAAACATTAGAGCAATTAGATAAATTAGAAGCAGAAGGAAAATGTTTTGTTATAAGGCCAAGTAGTCCTTTAGAAGTTAGTAGATTTGAAAAAGATAAAGAAAAGTTAGAAGCAATTTATAATAAGGGATACGAAGATGCAAAAAAATTATCAGTTGATTTGAAAAAGTTTCTTGAAATTTAGTTAGAAGAGAAGTATATATTATCAAGTTTAAGGCTATAAAAATTATTAGAGATAAAATTTTTTGAGAATGTATAATATATTATAATATGGTTCAATGATAAAAACTCCAAAATAGCCTTTGGAGTTTTTATTTAGCTTAGTTTAATGTATATTATGCTTATTTTGAACGCAAATAATAGTGTTCTCCTTCATATACCTTGCCTTCACTGAAGTCCATTTTTAATAATGTTTTTCGTCTTTCAACCGCTTTAGGTATTGCCTTAGTTGCAATTATATCAACCTTAAACAAATCAAAAAAATTCTCGTTACAAACACTAAATATTTCATTTAAGTTATTTTCACTTTCGTATTGAGAAGACACATCAACTCGGAGTATTCCTGTTTTGATTTTATATTTACCAACATAACCAAACATTTCTACTGTTCCAATAGCTTTAGATAGTGATTTATCTATAATTGCAAAGCGTATAAATTCTTGTTGAGAATATGCATATATCCAAGCTCTTATGCATTGTAACATATCCTCAATTGTGTAAATACAGAAATCACCTGTACACCTATCAGAGTTAAAAAATTTTTGTGCCTTATTATCAGAATAACATTTAAGTAGCTCTTCAGAATCTTCTTCCGAAACGAGTCTTATAATAAAAGTTTCCGTTTCAAAAGTAGGACATATTTTGTATGGGTCTTGCATAAAAATCCTCCTCATAATGTAAATAATATAACTTATAATTTAATTATATAACATAAGAAATCAATAAAACCATAATAAAATTTTCATATTCATAGCTGTAATACTATATTTAAAGATATCTTTTGTCTCTACAGAAAATAAATGAAAATTATAAATTCACAATAAGTTATTAATTATTATTCGTAAATTATTAATTAACATAAATGTGATATAATTACCTATATTATGTAAATATTTGAGGTGATATTATGAAAATTTTTCATATGGGAGATTGGCATATAGGAAAGCTTGTTAATGGATTTTATATGACAGAAGATCAAGAATTTATAATAAATCAAATTTATGAAGCAATTGAAAAGAAAAAACCAGATGTTGTTATAATTGCAGGTGATTTATACGATAGGTCAGTTCCACCAGTTCATGCTGTTGAACTATTAAATAAAACTATGAGAAAAATAGTTAAGGATTTAAATACTAAGGTAATAGCTTTAGCAGGAAATCATGATAGCAATGAAAGAGTTGAATTTGCAAGTTCATTATTATGTGATAGTGGGCTATATATAACTGGGAATTTAAAAAGAAAAATAGAGAAAATAGTTTTAGAAGATGAGCATGGGAAAGTTAATTTTTACCCAATACCATATGCAGATGTACCTGTTGTTAGAGACTTATTTGAAGATGAAAATATAAAAAATCATGATTTGGCTATGCAAAAAATAATTTCCGAAATATTAAATGATTTTAATGAAGATGAAAGAAATATTGCAGTTGCTCATGGTTATGTAACTCAAATGAAAGAAGATAACTTTGAAACTTTAGAAGAAAGTGATTCAGAAAAGCCTCTTTCTATAGGTGGAACTGAATATATTAATTCAAAGCATTTTGAAAAGTTTAATTATACAGCACTTGGACATTTGCACGGGCCTCAAAAGGTTGGAAGCGATAAAATAAGATATTCAGGTTCACTTATGAAATATTCATTTTCAGAAGTAAATCAAAAAAAAGGTATAACAATTGTAGATATAAATGAAAAGGGAGATATAGAGTTAGAAATTTATAACTTAAAACCTAGAAGAGATTTTAGAATAAAAACTGGAACATTAGAGGAAATTATTAAAGGTTTTGATAATTCATCTGAAAATTATGAGGATTATATTAAGGTGATACTTAAAGATAAAGGTGAGCTTTTAGACCCAATGGCAAAGCTTAGAAGTATATATCCTAATGTTATGGAACTTACTAGAGAAGAAAGAGTTTCACGAAATAGTAGTAGGAATGTAGCAACTAATATAAAAGAAAAATCTAAAATAACTTTATTTAAGAATTTTTATGAAGATATAATGGATGAAGGTTGTAGTGAAGATGAGATAAAAATTATAGAAAAAATAATAGAATGTGCAGAAAAGGGGGGAGAGTAAGGTGAAGATAAGAAAACTAGTAATAACAGGTTTTGGACCATATGCAGAAAAACAAGAATTAGATTTTGAAGCAAACCTTGATGGTAAAAATATGTTTGTTATTACAGGTAATACGGGAGCAGGAAAAACTACAATTTTTGATGCCATAAATTTTGCTTTATATGGAGAAGCAAGTGGTAGTGAAAGAGATGGTAAAAATTTAAGAAGCGACTTTGCCGATAAATCAACTCCAACTGAAGTAGAACTGTGGTTTTCACTTAGAAATAAAGATTATTATATAAAAAGATCACCACAATACTTCAGAGCTAAGCAAAGAGGTGATGGATTTACAGAAAGTAAGCCTTCTGCTGAAATTAAAATTGGAGACAAAACAGTAACAGGACCAAAGGAAGTTACTAAATTAGTTGAAGAAATATTAGGAATTACATGCGAACAATTTAAACAATTAGTTATGATTCCACAAGGTGAATTCAAAAAGTTATTAAATTCAGATAGTGATAAGAAAGAAGAGATCTTTAGAAAAATCTTTGGAACTAAAGTTTTTTCAGATATACAACAAAATATAAAAATAGAAGCGAATAATCTTAAAAAGTCTATAGAGCAAATACAAAGAGATAGAGAAAATAGAGTAAAATCATTTTTATGTAGAGAAGATGATGATGAACTAAGAAGAATTATAAATGCTAAGGATTTGAATATAGAATTAATACTTTCAAAGTTTGAAGATGCAGTAAATAAAGATGAAGCTGAAGAAGATTTAATAAAGAAGAATTTAAAAGATATAAATTTAGAAATTAATAATATCTCAAAAGAGTTAGTTTTAGCCAATGATATAAATAAAAAAATAGATAATTTAGAAAAGTATAAATTAGACTTAGATAAATTAACTTTATTAAAGGATGAATATAAAACTAAAAGTATAAAATTAGAGAATGGTAAAAAAGCTGTAACAACCTTAAGTTTTGAAGATAAATATAGAGAAAAGAAAATAGCATTACTTAGAGCTGAAGAAGCCTTAAAAAAAAGTATAGAAGATTTAGAGAAATATAAAAAACAATTTGAAAATGCAGAAAGAAATTTAAAAATAGAAAATGAAAAAGAAGAATTAAAAAATGATTTAAGAAAAAAACTTGATGAAATTGAGAAATTAAAAGAAAAATCATTAAACTATCAAAGTAATAAAGAAAAGCTTTATAAACTAAAAAAAGAATCACAACATATTATTGAAAGAATTAAACAAATTGATGTGGATAGAAATAAGAATAATGATTTAATAAAATCATTATTAGAAGAATTAGAAAGTATTAATAAATTAAAAGAAGAAAAAAATACACTATCTATAGAAGAAATAGCTAATACCTCTAAACAAGAAAAACTTAATAAACTTTTAAGCTCATTAGAAAAGTATAAATTAGAAAGTCAAAGACATTTAAAGGGAACAGAATTTTATGAAAAAGCAGATAAAGAATATAAAGAAAAGAAAAACAATTATGAGAAATTAGAAGAAACTTTTAGAAGAAACCAAGCAGGGATATTGGCTAAAGATTTAATGGAAGGGGAAAGCTGTCCAGTTTGTGGATCTATTCATCATCCAAAGCTTGCAGTTATTGAAGCTGATAGTATAAATGAAGCAGCTGTAAAAGAAGCAAAGGTATTAGTTGATAAGCTGTATGAAAAAAGAGAATCTTATTATAGGGAACTTACTAAAATCCAATCAGAAATAAATTCACTTAAAGATGAAGCTATAAAACCTATATTTATAGAAATATTTAGTGAAGAAAATCTTGAAGATAATGTTGAAATATCTATAGATAAGGTTAGTACTAAAATTAAGAATAATAATAATAATTTAAATAAAATAATTAAAAGAAAACAAGACATAGAAAAAATAGTATTATTAGAATCATCTAAATTAAAGCAAAAGCAAGACATAGAAAAATATACTGAAGAATTAAGAGTTGAGCTAGAAAATAGGAATAAGGAACTATTATCAAAAGAAGGTGAAGTGAAAGCTCAAGAAGTAAACTTACAAAATATAGTTAATGAATTTAAAGGAGCAATAAGAAGTGTTGATGAGTTAGAAGAAGAACAAAGCAAGATAAATAGGAACCTTGAAAAGTTAAAAGAAGACTATTTAAAGGCAGAGAAGGAATTTAACAAGATTAAAACTATTTATGATAAAGAAAATGGAAATAATAATTCATTAGAATTAATGGTTAAAAATTCAAAGATAGAATTAGATGAAGCTTTGAAATTATTTAAAGAAAAAGTCTTACAATTAGGCTTTAAAGATTATAATGATTATTCTTTAAGTAGGATGACAGAAATAGAAATAGATAGATTGGAAAAGGATATAAGTAAGTTTAATATTGAATTATCAAATGCTGAAAAAATTTATAATTTGTCTTTAGAAGAATGTAAGAATTTAAATAAGATTGACATAAGAAATATAGAAGAGATTTTGGAAGTTAAAAATAATGAGAGAATTAACTTAGAAAAATCTGAAAAGGAGATTTACTTAAGAATAAGCCAAAATAAAAAGATTATTGGAGAATGTATTAATTATACTAAATTAATACAGCAAGATGAAGAACGATACAAGACAGTAGGTAAACTTGCAAAAGTAATCAATGGAGATAACCCAAGAAAAATAAGTTTTGAAAGATATGTTTTAGCGGCTTATTTTGAAGATATAATTGAAGCAGCTAATATAAGATTTTCACAAATGACTTGCAATAGATTTGAGCTTTTAAGAAAAGAAGAGTTAGGGGATAAGCGAAAGGGTCAAGGATTAGATTTAGAGGTATTTGATAACTATACAGGTAAATCTAGAGATATAAAAACCTTATCTGGAGGAGAATCTTTTAAAGCATCATTATCTATGGCTTTAGGACTTGCAGATGTAGTGCAAAGTTATTCAGGGGGCATCCAATTAGATACTATGTTTATAGATGAAGGCTTCGGAACCCTAGATCCAGAGTCCTTAGATTCAGCTATTGAATGCTTAATAGACTTACAAGATGATGGAAGAATTGTTGGAGTAATTTCTCACGTTCAAGAATTAAAAGATAGAATAGAAACTAAACTTGAAGTAAGCTCCACAAATAAAGGAAGTAAAGCTGTTTTCAAAGTTTAATAATAGAAAGATTTATTTTGGAAGCAAAATACTGAAAATAGCTATTGAAAATTTAAACAAACAAATCAGACTTTAACAACACTTAACCATAGTTTTTAAAGATGTATATTGATTTTTCTACCTAAACAATACCAACTTAAAATTATATTAACCTCATAAATACTATTGATAATTTTACCATTTGTTATATTATTATATATATATAACAAATTAGAAGGGGTTTTTTTATGTCTGAAAAAAGTAAAACACAAAAATTTCTTGATTATCATCAAAACCTTAATGAAGCTTTAAAGAATGGCAAAGTAACTTGTATCATTAAAATCGGCGAAGATTTTTTTCCACAATCTATTTCAACAACTATGGCACCTTGTGTTTGTCAATTTACAGAAGACGAAATAATATTTAATTCATGCAATACCGGTTCATTATTTTGGAAAAAAACCATTAAATTTGTAAAAGGGGTACCCTACTCAGATATATCTAATATAATTATATCTGTTAATAGAAAACTTAACGCAGTTTTAGGTGTTTTCCCTACTTATTTTTATTATTTAGAATTAAATATATTATTAAAAAACAACGAAAGATTTATATTAGAATGTAATGCTTTTGAGGAAATACCTGAACTTATTAAAATATTAACTATAAACAATATTGAATTTATAGATAAGTTTAATCTTAGTGATATTTTAAATAGTATACCAGAACATGAATTCAACGAATATCTGCATAACAATTTCGACAATATGATTAACAAAGTTAATTAACCTATTTAAAAACAGTGATAAAATATATTTAATTTTATACCTAAAAATGAACGTCTAAATGTTGGCCGTTCATTTTTTGAGTTTTAGTAAAATTAAATTTATCATAAGACAAGTTATACATTTCCCCATTACTTTGATCTTCTGCCTATTAATTTTCAATTCTTAATTCCATTAAATATTTTATAGCTAATATGATTTGATGTCCATTATTACCTAGTAATATACCAAGAACAGCTCATTACAGAAATAATTATTGGGAAGTATATAGTAATAAATTAAAAAGAAAGGTATGTCTTTTTAGTAACCTAGAATATGTTAAATCTATAGGTCTAATGTTAATAGAAGGGTTAATAAAAGAGTAAATTTTGTGCTAAAATATTAGTAGGCAATTAATATATTTAATATCTACTAATATTAGATATGCAGCTTAGGATTGTATTCGAAATTATATAAAAATCGGAAAGCTAATACATAGCATTAACTTTTCAATAATAAATTTGTTTTTCTATATTTAGTAGGGGATATTGATAAGAATTTTTTAAAGGTTTTAATAAAATATGATACATCACCAAATCCAACTTCATAAGCAATTTCTGTTATAGATAAATCTGTATCTAATAAAAGTAATGTTGCTTTTTGAATCCTAAAATAATTTATATATTGAGTACAAGTTTTACCTGTTTGAGCTTTAAAAAAACGTAAAAAATGATATTCACTATACTGTGATATATATGCTAATTCTTTAATAGATATAGAACTTTTGTAATTGATTTGAATATATTTAATAACTTCTTTTAATTTTTCAACTTTAATTAAGTCATTATTTTTATTTTGATCTACATTTAGGCTAACATAATTTTCTTTAAAGATAGTTGAAAAAATTGAAAATAAATCACCTTTAATTTCTAACTGGAAGCCATAAGCTTTAGTATTGTAGCTTTCAATTAACAAATTAAAAGCATTAACTATTTTTGTATGCCCTATATCTGATGTGGTTATAACATTTTTAAAAAATAATTTGTTTTGGATTATTGGTGTTACAAAATTAATTTGAGAATAATCTAAAGTAGCACCTTCAATTAATGAAAGACTAAATACAAGTGCTATATAAGATATTTTTGTATTTTCTTTACCTATCATATAATGGATTGCACCATTAGGAATAATAACAAAATCTCCAGTAGTTACATTAAATACTTTAAAATCTATACAAATTTCTGCAGAACCATTAAGTATGTATATAAATTCCATTTCATCATGCCAGTGTGAATAAAAATCAGCTGAATTTCTAAACTCCACGTGATAAACTTCCATAGGTAATTTTAAGTTTCCATGATTAACTTGTTCTTTAAGTTGTAAATAGCTTTTAGTATCCATGATATCTCCTTTTAAAAAATAGAGCAGAATTATTATAATTATAAGCAATTTTAAACGAGAAAAATAGTATTAATAACAGTATAATACAAAAAGAAATGAATTTCAGTATATAAGAATAACTTTAAGGTATGGAGGAGATTATGGAAATTCAGGAGAATTTAAAGAAAGAATTAAAAAGGATAACATGGCCCTTATTTATAGAAAGTGCACTTTTTTCTTTATTAGGTAGTGTAGATACAATAATGTTAGGGCGGTATTCTGATAATTCTGTTGCAGCAGTAGGAGTGGCTAATCAAATAATATGGATGTTAAATCTTATGTTTGGAATAATAACAGCTGGTACATCTATTTTAATATCTCAATATTTAGGTGCAAAAAGTGAGAAAAAAACTATAATTCAAGTTTCGGGAATATCTATAGGCATAAATACTATTATAGGTTTAATTGTAAGCTTAGTAATGTTCTTTGCTGGATCAGGAATGATGAAATTATTAAATAGCCCTCCAGAACTAATGTATTTGGGAAATCAATATCTAAAAATAGTTGGTGGATTTATATTTATTCAAGCAATAACTATGACATTTACAGCTATATTAAGAGCCCATAGTTTAACTAAGATATGTATGAATGCAACTATTATTATGAATATTATAAACATAATACTAAATTATATACTTATATTTGGAAAACTTGGCTTTTCAAGTATGGGGGTTGCAGGAGCTGCTTTAGCAACTATTTTAAGTAAGATTGTAGGACTAATAATTTTAGGAAAAGCAATTTATGATTTGATTTTAAATAAGCTTAAGATATCTATGTTTAAACCATTTCCTAAAATTCATCTTATAAATATACTTAAGATTGGTATTCCATCAGCTTCTGAACAAATTTCATATAACTTATCTCAATTAGTTATAACGAGTTTTATAAATCTTATGGGGGTAAGTAGTATGGCTGGCAAAAGTTATGTTGGTACAATAG
Organism: Clostridiaceae bacterium AF10-41; assembly: GCA_027686065.1. GTDB lineage: Bacteria > Bacillota > Clostridia > Clostridiales > Clostridiaceae > Clostridium. Next base: position 10,309 of record JAQCTH010000063.1, read on the forward strand.
TTTGTTTTAGCTATATATTTGCATCAGCAATAGGGCAAGGAGGAAGTATATTAATAGGAAATTTAATAGGGGGTAAAGAAGAAGGTAAAGCATATAAATTATGTATTTATACCTTAAGAAAGGCAATGATAGTATCAATATCTATAAGTTTGCTAATAGCTATTTTAGGGAAAAGTATTTTAGGACTTTTAACAAGTAGTTCAGAAATAATATATATAGCAGTAATGGTACTTATAATAGAAATAATATTAGAGCCAGGAAGATGTATAAATATAGTTGGAATTAATGGATTAAGAGCAACAGGCGATGTTAAATTTCCAGTATATATAGGAGTATTTTCAATGTGGACGTTTGGAGTTGGTTTAGCATATATTCTTGGAGTGAAACTAAATTTAGGACTTGTAGGAGTGTGGATATCATTTGCTATAGATGAATGGTTTAGAGCAATACTAGTACTAATAAGATGGAAAACAGGAAAATGGAAAGGAAGAGGCTTTGTTAATAATTGATAATTAATGACATATTGGTAAGTTTAGAACTCTTAAATTAATCCAGCCTTACTAAATTAATTTATTAATTTTAAAAGTTTTAATTCTTTGGTAACCCTTGTTACCGAATTCCGATTAAAATCCTCATATAATGTAATCAAGAAAGAAATAAATTAAGTTTATATTATCAAGGAGGATTTTTAAATGGAAAATAAAATGTTCTGTTTCCAATGTCAAGAAACAGCAGGTTGTACAGGATGTACTCAATTCGGAGTTTGTGGAAAGTCACCAGACCTTGCTAGAATGCAAGACCTTTTAGTATATACAACAAAAGGATTATCAGAGGTTACAACTAAACTTAGAAAAGAAGGAAAAGAAATTTCAGCTGAAGTTAACCATTTCATAACTATAAATCTATTTACAACTATAACTAATGCTAACTTTGATGATGAAATATTCTATGATAGAGTAAAAAGAGTTCTAGAAATAAAAGAAGAATTATTAGCTAAATTATCAAATAAAGATGGTTTATCAGAAGCAGCATTATGGACAGCTACTACAAGAGAAGAATATGATGCAAAATCAGCAGTAGTTGGAGTATTAGCAACTGAAAATGAAGATGTAAGAAGTTTAAGAGAACTTATAACTTATGGATTAAAAGGTTTATCAGCATACATGAAACATGCTAATGAATTAAGCTATGATAATGAAGAAGTAAGTGCATTTATGCAAGAAACTTTAGCTAAGTTATTAGATGATACTTTAACTGCAGATGAGTTAGTTGCTTTAACTTTAGAAACAGGTAAAGTAGGGGTAGACGGTATGGCTCTACTTGATAGTGCTAATACTGGAACTTACGGAAACCCAGAAATAACAAAAGTTAATATAGGTGTTGGAAATAAGCCAGGAATATTAGTTTCAGGTCATGATTTAAAAGACTTAGAACAATTATTAGAGCAAACAAAAGGAACTGGAGTAGATGTTTATACTCACTCAGAAATGTTACCAGCTCATTACTATCCAAAATTCAAACAATATGATAACTTTGTAGGAAACTATGGAAATGCATGGTGGAAGCAAAAAGAAGAATTTGAAAGCTTCAATGGACCAATCCTTATGACAACTAACTGTATAGTACCACCAAAGGATAGCTACAAGGCTAGAGTATTTACAACTGGAGCTGCAGGATTCCCAGGATGTAAGCACATAGATGGAGTGGATGGACAAGCTAAGGATTTCTCAGAAATAATTGAACTTGCTAAGACTTGTAAAGCTCCAACAGAAATAGAAAAGGGAGAAATCATTGGAGGATTTGCTCATAATCAAGTATTTGCACTTGCAGATAAAGTTGTAGATGCTGTTAAGACAGGAGCAATTAAGAAGTTCTTCGTAATGGCAGGATGTGACGGAAGAGCTAAATCAAGAAACTACTACACAGATTTTGCAAAAGCATTACCACAAGACACTGTTATATTAACAGCAGGTTGTGCAAAATATAAATATAACAAATTAGATTTAGGAGATATCGGTGGAATTCCAAGAGTTTTAGATGCAGGACAATGTAACGATTCATACTCATTAGCATTAATTGCATTAAAGCTTAAAGAAGTATTTGAATTACAAGACATCAATGAATTACCAATAGCATTTAACATTGCATGGTATGAACAAAAAGCTGTTATAGTATTATTATCATTACTATACTTAGGAGTTAAGAATATCCACTTAGGACCAACTCTACCAGCATTCCTTTCACCAAATGTTGCTAAAGTACTTGTTGAAAACTTTGGAATCGGTGGAATAACAAATGTTGAAGATGATTTAAAAATGTTTTTAGCATAATATAAATACTAAAAGAAGCTTGTTGAACTAATTATTTAGAGAGACAAGCTTCTTTTTTACTTTTAGAGCAGTTATAAAAAGTTTATATGTATATAACTATTTATAATTTCTTTCCTTCAGTTTTCGAGTTTTAATTATCTAGGATAGGATTTAAAAGTCTATCTTATTTCTTATGAAAATATAATTATGATATAAAGGTATAGTTTTATTTGTGTAGAAATATGATAGAGAGGTGATTTTGTATATGAGATTAGTGAAGAAATTTTACCCGCTTATATTATTTATATTAATAACATGTATAGGAGCTATAAGAAAATATCAAATAAATTTATATGAAGTTAGTGTTGGAAAATCAACAATGACAGGTACATTTACCTTTATGGCATATGGTATTATTGCTATTATTATTTTAATTGCTTCATTATTGATTTTAAGAATTAGCTTAATTAAAGAAAATACAATAAGTAAATATATAAAATTAATATTCATTATTACAGTGATAATTCTTTCTACACCAGCGATAATTGCAATCTTAATCCTATTTCATTAATAGAGTTATAAAGTTGAATAATCAATGATTTGTTTACAGAATATGTTATAATTAATAAAGCAAATAATTTTTATAAGCTATATAAATTAATAAGTTATTGAGTAAAATATTTATAATGAAGATAATAATTAGAGTGAGAGTGAGGAAGATCTAATATGTGGAAATGTGATAAATGCGGCAAAGAGTTCAAGAATACCAACCAAGACCATTACTGCAGTGAAAAACCTAAAACTATTGACGACTATATTAGTATGCAATCAGAGGAGCTTTGGCCATTATTAAATCAAGTTAGAGATACAATTCGTAAAGCACTCCCATATGCAGAAGAACGTATTTCTTGGAGCATGCCAACTTATTGGAATAAACAAAATATAATTCACTTTGCAGCATTTAAAAAGCATATTGGTTTATATCCTGGAGACAAAGCTGTAGAACATTTCAGCCAAAGGCTTACAGAATACAAGACAAGTAAAGGAGCAGTTCAGTTTCCTTACAGCAAACCATTACCTCTTGAGCTTATTACCGAAATAGCAAAATGGTGTTATGATAGCGGAAATCATAACTAATGAAAAAGTTTGTTTTGTAAAAAATTAATAAACTTAGTAGGTTTAAATTAAGTAAATATATATGATAATACAGAAGTGTTAAGAGAAGGTATTTATTAAAAAAATGGATAGATAATATGGCAAGATAAAAAAATATAATCAAAGCTTGAATTTGAAATAATGTTAATTATATTTTATAGGGGGAAATCTGAACTTTTTTACTTACGATACGGTGAAGCGTATCTATGGGAACCCAAATTATTAGATCTTAGGGTTATTATTTTAATTCTTTGGTATATAATTAATTTATAAATTAAGTTCTAAAGGAGGGTTATATGGATAATAAGTGTATCAATTTATATGATATTTTTTTAAAGTATTCCTATACTGATATTATGGAATTGCTTTTAAACTCAAAAACAAAAGAAGAACAAGATTTTTATGCAAATTTATCTAATATCCTATTACAAAGAGAGCAAATGAAAGTTATAGGTAATTAATATGAAAAATTACACTATATTTGCAGGAGTTAATGGTGCAGGAAAAACTTCTATATATAAATCTATTTATTATAATGAAAATATAGATGAAAAGAGAATAAATACTGATGAAATGGTTTCAAGGATAGGACATTGGCAAGATAATAATCTTCAAATTAAATGTGCTAGAGAAGCAGTTAAATTAATAAAACACTATAATTTTAGATTGTGTATAATTTAATCAAGAAACAACTTTATCAGGAAAAAGCATAATAAGGAATATAAAGTTTGCAAAAGAAAATGGTTTTTATATAGTTATGAATTATGTAGGTGTAGAAAATCCTAATGTTGCAAAGGAAAGAGTTAAGATTAGAGTAAGTAAAGGTGGTCATGGGATACCAGATGAGGCTATAGAAAGAAGATACTTCGATTCTTTAGCAAATCTGAGTAAAGTCATTAATATATGTGACAAAATTAATATATACGATAATTCAGAAATGTTTAAATTAGTTATGGTTATTAAAGATGGTGAAGTTGTTTGGAAAGATAAGAAAACACCAAATTGGTTAAATATTAATTTGAAATAAGTAGTAGAATCTAGGTGGTTTTGCTACTTATTTTTTTATAAAAACATAGTTGAAACTTGAATTTGAAATTATATTAATTATATTGTATGTGGGGAGGTCTAAACTTTTTTACTTACGGTGCGGTGAACCATATCTATGGAGAACCAAAATTATTAGAAAAAATAATTAAAAATTTAATGTATTAAGTTTTAAAAGAACAGCTGAATTAATTTCAGTTGTTCTTATTATATATAGAAAAAATATATTTTCAACTTTCTATATATAAAATTTTAGGATAATAAGAAAAAATATTATTTTAGTAAAGAGAATTAAAAAATATAAAAGAGTATAACTAGCTTATGTTATAATTGTTTTAGTAAGTTATGGAAGATAAACAGGGTTTGAGGAGGAATGAGTATGGAGTTAATTATTAAACCTAATTGGGATATTTTTAGAGCAAAGTTTAGTGAAAATCCACAAAATAACTTTGAGTGGTTTTGTTATTTATTATTCTGTAAAGAATTTAAAATAAAGTATGGAATATTTCGATATAAGAATCAGTCAGCGATAGAAACAAATCCGATTGAATATAATGGTGATGTAATTTCCTGGCAAGCAAAATTCTATGGAACACCGCTTTCGAATTATAAAAATGAATTAGAGAATACATTAAATAAAGTAAAAAGAGATTATCCTAATGTTAATAAAGTGTATTTCTATTCTAATCAGGAGTGGGGGCAGAATAAAGGGCAGATGCCTCAAGGACTAAAAGATATTGAAGCGTTAGCAAAAAAATTAGGTATTTGTTTAGAGTGGAAATTAGCTAGTTTCTTTGAATCAGAATTTGTAGTGTCAGAGAATAGAGTTATTTCAAGCCACTTTTTTACATCTGGAAAAAGTATATTTTCTATATTAGAAGAAATGAATAAGCATAGTGAGAATTTATTAAAATACATAAATACTGGGACTTTTTTTAAAGATAAAAAAATTGAAATTAAGAGAGAGAATGAATTAAAACAACTCACTAATAATTCAGATCAAGTATGTATTATCAGTGGCGTGGGTGGAGTAGGAAAAACCGTTCTAGTAAAAAATATGTATGAGCAAATCAAAGAAAATGACTCATTTTATATTTTTAAAGCAACTGAGTTTGAGTTAAGAAATATTAATGATATATTTGGGGAATATAACCTATATGATTTTCTAAGTGTTCATGAAGATGTAGTGAATAAAACAATAGTAGTTGATTCAGCTGAAAAACTACTAGACTTAAAAAATACAGAGCCATTTAAAGAGTTTTTATCGGCAATAGTTGAAGGCAATTGGAAAGTAGTTTTTACTACTAGAGATGGCTATCTAAAAGATCTTAACTATCAATTCTTTGAGATTTATAAAATTGCTCCAATAAATATTGGAATATGCTCTCTAGAAGAGGAAGCGCTAATTACTATATCTAATGAAAATGGATTTAATCTACCTAAAGATAATAAGTTACTAGAGCTAATTAGGAATCCGTTTTATCTTAATGAATATTTAAAGTTTTATAATTATAATGATGATATTAATTATGTTGAATTCAAGTCAAGATTATGGGACCAAAGAGTAAAAAGAAGTAAGCCTGAAAGAGAAAAGTGCTTTTTAGAAATTGCATCTCAAAGAGCTAATACAGGTCAATTTTTTGTTGATGTAAAAACTGAGTATAGTCATTTTTGTGATGAATTAATTAGAGATGGAATGTTAGGATATGAGGAAGTAGGCTATTTTATAACTCATGATATTTATGAGGAGTGGGCATTAGAAAAGATTATTAATAGAAAATTTATGAATAGGTCTGATGAAAATGGTTTCTTTGTATCAATTGGAGAATCATTACCCATAAGAAGATGTTTAAGGAATTGGGTATCGGAGAAACTATTACTAGAAGACTATGAAATTATAGAATTTATTGAAAACACTATTAAGAATAAAAATATTGAGTCTTTTTGGAAAGATGAGTTATTTGCCTCGATTTTACTTTCGGATTATTCAAGAGTTTTTTTTGAAGTTTTTAAGAATGAGTTACTGTCAAATAAATGTAGTCTATTAAAAAGATTAACGTTTATTTTAAGGATTGCTTGTAAGGAAGTAGATGATGAATTTTTCAGGAAATTGGGGTTAAAAGATATTGATATATTTACACTTGAATATATTTTAACAAAGCCCAAGGGAATAGGATGGGAGGCTTTAATTGAATTTGCTTATACTAATATAGAAACAATTGGTATTGAAAATATTAATTTTATTTTGCCTATAATTCATGATTGGAATGACAAAATAATAAGAGGAAATACTACTAGATGTGCAGGTCTTATTGCGCTTAAGTTTTATCAAGAGACTATCAGAAGGGATATTTACTATTCTAGAGATAATACACTAGAAACTATATTAAAGACAATTATAAATGGCTCTTATGAATTAAAAACTGAATTAAATGATGTTATAACTGAAATACTAAAAAATAAATGGAAGAATCATAGAGATCCTTATTATGATTTAGCTAAGTTTATCTTGACAAAGATAGAGGGTTTACATATTTGTGGTGTATTACCTAATGAAGTTTTAAAGTTAGCTGATTTTTATTGGACCTATACACCAAAAGAAAACCATTTGTTTCACAGTTGGAGGGATGAGGTTGAAGATAATTTTGGGATAGAAAAAGACTATGGGGATTATCATCCAGCCAGTGCCTATCAAAGTCCGATTTATCATCTACTTAAGGTTAACCCTAAAGCAACTATGGACTTCATAATAAATTTTACAAATAAATCTATAAAGAGTTATGTTTCTTCTGATTTAGCTTCTAGACTTGATACTGTAACTAAAGTTGAAGTTAAGTTTGGGGATGAAATTCATAAGGAGCAATACATTAGCCAGTGCTTGTGGGAGATCTACAGAGGAACAAGTTCTCCAGTAAGCCCTAATTTGTTACAATCTATTCACATGGCTTTAGAAAAGTTTCTTCTAGAAATTGCAGAGAAAACAGAGGCAGAAGTTCTGGTAAGTTGGTTAAATTATTTGATTGAAAACTCAGAAAGTGCTTCAATTACAGCTGTAGTGACAAGTGTTGTATTGGCTTATCCAGAAAAAACATTTAATACTGCAAAAGTCTTATTTAGAACTAGAGAATTTATTATCCATGATACTCATAGATTGCATTCAGAGCAAAGTGCTAGAAGACTATATTCGATAGGAAAAAATTTTGGTATAAATACTGTATATGATAAAGAGCGGTTGATGACTTGTGATGATAAGCATCGTAAATGGAGCTTAGAAAGTATCTGTCTAAACTATCAAGTATTTTCAATGCAAGGATCATCTGAAGAAGAGGCTATGAAACGACAGGAAGTTATATGGACAATCCTTGATGATTATTATAGTAAATTACCACCAGAGTCACAGCAAGATGAAGCAGACAAGACATGGAGATTGTTTTTAGCAAGAATGGATAGAAGGAAAATGAAAATTAATACTGAAGTCAGTGATGATGGGGTTTTAATACAATTCGAGCCAGAGATAGAATCAGAAATAGCTGAGTTTAGAGAGGAAAGTCAAAAAGAGTACAACGAACGTATGAGATATGTTCCTTTAAAGTTATGGGCTGATTTTAAATATAAAAATGATGATAAATCTAAGGAATATGAAAAGTATAATAATAATCCTAAAGATGCAGTAGATGAAGCTAGAGAAATATTGAAAAAGATTAACGAGATTCGCAACCCAGATATATCTCAAGAAATACACGATGAAAATAATATATTTTATTTATTAAATTATCAAATTCCATCATGTGTGTGTGCGGTATTAGTTGAGCACTATATTGATAAGTTGAATGATGAAGATAAAGAGTTTTGTAAGAACGTTATAATTGATAAAGTTATATCCTGTGTACAATCAAATTATTTTTATCAAGTAGGGGATGGGATGGAGGAAGCAATTTCTTCATTACCAAAACTAATGAAGTTATATCCTAATGAAAAAGAAAGTATTAAAGTATTACTATTACTTATACTATTTAAAGATGAATCTGTTGGCGGAATGTTATCAAATGAAAGATTTAATGCTTTTTCTATGATAGCAATTAATAAAATGTGGGAAAAAGAATTTGATGATGCTAATTCATTGCTATTTGGTTATTTAATATTAAAGCAGAAATATGATAAATTAAAAGGTGAAATTAGAAAAGAAAATTCTAAAAATGGAGTGGTCCAATCTGATTTAGGGGATTTATTGAGCAGATTTTTGTCTGAAAATGATATGAACATAACTAAGATGATTAATAACGAATTTTCGACTTCTGATATAGGGAGCATTGAAGAACTTGATTTGATCATATTATCGAATACTTTAAAGATGATGCCTATTAAATTAGAACAAAAAGATCATATGGATATTGCTTATGAAATAATTTCAGTTTTTGCAACAGAACTAACACAAGATAGGGATGATGATAAAGTTGATTATATGGTGCGTAATGAATTTTTAAAAAAATATGCTTGTATTGTTTTGAATTCAGAAAATGGTGAAGTAACAAATTTAATTCAACCATTTATCGATAAGTTCAACGTAACAGAGGCAATTGCAGAGATGTTTCAACAATTTATTTATGCTCAAGATAGAATAATGAGGTATGATAATTTTTGGAATGTGTGGAATCATTTTAAAGATAATATTATTGAAGTAGCAAATAAAAATAGTAATGCTTGGTACTTAGATAAAATTATTAAAAATTTTTTGTTTGCAGAAATACACTGGAACGATTCAATTAAAGAATGGCATTCATTTAAGGCAACAAACATGAGACTTATTAAATCAGTATCTGAAAATATTGGTAATAATCCCTCAGTTCTATATTCTATATCTAAGTTATTAAATGATATTGGGAGTCAATTTATCTCAGAAGGTGTAATATTGATAGCTAATATGTTATTGAAGTATCCCCAATATAGTAGTATAAAGCTTGAGGAGAATACTTCATATTATCTAGAAAACTTGTTAAGAAAGTATGTTTATCAGGAGCGAGATACAATTAAAAAAAATAAGCTATTAAAGAAAAAAACATTAGTTGTACTAAATTTTATTATAGAAAAAGGTTCTGCTGTAGGATATATTTTGAGAGAAACTATTATTTAGGGGTTGAGATAAATTAAATAAAAAGTAAGTTTTATTTTGATTGAATTTAATTTAATATCTAATAGTAGTGAGACATAATATAATGATAGTACAATGTTATTGTGATATTTGAATAGAAATAAATTAGCATATATTAATGCAGGCATTTCAAATTTTGATGAGTTTTTAGTTAGAGAAGAGCATTATAAATTTATATGATAAAAAAGGATTAACGTTTTTAGCGTTGATCCTTTAATATAGTATACCTAGTTCCATTAAAACTTTTTATAAATTTTTATTACTTCAATAAGATTACTAGCATCATTTATTATTACAGATGAAGTATCAGTTTTAACTATATTAGTTAATAGTTGTAGATCTTCAATAGTAATACTATTAGCATTTATAGTACCATCAGAATTAACTTGTATTTTAGAATAAATAACATCAATAGCCTTAGAATTACTAGAATTATTAATAGCTAGTAGTTCTTTATAATGTATTTTAGCAGTATTTATTATTTCCGTTGATAATGAACTATATAAAATAGATTTCATTTCTGAAATAATAACTTTAGCATCAATAGTATTAAGGTTAGTATCAGCAATATTTAATGTTATTTTTTCAAGTTCATAGTTGAAAAAATTATCATCTAAAGTTTGTGAATTAATGTAATACATATACTCAGAAACCTCTTTAGATATAAAATTTTCCATTTCTGATGTGATAGTAATAGTATCTCCTTGAGTGTTTAATTTAATTGAGTTTTTCATTTTTAATCATATCCCTTCTTAGTTAAATTTTTAATTCTTATGTAATATAATCAGGGATTTAAAACATTTCAAGTTTTTATATAGATTTTTTTGATTTTTTTCGATTATTGAAAAATTATCAAATTATTAGCAAAATGTAGAAATATAAAACAAT
>JAQCTH010000064.1 GCA_027686065.1 Clostridiaceae bacterium AF10-41
TACTAAACTTATATACTTATTATCTATACTTACAAGGCTTGTAAATAAAGAAAATATCATAAAACTTACAATTGAAATTATGCAAATTATAAAATATATTATACTAAATCCAATAGTTGCTGTTAGTTTATCTTTGTAATAAGGTAAAATCACTAACATAAGGGATATTATATGTAATATTATTATTGACAAACTATAATTTCCCATGACTGAAGTAATTACTATGATTACCAATGATATTATTGATATTAATGCAACAATTTGTATTTTATCTTTTTTATATTTCTGATCAATGCAATAATTTATTGTTATCATAAACATAGAACATTGAATAATACTATTAATAACATCAAAAAAACCAGTGTACATATCTAGGGTCCCCTATCTATTTTTTAGTTGCTCCTCTTTTATATCCTACAGTGGATTGCGTATACAGATTAATGTCCCCTATCTTAATTTTTTAATTGATTCCGGCATTTCTTCTGCGCCTATTCCTGCTAATGATGATGGTCCTATATTTATTAGCATTGCTGCTAATAATAATGTAAATGATCCTAAATATTTCTTTATTTTCATTGTTCCACCTCCTTATTTCTATCATATTCACAAAACTGTAAATGTCTTCATTGTCAAAATTAGTAGTACACCATTCTAGATAGGTTTCCCTTGATATTTATTAAACATTAATATAGCTTGTACTAACATTGTCCAAACTATTATTTGAGAAGCCAATGTAACTTTAAAAATAATAATTGAAACTAAAATTAATGCTACAGAATTTACAATTCCTATCTTCCTATTTTTTCTAATAAGATCTTCTCTTGTGATTGGCATTCTATTATCTATTATTGGTGCCTTATTATAAATAGAAAATATACTTATTAAATTTAATATAACACAACTTACCAAGTTTAACTTATTAGTTTCAAATAAAACTATTATTATTGCAACTACTATTAAGGTAGCGATAAAACATTTTATTTGAGTATCTTCATGGTAGCCACCTATAAATGGCTTTGTAATTGACATTATAAATATTATAAATAGGCTTTCCTTAAAATATCCTATTAACGAAAATATAAAAATTATTATTGAAAACTTTATAATTTCATATACAAGAATCTTTAAAGCATACTTAGCTTGTTCTATTTGATCATCATTATAATTATTATATTTTCCTAAATCCTCTACAAACCTATATATCAGCTTTTCTACCATAAATCCCCTTTTTTATTTCCAATATTTTATTTAATATTATATTTTATATTATATCACTTATTTATTTGCGATTCTACATTTTTCACTGCGTTTAATGTATATATCTGTATTAATTTTAAAAAATAAGATGTTATATAAATAAATTTATATAACATCACCTTAATCTATAACTTTTCTGTTACATTTTACTTGTTCCCTGACACCTATTCCCTGATACTTTGTTATGCCCTTGCTCTATAAGCTATGAATTACTCTAAGTACTTCCTCACCATATTTTTCGAATTTCTTTTCTCCCATACCCCTAATATTAAGTAACTCTTCCTTATCTTTAGGAATTTTATTAGTAAGTTCAATAAGAGTGGAATCAGAAAATATAATATATGGTTTAATTCCCAGAATATTTGCTTTTTCTTTTCTCCATAATCTTAGTTTGTTAAATAATTCTTTGTTTTCCATTTTTTCTTCAATATCTTCACTTAGCTTACAAATCACTTTTTCTTTTGCTTTTAATACTCTTATTGATTTAGGATTTAATTTTAACATTGAATATGTACCTTCTTTCAAATTTACATATTCTAAATCCAACAATGTCTTAATTAAATCTCTTATAAATTTACTGCTATATTCTTTCATTATTCCATATGTACTTAATTTATCTAATTTGTTTTGAATAATTTTAGGGCCTTTAAATCCTCTCAAAATATCAATCAATACAGAAATTCCATACATTTCTCTTGTTCTATAAACACACGATAAAATCATTTGAGCTTCTATTGTAAAATCTCTAAGTTCTTCATTATTTAAACAATTACTACAATTATTACAATATGGTCTTACCTTTTTATCTCCAAAATAGTTTAAAATTAAATTCCTATAACATTTATCATACTCACAGAAATCAACCATATTTTGAAGTTTTCTTATTTCAATTTCTTTTCTTGTATCTCCAGCTGTGGTATATATTAAATATTCTAATGTTCTTATATCTTCTCTATTGTACAAAAGATGGCACTCTGTTTTTTCTCCATCTCTACCACCCCTACCTATTTCTTGATAATAAGATTCAAGATTTTTGCACAATGTAAAATGTATTATATATCTTACATTAGATTTATCAATCCCCATTCCAAATGCATTGGTAGCAATCATAACATTAAAATTATCTTTTAAAAACTCTTCCTGATAATAATTTTTTTCTTCATCTTTTAATCCACCATGATACTTTGCTACTTCTATTCCTCTTTCCCTTAAATAATAATATAAAGCATCAACTTCTTTTCTAGTTGCACAATAAACTATTCCTGCACTTTCTTCATGATCTCGTAAATAATCTTTTACAAACTCTGCTTTATCTTCTTCTTTATGTACACATATTAATAAATTTTCTCTATCAAAGCTTCCTAAATATATATATGGATTAATAAATTCTAAAAGTTCTAAAATATCTTTCCTTACTTCACTTGTTGCAGTTGCCGTAAATGCAGTAACTACCGGTCTTACATTTAAACTTTTTATAAAAGGAGCTATGTATCTATAACTTTTCCTAAAGTCATGTCCCCACATTGAAACACAATGTGCTTCATCTATTGCAATTTGACTTATCCAAAGGTTTCTTAACATTTTATTAAAATATTCATTTTCTAATCTTTCTGGGGCTATATACAAAAGTTTGACGTCTCCATCATAACATTTTTTTAATATTTCCTTTATTTCGTCTAAACTTTGAGTACTATTTATATATTCAGCCTTTATTCCTATATCATTGATTGAATCAACCTGATCCTTCATTAATGATATTAAAGGAGATATAACTAAAGTAATTCCATTAAAAATTAAAGCAGGAATCTGATAACAAATTGACTTACCTCCACCTGTTGGCATAATACAAAGGCTATCCCTTCCCCTTAAAATATTCGATATTATTTCATTTTGGCCTTCTCTAAAGGAGTTATATCCAAAATATTTTTCTAAAATCTCCATTGCTTTATTCATAATGTTAATCACTCCTTTCTCCTTAAGATTCTACCATATTTTTCACTTCTTAAAACAGCAATAAAAAAAAATTGCGAAGCAATTTATTCAGTGCACAGTTAACACTTCACAATTCACAATTTCTTAGATAAAGTAACAAGTATCAGATAACAAGTATAAGATGGTAAATTTTTAAACGAAATACTGACTAAATACATAATCTTAATTTATTTTAAAATAAATCCCATCTTATTTTTAATTATGTTTACATTTGTTGTTACCTGATACCTGTTCCCTATAAAATGAGAACAACTGTGAAGTGTACCATATTAACTGTGAATTAGAAATTTTACTTCGCAAAATATTACATTTATTGATTTAACATTTGAATTATTTTTTCATTTTGTTCTTTTGTCAAATTAAGTTTTTCTGTCACATTTAATAGTTTATCGAAAAGTTCATTTTCTCCTATTAAATTTCTTAAATAATTAGTTATGGAATTACTTATTTCTAAAACTATTTGAAGTCCTTCTATTCTTTCTTCGTCATTAAGTTCATTTTGTTCTATTACTCTATATAATATATAGCCGTAAACAGAACATAATTCAACGTAGTCTATTATTTCATCTGATGATATTTTACTAATCATATATTCAATTTGTACTGGTGAATATTTTTTGTAAATATCATTATTTATATTAAAATGTAGAGATGCATTAATAAATTCATCTTTTAAATTATTTGTTACTTTAGTATTTAAGTAATTTAAAACTAGCCTATATATTATAACATTCATTACGATTGTCCCCCTAAATAATTCCTATAATTATAATTTATCATAATATTGCAAATTTTGAAATTGTATTATATAAAATTTATTATATATTTTTATTGACAATTGGAAGAAGTTCCTATTTCTGTAATTGTATTATAAAGTCTTATTTTTAATATATAGTATTTATCATAAGAGTCCATATAAACAAAAAACACCTATATACTTATAGGTATTTTTGTTATATTTTATAATATTTCTTTTACAGCCTTTATAATTTCATCACTTGTTAAACCATATTTTTTCATTAACTCATCAGGAGTTCCTGATTCACCAAAAGTATCTTTTATTCCTATAGATTTTACTTTTGTTGGCTCACTGCTTGTTACAACTTGAGAAACAGTTGCTCCAAGGCCACCTATTATAGAGTGTTCTTCTGCTGTAACTATTCCTTTAGTTTCCTTTGCAGCTTTTATTATTAATTCTCTATCTATTGGTTTAATAGTAGATATATTTATAACTCTTGCATTAATTCCTTCTTCTTTTAGCTTATCAGATGCTTCAATTGCTTTTTGAACCATCATTCCAGTTGCAATTATAGCTACATCATTTCCCTCTCTAAGAGTTACACCTTTTCCTATTTCAAATTTATAATTATCATCAAATATATCTTCTGTATTACATCTTCCGAATCTTAAATATACTGGACCTTCAAAGTTCGCTACTGCTTTTGTAGCTTGCATAGCTTCTCTATGATCAGCTGGTACTATTACAGTCATATTTGGAAGTGAGCACATTAATGCAATATCTTCAACAGATTGATGTGAACCACCATCTTCTCCAACTGTTATTCCTGCATGAGTTGCAGCTATTTTAACATTCATCTTTGGATAGCATATTGAATTTCTTATAACTTCAAATGCTCTACCTGTAGCAAATACTGCAAAGGTACTAGCAAATGGTATATTACCAACATTAGCAAAACCTGCTGCCATTCCCATTAAATTTTGTTCTGCAATACCAGCATTAAAAAATCTATCTTTAAACATATTTTTAAAATCACATGTTTTTGTAGACTTAGAAAGGTCTGCATCAAGTACTACAACTTTTTCATTTTCTTTTCCTAGTTCTACTAATGCCATTCCATATGATTCTCTTGTTGCTTTTCCCATTATAAATACCTCCTATTTAGTAATTTCCATTATAGCTTGTTCTGTTTGCTCTTTGTTAGGTGCTTGTCCGTGCCATCCTGCTTGATTTTCCATAAAGCTAACACCTTTTCCTTTTACAGTCTTAGCTATTATTACGCTTGGCTTTCCTTTAACTTCTTCGGCTTTCTTAAAAGCTTCATCTATTGAATCAAAATCATGTCCATCACATTTAATTACATTAAATCCAAAGCCACTAAACTTTTCATCTAAAGGATTTACTCCCATTACTTCTTCATTTTTTCCATCTATTTGTAAACCATTAAAATCAACTATTGCAACTAAATTATCTAATTTATAATGAGCTGCTGCCATAGAAGCTTCCCAAACTAAACCTTCTTGAAGTTCTCCATCTCCTAGTATTACATATACCTTTGAATTGCTTTTTTGGGCTTTTAGTCCTAATGCCATTCCTACAGCATTTGATATTCCTTGTCCAAGTGATCCTGTTGATACATCTACTCCTGGAACATGCTTTGAATCTGGATGTCCTTGAAGTAATCCGCCTGTTTTTCTTAATGTCTTTAACTCTTCCTTAGGGAAAAATCCTTTTTCAGTTAATACTGAATAAAGTGCTGGAGCCGCATGACCTTTACTTAAGACAAATCTATCTCTTTCTTCCCATTTAGGATTACTAACATTTATATTCATTTTTTCATAATATAAATATGTTAATATATCAGCACAAGATAATGATCCTCCTGGATGCCCTGACTTTGATTCATAAAGCATTTCAATTATATTTTTTCTAACATTCTTTGATACAGAAATTAAGTTTTCTTTATTCATAACTTACACCACCCAATCTATTTTACTGTTTTTCTCTCAACTAAATAAGGTTTTAAATTTATAACTTTTTTTGTATTATTATTGTTTTTTGCAATATCCATTAATAGAACAAAAGCTTCTTTTCCCATATTATAAATAGGCTGTGCAACACTTGTCAATTCTGGTTCTATAAAGGAGCAAATTCCAATATTATCATATCCCAATATACTTATGTCTTTTGGTACATTAAAACCTTTTCTTATTAGATATTTAATCCCACCTATAGCCATTACATCACTACTATAAAATATTGCATCTATTTTCTGATTCTTATCTATTAATCTTTCTGTTGCTTTGATTCCGCCCTCCAATGAAATTTCCTCTTCTTCAATTAACTCTTGATTAAAAATATTATATCTGCTAGCTATTTTAGAAAAGTAACCAAGTCTTGAATTAGATATGATTTCATTTTTATTAGAACCAATGAAGGCTATATTTTTACATTCCCTTTTTATTAAATAGTCTAAACCTATTTTTATCCCCTGTTCATTGTCGCAAAAAACACCATTGATATCTTCTTCTATATCATCTATATGCCTGTCAACAATTACAAATGGAATTTCATTAGATTTTAGCATATTAATTAAATTATTCTTCTTGCTACTTGCTATAATTATTACTCCGTCTACTAACTTACTTATTAATAACCTTATGTATTCCTCTTCTCTTTTTCCGCTATTAAAAGTATTACATAAGATAATGCTATAACCTTCCTTTTCAGCTTCTATCTCTATAGCTTTTGCCATTTCTGCAAAGAATGGATTTTCTATATCTGGAATAACAAAACCTATGGTATAACTTTTTTGGGTACTTAAACCTCTTGCAAATGAATTTGGTATATAGTTAAATTCCTTTGCTACTTCTAAAATTCTATTTCTTGTTTCTTCTGAAACACTTATATCTTTATTATTTAATACCATTGATGCTGTAGTTCTAGATACATTTGCATATTTTGCTATGTCCAGAAGTGTTATCTTCCTCATAAATTCCACTCCTTATTGCAATTTTACATATAAAATTATATCATAATTTATTAATATTTATTTGACAATTTTACTAATAATTTTGATTACTTATAATTTTTTAAAAAACCTCTTCTACCTCTTTTAAATATGGTATTGAAGGTTGTGCTCCTTTTCTTTGAACTGCTATTGATGATACCTTATTCCCAAAGGTTACTGCTTCTATAAGATTTTCTTTATTAATGTTTTTAACATCTAATTTTGAACTTAATCCGCCTATAAAACTATCTCCTGCAGCTGTTGTATCTATTGCCCTCACTTTAAATGCAGGAACTACTTCATTAAAGTTTTCTCCTATTACTGCTGCTCCTCTTGAGCCTAAAGTTATAATTACAAATTTAACTCCTTTATTTAAGAAAACTTGAGCTGCTTTTTTTGCATCTTCTAAACTTTCTACTTTTATACCAGTTAAAACCTCTGCTTCTGTTTCGTTTGGTACTATGATATCTGTTACTTTTAAAAGTTCTTCATCTATTTTTTTAGCTGGTGCAGGATTTAGTATAGTTATTTTTCCAAACCCCCTTGCTCTTTTAAATGCTTTTAAAGTAATTTCTTCTGGTGTTTCAAATTGAGATATTAATATATCACTTTCTTTTAAAGCCTTTTCTGATTTATCAATTTCTTCTTCATTAATTGTCATATTTGATCCAGGAACAACTATTATTGAGTTATTTCCTTTATCATTAACCATTATAATGGCCATCCCAGTTGATTCTTTTTCATCTTCATATATAAAATTTACATCTATATTATCTTCTTTTAATTTATTTTTAAGTATTAACCCATTATCATCTTTACCTATCTTAGATATCATTATTACCTCTGAGCCACATCTTTTAGCTGCTACTGCTTGATTGGCACCTTTTCCTCCTGATATCTTTTCAAAAGATTTTGATAAAATAGTCTCTCCTGCTTGAGGGATATCTTTAACCTTTAAAACTAAATCCATATTCATGCTTCCAAGTACACATATCTTATTCATAAATCTCTTCCCTAATTATTATTTTTAGTAAAACGGTTTACTAAATCAATCGACTATATAATAAATTATTTGTAAACGTTTTTCAAGCGATTTTTCAAAAAAATTATAAATTTCTTTTATATTTTGCTTTACTTTATCATATAATAAGACTATACTTAATCTACTGGCTGAGGTCAGCAACTTAATATCGCGGGATGGAGCAGTTGGCAGCTCGTCGGGCTCATAACCCGAAGGTCGTAGGTTCAAGTCCTGCTCCCGCAACCAAAAAAGCTTTGGATTTTTTCCAAAGCTTTTTCATTTTTCTTAATTATTTTTTAATGTTTCTATTACTTAAGATTATCATTTGATTTTCTCCATGAATCTGAATTTATTTAACTCTTTTGTACATTGGATGATTTTCATTGAACTGAATCAAATCCCATAAATTTCCATACAAATCTTTAAATACAGCAACAGTTCCATAATCTTGTTCCTTAGGTTCTCTAATAAATTCTATTCCTACTTCCATCATTTCATTATAATCACGCCAAAAGTTATCAGTTCCTAAGAAAAGAAAAACTCTTCCACCAGCTTGATTTCCTATAAAAGGCTCTTGTTCAGCTTTAGACGCTCTTGCAAGTAATATGGTTGTTCCATTCGAACCAGGTGGAGATACTACTACCCATCTTTTATATTGCTCAGGTTGATATGTATCTTCTATTAAATTAAAATGAAGTTTTTTTGTGTAAAATTCAATTGCTTCATCATAATCTCTTACTACTAACGCAATATGTACCAATGATTGAATCATTATTTCACCTCTTTTTAATGTTATAAAATCAATAAATAAATTCATATTTACTACTACCACTATAATCTAAATGTTATTCACTTTATATTCTTATTATACATGATTTATGGTTTATAATCCCTTATTCCTCAAATTATTTAATTACTTGAATAATTTATATCTACTAACCAGATACTAAAAAAATAAAAACCCTTAGTCATTTTCTATTTAACTAAGGGTTACTTTAATAACTCTAAATACATATTTTTCTTTTATCTTACAAATGAATATTCTACTTTTGCTAATCTATTTAATTTCTCTGCATTTATATTAATTATTTCATCTAATAAGTATTCCTTTAGCCTTCTATTCTTTTTAGGCTCTAAGTTCTTTTGTATAGCTATTTTTTCACTTACTGCTATAGTCATAATAGCAACTAAGACGGCTCTAAATCTTTGTTCATTATTGCTTGCAGATGCAATTCCTACACAAATTAATCCACATAATATAGATTCAGTTCCCAATATATTACTAAACTCATTTTGATAACCTTCAACATAAAATTCACTAAACCCATCAGTTAAGTAATAATCTTCACATTGGACAACTAATATTATATTATGCCTTTTTGAAAAGCTTCTTAAATCAACCCTAGCTTCTATATTTTCTTTTAATTTTAAATCCTTAAAATCTTTGTTATTTAATTTATCATCACTACTGGTTAATATCTTAAACTCCTCTACTCTTCCTTTCACAACACTTATATTGTATCTATTTATGAATCTTAATGCTATTTCCTTTCTAAGAAATGAAAAATCTACTCCCATTATATCTAAAACAACTGGAATACCTTTTCTTCTTGCAACCCTAATTGATTTTTCAATTGCCTCTACCTTAGCCCCACTTAAATCTTCTAAATTAATCAATAGACAATCACATTTAAATGTTATATCAGGTGCTTCTTCAGCAAAATTTGCAATTATAGGGTTACCATCATAGCATAAAATTCCTTGCGCTAAATCTCTTACCGAAATTGAATTGGAGATACAGTGTATAAGAGGTTTTTTTTGCTTCTGCAAGTTTAAACTCTCGTCTAATGCCCTTATACCAATTTGCATTTTTGTATCCTCTCTTACATCCTGAACTTAAATTCTAGCAATATAGTAATGCTTATACTATATATATACATATTATTCGACTATATTTTTATATGTTACATATATTTAAGTTAGCAATTAATAATTATAAGAATATGAAGGAATCAGATGAATAATATATGCAAATTTTAAATTACTCCTAATATATTATTAAATATAAAATATTTTAACTTTCCTAGTTTCCTCTTGCAATAAATAGGAACTGTATTATAAAAATCAATTATATTTTGAATTTCTTTTTTACTAATAGGTTCATTACTATAACAAGCCTTATTGAAAATATCTGTTATAGTTTTAAAAGATAAATCATTAGAGTCTAATATTTCATCTACCCTTTGTGAATATTGTAATGGTGTTTCTCCAATATTTATTTTAAGTCCTTGTAGTGAAAAACCTCTTAAAAGACGCTTGTATATTTTAATTATTTCTTGCTTTGAAGAATATTTTTTCAATCTATAAATAACAATCTTTCGTTTAAAATAAGGAACAATAAATATCCATAATAATGAAACAATAAATAGTTGTATAGTAATTTTTATAAATAATTTTGATTTTGATTCTATATCATTCACATTATTTGATATATCTTCCTTCGAAGTCACATTGTTATCTTTTGCTTTACTATCTTCAACCTCATCATCAATTTCTTCTTCCTTTTGTGTTTTATTTTGTGTATTTAAAGTCTGTTCTTCAGTTGTATTATTTAAGGATTCTAAAAATGGTGCAGTAGGCTCAAAGGGCATCCATCCAAATCCTTCAAAATATACTTCAACCCAAGCATGTGCTTGTTTATTTGTAACTTCATATATTCCATCTATAGATCTCTCTGGCAAAACATATCCCTCAACATACCTAGTTGGAATGCCTATTGAACGAGCAAGTATTGTCATTGCTGAAGCATAATAAGTACAGTAGCCTTCCTTTGAGTCAAATAAAAAATAGTCAACAAAATCTCTATCCTCTGGTACACTTCCGGGCATTAAAGTGTATTTATAATTTTGTGAAAGGTAAGATTCTATAGCTTTTGCTTTATCATAATTATTGTTTACTGATGAAGTTATTTCAAAAGCAAGATCAAAAACCCTTTTAGGAAGTTCATTAGGTAACTGAAGATATTCATTATAAATATCCTTTGACTTTGCTTCTAAACTTATAACATAATCTCTACTTCCTTCATTACCTTCAGAGCCTATATAATTATGTTCTATGTATTCACTATATAGACCTTCTTTGCTTCTTCTCAATAAATTATAAATATCTTCATTATTTTTATCTATCTTATATAATTCTGCATTATATTTGAATCCCTTTTGCATTATACTTTCACTAAATAGTATTCCATAAAGATCCTTAACAACATATAAGGAATTCTCTGCTTCAAAACTTAAGTTACTTACCTTTGATGGTATAAATATTGTTTTTATATCTAAATTTTCATAAGTAATATCTATAAAGCTTTTATCAAAACCTTCTTCTAAAATATTTGTTTCATTTGACACAATCTTACTCCCTTGAAGAAGTTCAAATAAATCATCGTCAAAATTATTAAGTTCAAGCATACTGCCTAACTTAATTGATCCGAACTTCTTGCTTTCCCATGAATAACCTGTATATATTTCTTTAACTGCTCCTCTTAAATATATTCCACTTTCAGGAGCCTCCACTTTCATTACGAGTGTATTATCTATAGAAACATTCCCTCCTAGCCTTGAATTATCATCTCCAAAACCAGTAGAACTTATTTTGAAATAATTATTACTTCCAGTATTAGATCCCTTTTTAGTATTATTACTAACATGTCTTGCTTTGGAATCTATCCAACTAAGTTCTATAGGATTATCTCTAGATGATAAGAAATAAGATGAAATCAATACTATTGCACAAATTGGAATACAAGAGATTAAAAAGCTTATTGGAACTTTATTATTTCCTTTACTTAATTTAATATTTCTTAAGTAAATATATTTTAAATAGTATATTAAAATAATAAATAAAAATATATAAAAGGAAAAATAAATTCTAAAATTTTCAACTATCCATTGTCCCACAAATACGTTTGCCCCACCAATTAATAGGATGTAAAAATTAAATTTCTTTACTGAAAATATATACACAATTAATGGAATAATAGCGTTTAAAGCTATAAATATATTCCTTTGATATCTTATGCTAAGAACTATTTCACCATTTACTTGCTTATCAATTAAAGCCGTTAGTGAGCTTATATTCTTAATAAATAAATTAAGCTCCAATGGATTTGTAAAAAAAGTAACTAACATACCTACTAAAATAAAAGATAAGCTAATAGCAAAAATCTTTAAAGATAACTTATTAATAAATAAAATTGAATATATAATTGAAGCAATACAAACAGCTATAAATACATTTTGTGCTTTATAAGCCAATTTAAAAGTGGAAGTAAAAGCATAAACTAAACTAAAACTTAAGGTTATTGCTAGTATTAAATCCATAGTATAGCTTAAGCCCTTCTTTACAAAACTCTCCATTTAATTTCTTTTACCTCCTTGCTTAAATACTGCTTGTATATCCTCCTCTATATTAATTTCATATAATTTAATCCCTAATTCTGATAATAAAGCAAGTATAGTTTTTGCTTCATTATCCCCATAAGCTTTACTTAGATTTTCTTTATACTCTTCTTTGTTGTTCTCTATCTTTTCGTTACCATATATATAAATTAAGGTTATATTGCACCCCAATAATATTGCCTTATTTAATTCTTCATAAAGTATATAATTAATATTAAAAGTAGCAATTATTATATCAGCCTTACCTATATTGTAGCTAACTTCACTTTCAATTATATCCTTAAAACTTGTCTTTTGATTAAATTCAACTTTCGCTAAGGCTTCATAAGCTTTTTGAAAGTCTAAAGAATTACTGTAATTAATAGCATTAATGCCTTTACTATCATATATCAGTTTTACCTCTGCATCATTGTATATACAATATCTTAATATGGCAATTGTAGTTTCAAGCAACTTATCTTCAATAGCAGCATTCTTTTCTACTTCAAAATTATCACTTTGTAAATCAAGTATAAGTATTGCACTTCTAGAACCAACTTTTTCATATTCCCTTATCATTAACTCATTTGTCTTAGCTGTTAACTTCCAATGTATTTTCCTTAAACTATCACCATAATTATACTTATTTATCTCCTCAATTGTGGATATATCCTCTTTTCCCCCTCCAATACTTGACACATTATCTGAAAGGTAACCTGAACTTAAATAAAACTCATCAATATCTATAATTTGCGGATACACTGTTATATAAAGTGGGGTTTTATTTTTTAGAATGACCTTAAAAATCCCAAGAAAATCTTGTACTTCAATGGTACTTACCCCTAGCTTAAAATCTCCTCTATATTTATATATATAATCAATAGAAATTTCCCTCTTAGAAAAAGGTTGTAGTGATATATTATTTATTTTATGTTTTTGTATAACTCCACCTTTATCATTTAAGAAGCTAATACTTATATATGGAAGAATAAAAAAACCTCTGTTAGTTATATTTACTGTAAGAGTTACTTTATCTCCCTTAAATATTAAATCATTATCAAGACTTTGCTCATACTTTAGCATAAAATAGCCTATTAACATATATGTAAAAGAAACTATAGGAAGGACTAACACTGTATAAAAAAACATATTTGGTACTTTTCCACCATAATAATATACAAAAGTAAATGTTATAATAAGTAAACTTAAATATAAAATTCTATTTAATTTCATTTACTTCACCATTGGAATATCAATATCGTTAATTATTGAGTTTAATATGTCTTCATTAGATATTTTTTTAATCTTTGCTTCTTGTTTTAATATTATTCTGTGAGAAAGTACTGGTACTGCCATTTTCATAATGTCATCTGGAATAACATAATTTCTCCCTTTATAATAAGCCCATGCTTGTGAAGCTTTAAATAAAGATATAGAACCCCTAAGACTTGATCCTAGTAATATTTGTGGATGATTACGAGTTTCTCCAATAATATTAACTATATAATCTCTTAAAAGCTTATCTACATGAACATTTCTTACTTCATTTTGAGCAAGTATTATTTCTTCACTATCAACTACAGGGTCAAGTAAATCTATTGGATTCTTAAATTTAAGATTTGATAATATCTTGCTTTCTTCATGTGGTGATGGATATCCTATTGATACCTTCATAAAAAACCTATCCAGTTGTGCTTCTGGAAGATGATAAGTACCTAAGTATTCAACTGGATTTTGAGTTGCAAGAACCATAAAGGGTTGTGGAACTTTATATGTTATTCCATCAACTGTAACTTGATTTTCCTCCATAACTTCAAGAAGACTTGCTTGAGTTTTTGGAGATGTTCTATTTATTTCATCTGCAAGTATTATTTGACTCATTATTGAACCAGGGCGATATTCAAATTCTCCTGATTTTTGATTATATATAGTAAATCCAGTAACATCTGATGGTAGTATATCTGGAGTAAATTGTATTCTCTTAAATGTAGAACTTATTGATTTAGCTAAAGCTGAAACAAGACTAGTTTTTCCAACACCTGGTATATCCTCAATAAGAACATGACCATTACAAACTAAAGAAACGACAACTAACTCAATGGTTTCCCTTTTGCCGATTATAACCTTTTCTATATTATCAATTATTTTTTTTATAATTTCTGAATTATTCTCCATTTTATCCTCCATGGTTGTTTTTATATTAAATTATTAAATATTTTTAATATACTTACAATTATATCATATTAAATCCATATATTGCCTATGCTCATCATATAAAAAGGTAATTTCTCGGATTTCCATTCTAATAAAATTGGATTACCTTGCATCCCCATATTACATAAGATAAAATTAAACCATAAGAAATAAACACCTTTGTTAGAACTATGTAAACTAACATTACTATGTTTTTATAGGTAAAACTAAAAAAATATATACATTAAGATTAAGGAGAATTTATTTTATGAATTGGATAGAAGAAATTAAAGAATATAAACCATATAATGAGCAAGAAGCTGCTGATAAAGAAGCTATTTTATTTTCAACAGATAATTTTGATAATCTTTTAACCAGAGAAAACCCCCTTGCTCATATAACAAGTTCTGGATATATAGTAAATAAAGATAAAACAAAAGTCCTTATGATTTATCATAATATCTATAATTCTTGGTCTTGGACTGGTGGGCATGCAGATGGAGATAGTGATTTGCTTTATGTTGCTATAAAAGAAGCAAAAGAAGAAACAGGAATTAAAAACATCAAAGCTTTAGATAATAAAATTTTCTCATTAGATGTTTTACCTGTACCTGCTCATATTAAAAGGGGAAAAAATATAGCTTCTCATTTACATTTATCAGTGGCTTATCTTTTAGAAGCTGATGAAAATGATGAACTTATTGTAAAAGAAGATGAAAATAGCGGAGTAAAATGGATTCCAATAGATGAAGTGGGAGTTTACTCAACGGAAGCTGATATGATTGTACTTTATGAAAAGTTTAATAAGAAAATAAAAGAAAAATATTAATAAATTTAATCAGTTCAGTACATAATTCTCAGTTTTTTAATACTATTTTAATACTTAGATAACAGGTAGCAAGTGTTGCATTTATCCGTAAATATAACACCTGCTACCTGTTACTTGTTACCTTTCACCTAAGAAAATTGCCTTGCAATTTAAAGTTTTATAGTGTTTCCACTTTTATTCATTAAGTCTATAATTTGATACATATTTCCTATTTCTCCAACCTTAAGTTCTTCCTTTAAGTTGTAAAAATCAAGACAAGCTCCGCAGCTTATTATATTTACTCCCTTTTCCTTCATTGAATTTAAGCTATCTAAAACATCTGAACCAGTACAAGTTAACTTTACGCCACCATTTATAAACATTAAATTTTCTGGTAATACCTCTGCTTCTGCTAAAGTATTAATATATACTTTCATTAAGGTTTCACCTAGTTTATCATCTCCACTTCCAAGTAAATTTGATGAAACTAATATAGTTGGAGCTGAAGCTTTATTAACTACTAATTCTTCATAAACCTCTTCATTTATTTCTGTAAACTCGCCTCTTGATAATTGTATTTTGTATAATCCATTTTCCTCTTCAAAGCTACTATTTAACTTTAATCCTTTAGCTAATCTTAGTATATTATTTTTAGCTACCTCATTATCTACTATAACTAAAGTTTCCTTTGAATCTTCTAAATCAAAATACTTTTTTGTTTTTATAACAGGCATAGGACACGCTAAGCCTTTACAGTCTATAACATTCATATTTACACCTCTTTTTATATTTTCAATTTATTTTTAAATAAAATTTATCTTTTAACTATTTGATCTTATATTTTTCATAATTAATAAAGCTTCCAATACGCTTCCACCTATATTTCTTGCTTTATCTGAAATTGTAGTATAATTTTCTATTTCCTTTAACCTTGGGTCTACATCACCTATTTTTAACCCCTCATAAACATAATTACCATCTTTTATAAGTCCTCTTAATAATCCATCTATAGGTGATGGTATCTCTATATTATCAATTAAAGCCAAAACATCTCCCTTTTTCACTATATCCCCTATTACTTTTAAATTTTTTATTTTCCCATTCGATGGACTATATATTACTCTTTCTTTTGAGTAACCAGCAATTTCTCCTGGAGACCCAGTATCTGGCATTGCATATCCTTTAAATATTAATCTTCCTAAATTATGACCTCTCATTGTTTCAACTACTATATCTACATCTACTCCAGCCTTAAATCCTGGTCCAAGCGCTATTGTTATTGGTGCCATATATTTATTTGTCCCTAAATTTTTTTTAGCCAATATTGCATCAATAACTGCTATTGGATTAATTTTTTTTATAAAATCCCCATTTTCATCTATAACTACTGGAATAAGTTTATTTTCAAAGGCTTTATTTATTTCTTCTAAATTATGAACATGTATAGCTTTTATTCCTTCTACTGTATTTTCTCCACTATATATAGCTTCACCAAAGGATACATTTCTTCTTATCGCTGTAGGCTTTTCTATTTCTAAAACTAGCACATTAAATCCACTTCTGTATAGCTTTTGTATTGTTCCTGATGCTATATCTCCTCCACCTCTTACTACCACAGTCCCTAAATCCATAGTATTCCCCTCTTTCTTTCTCTCAAATTATACTTTTGTAAGATTTATTCTTTAAACTTCCAACTATAATTTTATTTATATAATTATTATTTCTTTTATTTATTTCATAAATAAGTAGCCTTAAATCTTCTTCATTTACTTTATCTAATTTATTTAAAAATAACACTTTCTCTCCTTTAGAATATTTAAATAATCCATTTTCATTAAATATGATATTTATAAATTCCTCAATACCTATGTCATTTCCTATTTTGCAATTAGTAAGCTTTTGGATTTCTTTTAATCTGTGAACCTTTTCATCATTTATTTTCATTCCTAAAGCCCCTAAACTTAAAACCCCTATTGTTATATTGGTTTCATTACAAATCACAGGTTCAGTGCTATTCCATCCCTTAATTTGTTTTCCTTTAGATCCATCAGCTTCTATTAATATATAATCAAAATTATCTACATATTTTGAAGCTTCATCCTTTTCTATTCCTATAAGTTTATTTTCATTATTAATAAATTTCCCATAAGCATATATACCATAAGCTTTATTATTTCTTATTGTATTATATTCTTCTCCTGTAGCTATAAAATCTACTTCTTCTTTAGATGGACAGTATATTTTAGTAGTTGTTGATATCATCACTTTATTTTCATTTTTAAGTTCCCTTGCTAAAGTGTACATTAATGTAGTTTTACCACCTGCACCAACTATAGAAATAATAGATCCCTTTTCAATTTCTAAAATACTACTCAACTTCAATCAAAGCCACTCCCTAATTTATTCAGTTCACAGTGCACACTTCACAGTTCACAGTTTATGATAAAACTACTTCGTAGTTTCTGAAGTTTAAGTTATATCAACTCTTTGATTGTTGATATAAGAATTTCTTAATTCAGCAAAGCTGAATTATTTCCATAACTGTGAATTGTGCTTTGTTAACTGTGCACTAGAAAAATGCTTCGTATTTTATTACTATTTTACAGTTATCGCTTTTCCATTGCTTCCCTTTTTAACTACCTTTCCTATTATCTCTGCTTTTATTTGACTTCTCTTATTTATATTTTCTAATAATTCATTGGCTTTACTTTCTTCAACAGAAATTAATAGTCCCCCTGATGTTTGTGGATCAAATAAAGCTAATCTAAGTTGTTCTGAAATCTCATCACTAAAGTTAACCCATTTTTCAAAATACTTTTCATTAGAATATGCTCCACTTGGAAGACAATATTCTTTTATCAAATCTATTACCTTATTCATTATTGGTATTTTTTTACTATATATCTCTAATTCAATTTCACTTCCACTTGCCATTTCATATGCATGTCCAATAAAGCCAAAACCAGTTATATCAGTGCATGAACTAACTCCTGTTTTTTGCATTTCTTCTGAAGCTATTTTATTTAAGGTTGACATAACGATTGCTGCTTCTAAAAATTCTTCTTCTGTAATAAAATCTATTTTTAAAGCTGTAGTTAAAACTCCTGAGCCTAGCGGTTTAGTTAAGATAAGTACATCTCCTTCTTTTGCACCTGAATTTGTTACTACTTTTTTGGGATGAACTATACCTGTTACTGATACTCCATACTTCACTTCTTCATCTGTAATTGTATGCCCTCCAGCAATTGTAGCTCCTGCCTCTCTTATTTTTGCAGCTCCGCCTTTCAATATTTCTGCCAATATTTCTGCTCCTATAGTTGCTGAAAAACAAGCTAAATTTAATACAGTTAAAGGTTTTCCTCCCATGGCATAAACATCACTTAAAGCATTTGCTGCCGCAATTTGCCCAAATGTATATGGATCATTTGCAACTGGTGTGAAAAAATCTACAGTTTGAACTAAAGCTAGATCTTCTGATATCTTATAAACACCTGCATCATCAGATTTATCAAATCCAACAATTAAATTAGGATCTCTCTCTTCTTTTTTAACTTCTATATTTGATAAAACCTCTGCCAATTCTTCAGGAGTAAACTTACCAGCACATCCACATCTTTTTGATAACTGCATAAGCTTTTTATTATTTATGTTCATATCCTCACCTCATACACTATTTTTATATTGTTCTTTAAGCTTCTATATAAATTACAATAAAAATTTAACACTTAAGCAAAATACTTAATAATGATAATATAATTTACTTAATAATTAAATTATACCACTAAATTTACAGAAAAAAATAGATAGGTATTTCTATCTATTTTCCTCTTTCCTCTTCAGTTATATTTCTTATAGATTCTAACTCTGTACATTCAGTTTCACAATTAGCACCCCTATGCTCTAATCCATTTGTAAAATTAAATGTTAAAAACATTAGTTCCACATTTTCTTCTCTAAGTATTCTTAAAATCTCTATATTTATTTCTTGTTTTAGCTTTTCATAACATGTGTAATTTAACTCATTTGTATAAAAATAAATAAAAATTCCAAACCCATAACTTGATAATTCATTAAAGCTTACAATAATTAAATCTTTATCTATTTTTTCATGATTTTTAAGTAACTCTTCAATTTTATTTAAGCAACTTTTTATTTTATCTATTTCTGTATCAAACTTTATAGTAAATTTAAAATGTATTCTTCTTAATTTTCTTTGAGTCCAATTAATAATATTTTCATTTGCTAACTTAGAATTTGGCACAGTAGCTACAGCCATAGAAAATGTTCTTATTTTTGTACTTCTAAATGTTATATCTTCAACTATTCCTTCAACTTGCGATGTTTGTATCCAGTCTCCAATTGCAAAGGGTCTATCTAATACTATTATCATGCCTCCAAATAAATTTGAAAAGGCATCTTGCGCCATTAAAGCAAAGGCAACCCCACTAATACCAAGCCCAGTAATAAATCCAGTAAATCCAAATTCTCTAGCTATTATGCTTATTCCAATAACTATAATAATTAATCTTATTACTATAGAAATAAATGGAAATACTATAGTGTTTCCTCCACCATTTCTGTGCATCCTTGTATATAAAAAAGAATTTTCTAAAGTTAAGTTGTATAAAAAATAGCACAACACTATTACTAAAAATATCTTTTTTAATCTATCACTTGTAAGTGTATTAATGTTTAATCCATCAAAATCTATAATTTTTAATGATATATAGAAAGAATACAATGTTAGATATAATTTAATAGGCTTTTCTAGTGCTCTAAATAAAGTATCATCAACATAAGTTTTGGTCTTTTTTACTGCTCTAATTATATAATCAAATATTTTGGTTATTATATATTTGTTTATAATTATAGACAATGCCATAACTATAACTGCAATTAAGTATTTACTCATACTTATTTTAAATAATTTTGAAACAATATATTCTAATTCTTTCATAGTTCCCCCTAAAAGGATTTCTACAAAATGTTAAATATTATTTTTATA
>JAQCTH010000065.1 GCA_027686065.1 Clostridiaceae bacterium AF10-41
TATAAATATTATCATTATGACTTTTTATATTATAAATATAGAAATTGTAATTGTTTGGTTTACCCATTAAATAATATCTTAAATCTCCATTTTTTATAAAATTCTCTATGGAATTAGAATGTTGACAAAAATATATGATTTGTTTTCTATCTATTAATTCTGTAATAACTTGTGAATGAAAAGTTATATTATTAGGTCTTGAATATTGAACTATATCTCCTGGTAATAAATTCATATATATTTCATTCCAATTGACTAATGCATCTATTACTTTATATTCAATATACTTATCAGCTCTTTTATTTTCTATTCCAAAATGTAGATGAAATGGTTGTGCTGCAGTCCATGTAGAACTTCTGTTAGGTAAATTTGCCGAATAATAAAACCAAGACCTAATACTTGTAGCTGTTTCTCTAGATCCTAAAAACTCCAGTCCACCAGCTCTTAGCACTTGTGATACAAAATTAGTGCAATCTCCTCCATCTTTAATATAGTTATAATACTTACTGTTTGATGAAGTAGCCCATTTTAGAGCATATTCTACAGCTAACTCCCTATTATAATTTTTATTGCCTACTTCTGCTGATTCAGATTTTACGTATACACTTATTTCAACGAAAGTAAAAACTATTATAAATACTATACTTATTTTTCTTTTAATTAAATTTTTCATTTTTATTTCTCCAGACTATTTTAAACTATATTATATCTTTTGAAATAAAATTAATTTTATTACACAATATAAATAAATTACAAATATAAGTACTACGAAAATAAATATATTTCATAACCTAGAAAAATTTGATTAGATACATTGACTACTTAATTAGCTGTATCATCCTATAAATAAATTTAACACAAAAACCACCTACTATAATTTTTCTAAAGTAGATGGTCTTTAATTTTTAATTATATATTTTTAACTTGTTTTTTGTTACTTGCTCACTATAAACTCAAATCAACTGTGACTTGTGCACTGCGTACTGTAAACTGTAAGCTGGATAAATTATTCTTTGCTACCTTTAAGCATTTCACCTATAGCTGCAATGCTTCCAAGTGAAGATAAAGTTTCATTTGGTAATATAAGCTTATTAGCTGGGTTATTAGCCATTTCCTTAAGAGCTTCAACTTGCTTTAAAGCTATAACTGTTTCATTAGTACCTGATTCTATAATTGCTAGATTTACCTTTCTTATAGCTTCTGCTTCTGCTATAGATATTTCTTCTATAGCCTTAGCTTTACCTTCAGCTTCAAGTAATTGAGATTCCTTTAAACCTTCAGCTCTTCTGATATTAGCTTCTTTTTCAGCTTCTGCTGCAAGTATCTTACCTCTCTTTTCCCCTTCTGCCTTTTCTATTTGAGATTGTCTTTGTCCTTCTGCTTCAAGGATCATAGCTCTCTTATTTCTTTCAGCTTTCATTTGTTTTTCCATAGCTTCTTGAATTTCTGTTGGAGGGATTATATTTTTAATTTCAACAGAAAGTATTTTTATACCATACGCATCTGTAACTTCATCTATAATACTTAAAAGATCTTGATTTATTTTATCTCTTCCTGATAATATTTCATCTAAACTCATGTTACCTAAAATATTTCTCATATTAGTTGTTGCTGAATATACTATCCCTGATCTGAAATCTTCAATATTGTAAACAGCATCTTTAGCATTTAATAACTTATAAAATATAACATTATCTACTGATATTTTAACATTGTCCTTTGTAATAACTGATTGTGGTGGCACATCTAAAATTTGTTGTTTTGTTGAAACCTTCTTTCTAACAAAATCTGCAAATGGAATTAAAAAATGCCATCCTGGTTCTAAAGTTTTATGATATTGACCAAATCTTTCTACAACATATAAGTATCCTGTGTTTACAATTTTAATTGATGATAAGATTACTATTAATACAAAAAGTATTACCACTCCTGTGATTATTAATCCTATTAAATTTTCCATCTAAACTTCCTCCTCTTTTTTAATTACTAATTTGATACCGTCTATACCTATGATTTCAAAATTTTCATCTTTCTTTATTACTTCTCCTGAATTTTGTACAGTCCAATATATTCCGTCAACTTTTATTTTAGTTCTATCTACTATGTCTTCTTCTGCTTTCATAACTCTTCCTATATAGGTTTCTTCCATTAAAGGTGTACGTTTAACACCTTCTTTAAACTTGCGCTTAGCCCATGGATAGCCTACTGAAATAGTTATTAAATTTACCACTAAGAAAAGTACTACTTGAACTCCAAATGATACTTCCAGTAAATCAGCTATCATTGCAACAAATGCTCCTACAGCAAACCAAGCAAATAAGAAATTACTTGTTGCTATGTCTATAGCAATTACTACAGCTGCAACTATAATCCAAAAAATTACTGCACCCATTCTTTCCCCTCCTTTATTCTTTGATACCATTATAACATTTTTTAGTAAAAATTTGAATTTATTTAACTTATGAATTTATTATATCATGCATTTTAACTTATTACAATATATTTTTTATCCTTTTAAAAGGTATTTTATACTCTTTTGTTTTGTTTTAATTCATATTTCTTCTATTATCATTGATTTTCTATTGTTTTCCTTTTATTATTTAACTATGTATATATACTTGTTTCTTTATAAGTATTTTTGTAAATATGAATTTTAAATATAAAAAGAGTTACAATAATTCATATACTATTATTTTAATTAGAATGGAGAGATTTTATGGATTTTATAAAAGTCGCAGCTGCCTGCCCAGTTACTCGTGTAGCTGATATAGATTATAATCTAGAAAATATATTTACTTGTTTAGATGAAGCACATAAAAATAACGCTAAATCTATTGTTTTTCCTGAGCTATCTATTACATCTTATACTTGCAGTGATTTATTTATGCAATATAGTTTATTAGAAAAATCTACCCTTGCTATAGAAAAATTAATAGAGAAAAGTAAAGACCTAGATATGTTAATTGCTATAGGAGCTCCTCTAAGTTTCAAAAATGTACTATTTAATTGTGCTTATATAATATTTAATGGAAAACTTCTTGGAATAGTTCCAAAATCATATATCCCAAACTATAGTGAATTTTATGAAAAACGTTGGTTTAGTGAAGGCCTTGGAATAATTGATGAAAAAGTAGATTTCCTCTTTCAAAAAGACGTTCCATTTGGAACTAATTTAATCTTCACTTCTGGAAGATATAGTTTTGGATTTGAAATTTGTGAAGATCTTTGGGTTACAATTCCTCCAAGTTCATATCTATCACTTCTTGGTGCAAATATAATAGGAAACCTTTCTGCTTCTAATGAGCTTGTAAGCAAGAAGGATTATAGAGAAGCCCTTATATCAAATCAAAGTGCTAGATGTATGTCTGCTTATATTTACTCATCTGCTGGGGTTCATGAATCTACAACTGATCTTTTATTTAGCGGGCATATGCTAATTGCAGAAAATGGAACGATTCTTAAAGAAAATGAACGATTCCAAAGAGCTAATGAGATTATTTATTCATATATAGACGTTTTTAGATTAAACAGTGAACGATTAAAAAATATAAGTTATAGAGACGCTTCAAGAATAGTTCCTTTTGAAGCTGAAATAATAAAATTTGATTATAAAAATACTAAAATAATTAATTTTGATAGATTCGTTGATAAACATCCTTTTGTCCCTTCTAATGTTAAATTACGTGAAGAAAGATGTAAGGAAATCTTTAATATTCAAGCTTCTGCTCTAGCAAAGAGAATGGAACATACAAACTTAAAGAAAGCAGTTATTGGAATTTCTGGAGGTCTTGATTCAACTTTAGCTTTATTAGTTATTGTTAAAACTTTTAAACTACTAGGCATAGATAATAAAAATATAGTTACAATTACAATGCCTGGCTTTGGGACTACTGATAGAACTTATAATAACGCACTAACATTATGTACAGAATTAGGATGTGACTTAAGAGAAATTAATATAGTAAAGGCTGCTCTTCAGCACTTTGAAGATATTGGGCATGATGAAAATATTCATGATGTTACTTATGAAAATGTTCAAGCTAGAGAAAGAACCCAAATTCTTATGGATTTAGCTAATAAAGAAGGGGGATTATTGGTTGGAACAGGAGATCTTTCCGAGTTAGCTCTTGGATGGTGTACATATAATGGTGATCATATGAGTATGTATTCTGTAAATCCATCCATCCCTAAAACTTTAGTTAGATATTTAGTTAGATATGTAGCTGAAAAGGAATCTACTCCTCAAGTTTCAGATACACTTTTAGATATATTAGATACTCCAGTTAGTCCTGAACTTTTACCTAAGAATGATAAAGGCGAAATCACTCAAAAAACTGAGGATATAGTAGGCCCTTATGAATTACATGACTTCTTCTTATATCATTTCATTAAAAATGGTTCTTCTAAAGAAAGGATACAATTCCTTGCAGAACAAGCATTTAAAGATGATTATAGTAAAGAAGAAATAGAAAAATGGCTTGATAAATTTATATATAGATTCTTTACTCAACAATTTAAAAGAAGCGCTCTTCCTGATGGCCCTAAGGTTGGAAGTATTTCATTAAGTCCACGTGGGGATTGGCGAATGCCTTCTGATGCTTCTTTTAACTCCTTTAAGTAAAATAAAGATACTGTATTTCAAGTAGCCAATATCATTTCACTGGGAGTTTTTATAATTCTATTTATTCAAAATACCTAAATTACTATAACTCGCATACGCTCAAACAATAGTAATTCTTAACGGTATTCTGAAACATAGAATTATAAAACTCCAGCAGTTCATGATAATACTACTTTCCATACAGTATCTTTACTTTTATATAAAACTAGTTATATGGTACCTAACCCAGCAATAATAAACATTTCATCATTATATACCATATCTTATAATTTAAAATTTATATTATGTTAGCTTATATGCTATTAAGATTATTTTCTTTTACTATCCAAGATAATCCCAAATGCAACGCCTAAAGATAATCCTATTGCTAACTGGTCAAATATTATACCAAATGTAACCCCTAGTCCAGAACAAAGTGCGAAGTAGTAGCCATTATCTTTTTTATCCTTTTTTTTCACTCATTTTATCCCCCCCATTTACCTTAATAAAATTGGATTATTTATTAACTTATATGCTTATTATACATAATTTTGGAATTATATTCTCTCTAGGCTACTCCTTTTTCTTTTATTTCTATCAACTTCCATTCATTATCTATAACATCTAGTTTCATTTCATAGATATATGCCGATATTGGACCATGATACTTCATTCCACTTATTATTATTCCATTACTATTTTCATCCGGTCTCACACAGGTAAACATTAAAATATCTCCACTTATCGCTATTTGAGTCATTTCATCCGCTAACCCAATTTCTTTTAATTTAAAAATAGATGCATTTAATATTTTCTTGTTATACTTTTTAAAATGGTTTATCATCTTTTGTCTATCATCATAAGTAGTTTCCGAAAAATCGGCTGACTCCATATCTAAAATGATATAGTCTTTTGTATACCCATTTTTATAATGTATAATATCATAAGTGTACATATCATCATAAGCTAAAATAAATGCATCTATTATTCTTGGATTATCTTGTTTTATTTTTACATTACTGACAATATCAAAAACCATAAGTATGCATAGAAAATTTTTAATAATATGATTACCTATCACTATAAATCACTACTTTCTAAGTTTTACTTATTTTTTATCAATACATCTCAAATTATTCTTTCACCATCTTTGCTTAATCTTATATTTATTTAATATTAATTTTCTTTATCTAGAAGCTAATGTAAATGTACTTTAAAAACTTGTATTAAAAAGTGTATCTGCAAATTTTATAAATAAACATACTCTGAATATTATTACTAGCATTAATGAATATAATAAAAAAGGAACTGCATATTTTATCAGTACCTTTTTTATTATATTTATGTATTTAATTAGTTTAATGTTTTTGACCTCTTATTTACGACTCTAATTAATGTTAAGATAGCTCCAATTAAGCAAATACACCCTATTCCGGCAAATACAAATCTCATTGCATAAATAAATATATCTGCTCTACCTTCTACATACCCAGAAACCTTATATCCAATTTTACTGCTCATTCTACTATATAAAATACTTGTTGAAAGTGCTATCCCAGTAGTTGTTCCTAAGTTTCTTACTAGTCCATTCACGCTTCCTGCTATTCCAAGCTTGGTTTTATCAACTGTAGACATTATTAATGAATTATTTGGTGATTGGAATATACCACTTCCTAAGGATAATAACCCAACAAAAATTGCAACAATTATTAATGATGTATACTGATTAAAGATAGTTAACGAGAAAATACCAATAGTTAAAATACTTAACCCTATACATGATATCTTTTCACTTCCAAGTTTATCTGAAAGATGTCCACTTATTGGTGCAACTATTGCTAATATTATTGGAGAAACTGTCATCATAAGTCCTGCTGAACTTGGAGTAAGCTTCAATACATCTTGATAATAAAAGGGTAAAATTATATTTATTGCTCCTATTGAAACAAATGATGTAAATCCACAAAATATACTTAATGAAAATAATTTATTTTTAAATATATTTATATCTAACATGGGACTTATTATTTTTTGCTCTACCTTTATAAATATAAATAATAGTACTAACGAAAGCACAAAAGCTCCCATAATTATAGAATTTGTATATCCTATACTTTGCCCGAAAATTATAGATGTAAATAACATTATTATTGAAATCATAAATAAAAAAGTTCCTTTTATATCAAAGGGAACTTTTTCAGTAATCTTTTTAAAGTTTAATACCTTTAATACTCCTATATAAACTAAAATTCCTATTGGTATATTTATTAAAAAAATGTATTCCCATGGTGCTACTGATACTATAAGACCTCCTAAAGTTGGCCCTACCATAGTTCCAAGAGCAACTGCAGTTCCTGTCATTCCAAGAGCTCTACCTCTTTTTGTTTGAGGAAATGTTTCTGTAATTATTCCTTGATTAGTTGCCATTGCAGCTCCAGCACCTATTGCTTGAATTATTCTAGATAATATAAGCATTATAAGGCTGGTTGATAACCCACAAAATAATGATCCTAAAGTAAATACTCCTATTCCTATTTTAAAAACTTTACTTTTGCCAACTATATCTCCTAGCCTTCCAAACAATAAAATAGTTGCACATATAGTTATTAAATAACTTGTAACTACCCATTCTATTCCAGCCATTGTTGTTCCAAGTTCTCTTGACATTGTAGGTAAAGCTACATTTACTATACTACTATCGAGAGTTGTCATAAAAGTCATAGGTAATACTGTAAGTAATATTGCCCATTCTTTTTTCATCTTCATATACTTCATCTCCTAGTCTATCTATTACATTCAATCATTATATAATACTATTATTTTTTGAAAATGAAAATCTATTTAAAAAAACAGAAACTTAAATTTAAGTTAAAATTTTGAGATTATCTTTAAAATCTTCATACTTTCATAAAAATTCAATTTTTATATGATTTTATTATAGTAAAACTTGAATTCCTCTTCTTTCTTCAAAATTTCTTGAGCCTCTATATAAGGTCTCATTATTACATTTTTACTTTCTTCTAAATAAAATTTAGCATATCCACCTTCACCATATTTTTCTACCAAATGTGAATATACTCTTTTATATGTTTCTTCTTCATTTAAATCCTTATAATTCTTTTTCGAAAAATTGTAGCATCTTTCTATCATATCATATATATCTGTTGTTCTATCTGCATCTGAAACTATATATCCATATATACTTCTTGGTTCATGAGCATTAGAAGCTCTATGATCTTCACATGCTTCCCCCATTAAAATAAGCTCTTCTTTTGTAAACCAATTTTCTAAATTAGTATCATTTATAAGCATATCCTTTGAATGAATTTGATGCATTTTTCTATCTATACTCATTCCTAAATCATGATATATTGCAATAGTTAATACCATATTTTTATTTACAGGGAAATATTTTGACAATTTAATTGATGAATCTATTACAGTTGCTATATGCTTTATTCCATGTCCCTTATCAAAAGCTTTATATTTTTCTAAAATATCTTCAATTAAGTATTTTAATAAAGATTGCTCTATTTTGTTATTAATTATAGTATAAGTTTCTTTGCTTATTATTTTTTTTATTTCATATAAACTTTCCATATTTTACTCCTTTTCATAGTTACTC
The DNA here is from genome assembly GCA_027686065.1 of Clostridiaceae bacterium AF10-41. Lineage (GTDB taxonomy): Bacteria > Bacillota > Clostridia > Clostridiales > Clostridiaceae > Clostridium. The sequence continues at coordinate 8,226 of JAQCTH010000065.1, forward strand.
TAATTTATATACTTTATAAAATAAACACTAAAAAATATTATATTTAATAATTTGTATCTAAACAAGTAAAGTTTTATAATAATTATATATTGTTATGTTTTGGAATTAATGGAGGAGATATAATGAAAATATCAATTTTATATTTTAGTAAAACTGGTCATACAAAAGAAATGGCTAATGTAATAGCTGATGGAATTAGAAAGGTTCCTAATATTGAAGTTGGGGTATTTGCTTTAGATAGTATAGATGATAAATTTTTGCTAGATAGTAAAGCTGTAGTATTTGGTACACCTACTTATTATGCAAATACTTGCTGGCAGATAAAGAAATGGTTTGATGAATCTAACCATTATAACCTTGAAGGTAAAATTGGAGCTGTCTTTTCTACAGCACATTATGCTCAAGGAGGTGCTGACACTGCAATTCTTACAATAATTAATCATTTAATGGTAAAAGGAATGTTAGTTTATTCTGGAGGTTCTGCTCTTGGAAAACCATTTATTCATTTAGGAGCTGTTGCTATAGACGAAAACTTTGAAGAAAGTAAATCTATGTTTTCAATATTTGGAGAACGTATTGCTTTAAAAGCTAAGGAATTATTTAACTAGTAAAAATTCAAATAAATTTCTTATACCATATTTAAATTTATATATTTTGAAAATTAATATATGTAACTATAATAAATAGAGCTGCCGCAAAATAAATAATTCTTAATTAATCTATTTATGCGACAGCCCTTTACTTTGAGATTTTATAAAACATTTTTTTATACTTTTCTTTTAATTAAATAATAAATAACCATACTCATTATAATAGATATTGTACCAATTATAATTGTAGTATGTTCAAAATAAACTCCATACATAGGCCCAAGAATTATTATAACAAATAGTATTAATATTTCAGAATACATCTCTGCATTCACTACAACTACTGTTATAACTACTAATAATAAATTAGATATCCAAAATCCTAAAAATATTTTTAATAGTTTTTTACTTCTTAACATACTTCCTAGAAAAATAATTAAGCTCCAGATTAGTAAATAAGATATTGTTACTATTACATTTTTACTAATTATTGGGCTTCCCATAAGAAATTCATTAAAATTTAAACATAAACAAATAATTATATTTAATATTCCTATTATGATTATTGCTACTTTTTTGACCTTCAGTTCTAATTTCTCTTTAATATTATCTTCCAAAATAACTCCTTCTAAAGATTCATTATCTTTCTTATTAATATATACTTTATTCACGTACAATAATAAACGAATTAATAGTACTCTATTATATATTTTATCAAGATTATGCAGTAAACTTTTTCCTGTATTTTAGAATTAAATCTGCAACAAGTGTTCCAATTAAAGATATTCCTGTATAGACAAAACACCACATTAAGAAAGAAGAATTAAATACAGTATATGTTGCCACTAAATATACTGTAAAGATAATGCCTAAAATTATTATTTTTCTCTTAATAAATAATTGCAAAATTAAAGATACCACAAAAGTAAAAAGGGGTAAGATAATTAAAATCATTCCAAAGGGATTTTCATTAATACTAAAAATAGACATATATTTCACGACCTTTCATATTCATTTGCTATTATGCAATATTTACACGTAATTGATAGTTTAATTTCAATATTTTTTATCTATACATTACATTATTCTAAACCACCTTTAACCTAATTAATTTTCAATACGTTATTTTTTCTTTTCTATATTAATATGTTACATTTAAAAACTTACAAAAGTACTTTTCTATTACTTAAATTTTTCTAACAAAATCATTAATATAAAATTTTTTATACTTTATAGAAATCTAATATTGTTATAATATAAAATAATGATTCTAATTTTATAAATAATATTTATTAAAACATAATAATCAATTACATATAAAGGAGGATTTTTTATGAAATGTATTTCTATTTCTGGAAAATCAGGACACGGAAAAGATACTTTAGCCTTAATATTGAAAGAGTTATTAGAGAAAGAAGGTAAAAAGGTATTTATTATTCATTATGCTGATTATTTAAAAATGGTTGCATCACAAGTCTATAATTGGGATGGCTCTAAAACTGGTCATGGAAGAAGCTTACTTCAAAGCCTAGGTGATAAGATGAGAGCTGTAGATGAAATGTTTTTAATAAATGAATTGCTTAAAATATTATATTTAGTTAAAGATGATTTTGACGTAGCTCTAATTCCTGATGCTAGATTTCCTAAAGAAATAGATTGTTTGAAATCTATTGGTGAAACTGTGTCAATTCATATTACAAGAGTAAATTATAAAAATAATTTAACCAATACTCAAAATGTACATAAAACTGAAATATCCCTTGACGATTATAAGTATGATTATAATCTATATTCTTATGAAAATGGAAATATTTCTGATATTCCCTTAATAATAAATGCTATATTATCTTAAAGTTTTCTTGTGGAACATTTTGATTTTTTTATGATTCTATAAATAAGAAAATAGAGCAAACTAAACAATTTGCTCTATTTTCTTATACTAAATGCTATTATGCAATTTCTTCAATATCTCTAACTTCTCTAAGCTTTTGTTCTACTAATTCTATAAGCTTTTCTTTATCTTCTTCGTTATTAACTACATCCATCTTATCCATATCTATTATTAAAACTTCTGATGCATTATAGCAATTTTCTACCCATGCATCATAATCTTTCCATAGAAAATGATAATATTCTTTTAAGCTTTCATCAATTTCAAAATCTCTTCCTCTTAATGCTATTCTATTTAAAACAGTTTCGAAGGAGCCTTTTAAATATACCATTACATCTGGGGCTTTCTTAGGAAGTTCTTCTAGCTCTTCTAACATGTTATGTAAAAGATCCTCATATATCTTCATTTCTAAATCATTAATTCTATCAAGCTCCATATTCTTCTTAGCAAAATACCAATCTTCATAAATTGATCTATCTAAAACATTATTATTATGTACTAACGCTTCCTTTATACTTTTAAATCTTGTATTTAAGAAATAAAGTTGTAGTAAAAAAGGATATCTCTTTTTTTGTATTTCTTCTTCACTTTCACTATAAAACAAAGGTAATATTGGATTATCATCTACACTTTCATAAAATACATCTGATTTAAAATGATCTCCCAAAATTTCTGCAACAGAACTTTTTCCAAGTCCAATCATCCCGCCAACAACTATCAACATGCTTCACCTATCCTTTACTTTTTGTCTTTATCTATATTACATAATTAAAAATTTACTTTCAAGTCTTGACTTTCATTTTTATACTATATATGGTGTTTTATTTTATATTTTTCCTACATATTGTATAATTTCTTACTTAATAAACTAATATATTTATTCAACCAATAAAAAATGAACATATGTAAAGTTTCTTTTTTCGTTGCTTTTCTCCAAGTCAACAAAACTTACATATGTCCATTTCAAAAATAAATAAATTAAATATATTTACATTAACTTTAATATTTCTTTTTTTATAGCTACAAATTTATCACTAGTAACTATATCTTCATTTCTTTCTATTGGTAAATTAACTTCTATTTCACCTTTTATAATTGCTGGCTTTTCTGATATTACATATATCCTATTTGAAAGTAGAATTGCTTCTTCTATATCGTGAGTTATGAATAATATAGTTGAATTCATCTTTTTAGTTAAATCTAAAAGCCACTTTTGCATCTTTCTTCTTGTCATGGAATCTAGTGCTCCAAAGGGTTCATCCAAAAGCATTATATCATTAGATGTTAAATATGTTTTTAAAAAATTTGCTCTTTGCTTCATACCACCAGATAATTGCCATGGATATTTATATTCAAATCCACTAAGACCAAATTCATCTATATGTTTTTTTACTTTTTCTCTTGAATTTTTCTTACTATCGCCTTTAAATATAAGCGGAATACCTATGTTATCTATAACCTTTTTCCAGGGTACCATCATATCCTTTTGATACATATAGCTTAAGTCTCCACTAACTTCTACTTCACCATTATCACTACTTATAAGGCTAGTTAAAATATTAAATATTGTACTTTTCCCACTACCTGATGGTCCTAGAATAGAAACAAGCTCTCCTTCTTTAACTTCTATGTTAATATCTCTTAATATCTCCATTTCATCAAAAGACTTAGATACATTTTTTAATACAATCTTATTTGGATAAGAACTCATTTGTATAAGCCTCGCTTGCTTTCATTTCCTTATTGATTAATTTATTATTATATAAGAATTTTGTATAGTTATCCCATACGCTATCTTTCATTTCTCCCCATACTTTAGTATCTTCCATATATTTATCTACAAGATACTTTTGGCTTTCTATTGCAAGTTCTTCACTAATTTCAGGAACTTTACTTACTAATAATTTTGCACTTTCTTCTGGATTTGCTATAGCTTCTTCATATCCCTTAGTAGTTGCTTCCATAAACTTCTTAGCTAAATCCTTCTTATTATTAATAGTATCTTCTGTTGCTGCAATAATTGGAGTGTAATAGTCTAAAGCTGGATCTAAATCTTTAACTGGTATATAGTTTATGTCAAATCCTCTTAACTTTGCTTCAATATTAGTCCATGCCTCAAATGTCCATTCGAAGTCTAAGTTATTCTTAGTTGCTATAAAGAAATCCTCTGCTCCTGCATCCACCATCTTTAACTTACTAAAATCTGCTCCATTTTTCTCCATAACAGCTTTTAATATAGCCTCTTCTGATGGACTTCCCCATCCACCATAAACTTTATTTTCAAAGTCTTTAACGCTTTCTATTCCTTTTTCCTTTGGAGATGCAAAACCTGATGTATTATGTTGAATTATTGCTGCTATAGCTTTAACTGGAAGCGGACTGTCTGATGTTCTTGCATATGTTAAATCTTCTTGATAACTTACTGCAAAGTCTCCTTTTCCAGCTGCTAAAAGTTGAAGTGATGACCCTTCTGATGGTTGTATTATTTCAACATCTAGCCCAAGCTCTTTATAATAGCCTTTTTCCTGTGCAATATATAATCCAGTATGGTTAGTGTTTGGTGTCCAATCTAAAATTACAGTTACCTTTTGCAAATCTTCTGAAGTTTTTGCTTCATCTTTTTTACTACATCCAGCAAATAGTGTAAGTGCTGTTACTGATGCTAATACTACTGATATAATTTTCTTTTTTAACATTACTATTTCACCTCTAAATTTATTGTTTTTTATTTTATTTTTTCATACTTAGTTTTTTATCATTCCATGGAGTAAATACCTTTTCCATAAAGGAAACTAAAAGAAATATCCCCATACTTATAGCTACTATAATCACTATTGATGCAAACATCTTATCTAGTGCATATGCGCTTCTTGCTCTTGTCATATATACACCAAGTCCTTTATCTCCCCCAAGCCATTCTCCAATTACAGCTCCCATAATGCTATATGTAGCTGCAATTCTTATACCTGAAAAGAAATTTATCATTCCATAAGGTAATTTTAAATGTAAGAACACATTAAGTTTAGATGCTCCCATTAATTTAAAATGATTTATTAAATCCTTATCTACACCTTCAAGCCCATCAACTATACTAATTACTATAGGGAAAAAACATACTATAACTACAACAATTATTTTAGGCAATGCACCAAAACCAAACCAAATTATAAATAATGGTGCAAGAGCAACTGTTGGTATAGTTTGAGAAATAACAAGAACTGGATATAAGGATCTTTTTATTAATGGAACCATATCCATAATCACTGCTAATATAATAGATAATACTATTGCAATTAAAAACCCTACCATTCCTTCATATAAAGTTGCTGAAATATGTGGGATCATTGTTCTAAAGTCTTTAATTAATACTTTTATAACATCTGTGGGAGCGGGTAATATATACTTTTCTATCCCTCCAACATTTACTATAAACTCCCATATAATTAATAAAATTAAAATAAAAACTATAGGTGCTATTTTATTCCCTATACTTCTTAATCTTTTCATCCATCGTCACGCCTTCTTTTTTATAATCTATTTTAACCATAGATACTACTCTTGATGCACCTTCTTCTGTACAAATTTCTTGAGCTTTTTTTACTATTTCTAGTAATTCTTCAAGTTCACCCTCCATTGTTGTTTCCATAGCACCTACTTCATATTTAACACCTTTAGATGCTATATATTCTATAACCTTGTCCACAACCGGATAAATTCTATCCTCACTTACTGTTGGTATAACCTGAAGACTTACATTGCAAAGTGACATAGTCCTCTCCTCCTTTAAATATATTTAAAAGTAAACAAATCAAATATTAGATTTTGTACATAGAGTAAAAAAATACAGTATTTCTGACTAGAAATACTGTATTATAGTTCAATTTGTATATTCATTAATTAATAACAAATAATCTCCCTACGTTGGCATTATCCAAATCAGGTTTATGGGTCAAAATAGTATCAATTTTATCTCAGGCAGTTCACTGCCCCCCCAGATTTATATTTACTTTTTATAATTACATTTTATTCATCTTTACTATAAATGTCAAGTTAATCAATAATGCCTATCAAGTAGAGAATCCTATTAAATAATATTTTCAAATCCTTACTTCCTTTTATTTATATTCTAGTCTTCACTTTTATTTGCCCCATATAACACAATTAAAAGCCCTAAGATTCCCACTATAATTTTTATTATTGACATTGATATTAATATAGAAAATAATATTACGGCTATACCAATAATCATAATTTTTAAAGATGAGGATTGATTTTGAATAACTTTATATACATACATACCTAATAAAATTAAAACTGCTATCATAAATAGCATTGGTATTCCCAAAAAAATAAGACCTTTCATTTAACATTTCTCCCCTTATTCTAAACTCTTTTAATTAATGATTTTATAATAATTCTCCTCTATACTTCTTAATAGATCATCAAGCTCTATCTTCTTATAATCTGAAACCTTTTTAGCTACATCTATTATTGCACTTGGATAACCATATTCTCCATTTATCCATTCTAACGCTGTTGGTCCGTCAGTTTCTATAAGTAGTTTACTTAGTGGTATCTTATCTAAAACTTCATTCGCTTTATCACAATAACCTATATCTACACTTACTGTAAAATAACAACCAAGTTTAATATATTTCTCTAAAGTACTTATTTCTCCACTATACCAATGTATAATAGCTTTATTATAATTATTACGCTTAAGCGCATTATAAATTTCTTCTTCAGCTCCTTTTGTGTGGATACTTACATACTTATTCCTTTTAATGCTTTCTTCCAATATAAAATTAAAAATTCTTCTTTGTGCCTCATAGGTGCTTGTATCTTCCACCCAAACATAATCTAAACCTATTTCACCTATAATTTCACTTTCTTCTATATATGGTATAAGTTCTTCTAAACTTCCTTTATATTCTGCTGCTTTCCAAGGATGAATACCAAAGCAGGACTTAATAAATTTACTTTGTTTACTATACACCTTATTTTTTATATAGCTTTCTATATCCATACTATTTGCTAAAGTTAATATTTCATTTTCATTTATATCTTTAATTGCAATTTCTATATTTTCTTTAAAGAAATCTAAATGTGTGTGTGCATCTATATACATTTTGTTCTCCTTTAATTATAACTTTTCATCTGAAGATTTTAAGGTTACAGATATAATTTCTGGCCTATTAAATAATCTTATTGGCAGTACACTATTTCCAAGCCCCCTACTAACAAACATAGTAGATTTATCATTAGTATAGTTTCCACTAGTATATTTAGGAAAAACTCCTTGATCTGGTGCAAAAAGTCCTCCTATAGATGGAATTCTAAATTGTCCACCATGAGCATGCCCTGAAAAAATCATATTTATATTATATTCACAATATAAATCAAATATCTCTGGCCTATGTGAAAGTAAAATCTTAAATTCCTCCATATCTTCCCATTGACTTAAATATTTCTCCATATTACTTGTATTAGTATCTTCCAAATAACTTGATGTAAGAAAAGCTGGATCTGATAAACCAAGAAGTTGTATTTTACTTTTTCCTTTAAATAATTCTAAAGTAGTATCATCTAATATATGAACTCCAGCCTCAATCAACTTTTCCGATATCCCATTATATTTACCTGACCAAGCCTCATGATTTCCAGAAACATAGTAAATCGGAGCAACTTTTAAAGATCCCTCAATAAAATGCATTGCTTTATCTAAATTATATCTACGTCTATCTATTAAATCACCAGTAACTACAATTATATCTGGTGATAGCTTTTCTATTTTTTCTAATAATTTTGACTGCTCTTTTCCAAACATTTTATTGTGCAAATCAGAAATTTGAACAATTTTAAAATCCTTGAATTCAGATGGAACTTCAGAGCTATAATAATTAAAATTAGAAATAACAATGCTATTATTTTGCCATATACAAAAAACAATTAATATAATAATAAATAAAATACTTGATATTAGCATTTTTAATCTCCTAAATAGCTTTTTCATTTAATAAACCTCATGTATATACAAATTTTATTAATAACAATCTTTAATACTAAACATTATTGTAATCACCTATTATTTTACAAATAAAGTATACCATTTACTTATAAATAAATCTATGTTAAAACCTACATGTCAGTATATTTACTATAGAAAATAGCTAATGCATTTTAGTTTTTTACTATATTTCTAAAACTTTTATAAATAACCATATTTTATATAATTAATCTAAGGAATAAATAGAAGGTGGGCTACAATACCCACCTTAATTACTATCAGTTTGAAATTTGTTTTATTTATTTCTTTTATCAATTTCTTCAACTATTTTAATAATCAAATCTGAAACTTCAAATCCACCTCTTGCACTAATCATGTTAATTGTAGCAATACCTGCCATTGTTTTAAACACAGGAGAATTTAGTTTTTCAAACTTTGGACTTAAAGATATTAAAAAGTCCTTTATATAAGGATATTGCTTTAAAAGAGCTCCTATATTTGTGTTTTCAGTAATATTATATTTATTTACTTCTATTACATTAGCTTCTTTTAATTGCACTTCTTTATCTTCTTTCTTATTTTCCCAAGATAATAATCTTTGGCTTCCATTAAGACTTCTAATATGAGTTGCATCTTGCATCATTTCAAGTATTCCCTTGAAATTACCATCTTCATCTCTTACTGCAGTATAAAGAATATAGACAAACTTTTCCCCCATATCAATCCAAAACTCTGCTTTATCTTGTTCACCATTTTTAAAAGCATCAATTATTTTCTCAACTGTATCTACACTTTCACGCGGATGACAGTTTTGTACCTTTCTACCTATAGCCCCTGCACTCCTTGGAAAAACTCTATGCTTTGTATCACTATAAAATTTAAATATTTCATTTTCATCAACATATGAAAGATCAACCGGAAGATGTTTGAAAATAAGATTTATTTGTTTAAGAGTAAGAAGTCCTTGGCTAACATTAAAAACTTCATCTTCTTGAGTACTTTTTGATGTTATTCCGTGCTTTTGAAGTACATTTGCAAGATCTTTTAGAAGTTCTGTATTAATTCCAGTATCTTTTGAAGTAACGTTGTTCTTAAAATCTTTTCCCTTATATTCTGGTGGATTATCTATTAAACAATATCCAATTTCATCATCACTAATTCTCATTTCAATAAACTCTTCATCATTTAATAATTCCATTGAAGTAGGGAATAGTATTTCAGTTTCCTTTATCATCATATCTTCAACCATTTCTAACACCTCAGATTGAAGTGAAAGAAACTCTGAATCTTTATCTTCATTTAGAAGATTTTTTGATTTTCTTATTATATCTCTAATATTATTATCTAAAGTCCACATTACTTTTGAAGGTTTATCAAATCCCTTTCTTTCAAGAGCTGAAAATAACTGATTTTGTTTTCTGCTAAAATGAATACTTATTTCACTTAATTTATCATAAGCTTCAAGCCATTGATTTTTTATAAACTTTCTATTTAATAATTCCTTCATAAAAGAAAGAACTCTTCTTATTTCTTCAGTCTCATCTATATAAGTTCTAATTGGATGCCCCTTTGGAAGATTAAGCTTTGTAGAAGTAAGTACATCCTCAAATATTTCAAGAATTTCATCCATTCTCTCCGCTAATGTATCATCTGAAATTCCGTAACTTTGTAAATGTTGCTCAGCTAAAGCAAATTCTTCTGCTGTAACACTTTCAAAGGAAGAATTCATTCTATTTTTAGCTTCTTGAAGTGAAATTTTCCCCTTTAAATAATCAAGTTTTATGTCAAGCATCTTCTTAATTCTTTCATTATCAAGACTTAAATGCTTATTCATTTCTATATCTGAAATTTTTTCAAAAGGGAAGAAGTAAGCGTGATACTCAGTATCACTTATCTTTTCCACATACTTATCAAAACCCTTGCTTTCCATCATTTTATAAAGAGGAAATGGTTCAAAATCTTTAATTACATGTATTCCTTGGTTAGGCTCTATTGTTCCTAGAGTTTTTGTTACACAGTCTCTAAAGCTCTCATGGTCTCCTCTTCCATCTATAGTTATATAATCAATATCCTTTTTCATAAATAATGCCCCCTTCAATTAATTGAAATTCATTATCATTATCATATCATAAAGAAATACTTATTGATGTATCATATGTTACAGGTTTCTATTTAAGAGTAAAAAGTTAAATAAAAAAGATGACTTCTATCCATATAGAAATCATCTTTAATACTTTAATTATGTTTATCAATTTTATCACTAAATATCTGTTATATCTAAAGATATATTTATATTTTTATTTTTAGGATCTAATTTTGTCATCTTTACTTTTGCAGCATTAAATAATCTTTTAGAAGCTTTTACATTATCTGAATCAGAATATTTATCTGAAAGATATACTACTTCTTTTATTCCTGCTTGTATAATTGCTTTTGCACATTCATTGCAAGGAAATAAAGCAACATAAATTTTAGAACCATAAAGATTAGCTCCTCTACTATTTAAAATAGCATTAAGCTCAGCATGCACTACATATGGATACTTTGTTTCAAGTATATCGCCCTCTCTGCTCCAAGGGAATTCATCGTCTGAGCATCCCCTTGGAAGTCCATTATATCCCTGGCTTAAAATTTTATTATCATTATCCACTATACAAGCTCCAACCTGAGTACTTGGATCCTTACTTCTCTTTCCTGCTAATATTGCAACTCCCATGAAGTACTCATCCCAAGATATGTAATCATTTCTTTTCATTTAAATACCCCCTTTATATAAATTGTGAAGCAATTTATATAGTTCACAATGTACTAGAAATTTTGCTTCGTAAAATCTTATAATTATTTAAATTCATATTTAAATTATATCATTGATTTTCTTATTTGAAAAATATCCATGGATGTTAAACAATTATTATTATGATAAAATAGAAATATATTTAAAGATTAAAGTAAAAGGAGATACTAATGAAAATTAAAAAAATTCTAATTTTAATACTAATTTCATTGTCATTAATTACATTATCAGCGTGTAATAAAGATAATAAAACAAATCAAAATCCTTCAAATAAGACAGAACAAAGACAACAATTAGATGATAGTCTGAATAAAGTTGATAATACAAAGGATCCAAAAGTAAATGAAAATATTTCTGAAACTGATACCCCATCTACTATAAGCAAAATAGAGGGAAGAAGAAATGAATTTATAGAAAAGTTAGATAATATACAAAAAGAACTTGATTCATTGCCAGAAAAGAAGGATTCAGATGCTGGAATAACAAATGCTATGAGAAGTTATTATGGAATATCATATGATATGTATGATAAAGCATTAAATGAAATTTATGATTTACTAAAGAATGATTTGTCCCCAGAAATGATGTCAGATTTGCAAACTCAACAAATAAAATGGATACAAGAAAAAGAAGCTGCTGCTAATAAGGAATCTGAACAGTATAAGGGTGGAACATTTGAATTTGTGGCATATAACTCATCTTTATATGAATCAACAAAAGAGAGATGCTATGAATTAGTTAATAACTATATGACAGACTGAAGTTAAAGGAAAAATCTAACCAATCCTAATTGTTTTAAAATGCGAATATAAAGGCTACGATAAATAGATATGTTTC
>JAQCTH010000066.1 GCA_027686065.1 Clostridiaceae bacterium AF10-41
TCTTATTTATTTTAAAAATGATAGAATAAGGTTAGAGATTAATTAATAATTTAATAAAATTAATAAATGTAAGTATTTATAGAATATGAACTTAATTATATTTTAGAATTAATGAATAAGGTGAATAAGGAGAGTATATATGTTTTTTATAGGTATATTTGGGATAGAAAACAAGGAAAAGGAAATAAAAATTATAAATAATTTGACCTGTAAAGGTTGTAATAGATTAACTATGGCAAGAGTTATAAAGAGTTATGAATTTTTTCACTTCTTTTTTATACCAATATTTAAATGGAATGAAAAATATTATATCCAATGTGAAAGCTGCAGAAAAGTATTCTCTATTTCAAAAGAAAAGGGAAAAGCTATTGAAAAAAATGAAAATATAGAGATAACTTATTGGGATTTAAAAGAAATTAATAATTCTTATAGTAATGGATATTACAAAGACAATATAAATAATGTTTGTAATAATTGTGGTAAAGTTGTTGATTCAGGATATAAATATTGCCCGTACTGTGGTCATGAAGTAAAATAAATATTTTAAGAATAGTTATATAATATCTTCATAATCTCTTTAAAAAACTTTGTTAAAGTTAAAGTGAATCATAAAAATTAGAAAGGAAAGTTTTATATGAGTAACATTTTAATAGTTGAAGATGAAGAAAGTGTAGCTAATGTAATAAAGGCATATTTAGATAAAGAAAGTTACAATGTTTATATATGTAATTCGGGATTAGAATCCTTAGAAATTTTTAAAAAAATAAATTTTGATTTAGTTATATTGGATTTAATGCTTCCAGATATAGATGGAGAAGAAGTATGTAAAATAATAAGAGAAATTTCTAATGTATATATTTTTATGCTTACTTCTAAAGCAAGTTTAAATGATAGAATTAATGGACTTAATTTAGGTGCTGATGAATACTTAGTAAAACCATTTAGTCCTAGAGAATTAACAGCAAGAGTAAATGCATTATTTAGAAGAATAAATTCAAATTCTGATGTAAAAGACTTATTTAATGATGGAATACTAAGAATAGATTATGAAAAAAGAATAGTAAAATTAAAAGAGAAAGAAATATCACTTACTCCAAGTGAATTTGATATATTATATACTTTAGTTATTAATAAGGGGAAGGTATTAAGTAGGGAACAACTTATAGAAAGAGTGTTTGGTATGGACTTTGATGGCTATGATAGAACTATAGATGTACATATTAAGAATATAAGAAAAAAGATAGAAGAAGATACTAGAAGTCCTAAATACATAATAACAGTGACAAAGGTTGGATATAAGTTTGGTGGTGAAATATAAATGCAAAGCATGAGAAAACGGCTAAGTATTTTATTTGGTATATCATCTCTTATAGCAATTTTATTAACAATATTATTTGTAAATATAACTATTAATAATAAATTTAATAAGTATATGCTAGATATTCAAAATAAAAGAAATCAAAGAATAGTTTCATATTTTGAAGAGGTTTATAAAAGAGATAAGATGTGGAAGGATAGCTCAGGAGCGGAACTTATGCACGAAGCGTACATGGGAAATTACTGTTTAACATTAAGAGATATAAATGGTAATGTAATATGGGGAATGGACCCATCTAATATAATAGATAGCAGTCATTTAAGTAGTATGAATGTAGAAAATAAAGGAGTTTATGTCAATAAAAAATTTGATGTAATAGTTGATGGCAGTACAGTTGGATATGTTGAACTAGGACAGTATTCATCTATTCTATTAACTGAAGAAGATATAGAATTCAAGTCATCAATAAATAGAAGTATAATTTTAAGTGGAATAGGAACTTTAGGAATAGTAATACTTATAAGTTTATATCTTTCTAATGAATTAGCAATTCCCATAAGAAAGATTGCAAAAACTTCTAAAAGGCTTTCAAATGGTAACTTTAATGCAAAATCTCATTATGAAAGTGATATCGAAGAAATTGAAGAACTACGAGATAATATAAATATATTAGGAGAAAAGTTAAGATATCAGGATATGTTAAGAAAAAGATTAGTTTCAGATATATCTCATGAAATTAGAACTCCATTAAATATATTACAAAATAACTTAGAAGCAATGATAGATGGGATATTTCCAGTAAATAATCAAAGATTAGTTTCTTTAAATGAGGAAGTAATTAGATTTGGAAAGTTATTAAATAACTTAGATACACTAAAAGAATTTGAAGATGAAAGTATATGTATAGATTTTGAAAATATAATTTTAGACGAATTTATTATGGAGATAGTACATGAATTTGCATTAAAAGCTAAAAGTAAAAATATAAATTTTGAATGTATAATAGATAAAGAAGAATCCTATTTGATTTATGGTGATAGAGATAAATTAAAACAAGTATTTATAAATCTTATATCTAACTCTATAAAATTTACAAATAGCAATGGATATATAAAATTAAATTTATATAAAAATAATGAAAGTATAATAGTTGAAATTAATGATAATGGAATAGGAATAAAACAAGAGGACTTACCATTTATATTCGAAAGGCTCTATAGAGGCGATAAAAGTAGACAAAGCATAGAAGGAAATGGTATAGGATTAACAATAGTGAAAAAGATATTAAATCTTCATTATGCATCTATTGATGTGGAAAGTGAAGAAGGAGTAGGAACAATCTTTAAAATAAACTTTAATAATACAAAAGCATAAAATAATGGAGCTTAGATAAATTTAATTTATCTAAGCTCCATTAATGAGTTTTACTTAAAAATTAATATATTTATTTATAATAGTATCTAAATCACCATTTTGGGCATCTTCAACAAATTCAATAATAGCTAGAGTCTCACCATTTTTAGTAATAGAGTATCCACCAGATTTAATAGAAATTATTTCTATTTCAAATATTGATTTTTTGCCTGTAAATGATGATAAAACACTTCCATCTTCTAAATTTGAAATTATATATTCGCCTTCAAAATCAGAATAATCATTAAGATCAATGGTTAAAAGGAATTTTAAATTATTCTGAGCAACTAGTATTAATGGATTTAAACTACTATCTTTTCCATTAATTATTGCCGTTTGAAATTCATTAGTTACTTTAGAAGTAGTAATTAAGCTTTCAGGATAAGTAGTAGAATTATTTAATGGTACAGCACAGCAGCTAGGACCATTACTTGCACTAGGTAATGATGGGTCATATTTGGAAGTATCAGTTGAATCTAAATCATCAACTACCTTTATAACACCTCTTATCATTCCCATCCAACAGCTAAAGTTTAGGTCCTTATCAGTAGGCGTAAACTCAATTATATTCTCTCCACTTTTAAGTTTTTGTTGAATATTCAATGAATTTACTACTATTGAGTTATTACAGTAATTAAGACTTTCTCCATTAATTACCCATTTAACAGGAACTCCCTTTTGAACATAAAAAACATTAGGGCTATAACCATTATTATTAGCAGTCATATTAATAATTTGAACATCATCTTGTAAAATTGCTTTAGAAGAATCTGTACTAGAATTCGAATTAAATGAACTTGCCATAACGTAACTTAAAGGATTTATATTTATTCCAGAAAGTGATAAGCCTCTATTACTCATTATTAAACCTAAAACAATAATAAGAACTCCACTAAATTTAAGAAGTTTTTTAGTATATCCTTTACTTAAGAATCCAGATATTGCTCCAAATGTAAGCATTAATGGAACGGTACCTAATGCAAATATGAACATAGACAATGAACCCTTTAAAGCACTTCCAGTTCCAAGAGCAAATAATTGCATAGTTTGAAGCGGTCCACAAGGCATAAATCCATTTAAAAAACCAACTAAGAAAGGTGAATTATATTTCCTTTTATATTTAGATAAAAAGTTAGGTATTTTTATGCTAAATTTTCTAAAGAATTTAAATCCAGATATGTTTAAACCCATTACAATCATAAATAATCCTGCAAAGATTTGGATAAAGGCTTTGGCATTAATAGAAAGAGAAAATACAGATCCAATACCGCCAATTAGACCACCTAAAATGGAATAAGATAGTACTCTACCTAAGTTATATAGTAGAGATGGAGTTATAGATTCTAATTTGCTTTTACTTTCTTTAGAAAAGGATAAGCTTTGAGAAAGCATTATTCCACCGCACATACCAACACAGTGAATAGATGTAAAAATACCTACGACAAAAAGAAATGCATAAGAAGCATTATTAAGTTTAGACTCCATATCAAAGCCACTAGTTCTTAAACCAAGAGTAAAAATAATAAATATTATTAAAAGCACTCCTATAAAGCCTAAATTACTAGAGGATTCTGTGGAATATCCTATTTTTCTAATAAGTTTTTTTATTTCTTCAATAGAACAAAGCTTATTATCATATTCAATTTCAAGAGTTTCTTTAGTGTAATCAGCTTTAACATTTTTAACACCATTTATCTTTTTTACAGAGTTTTCAATTCTTTTTTCACATGAAGTACAAGTCATATCATATACTTTAAATTTTTCTCTCTTAGCACTCATAAAAGTCCTCCTAAATATTCATTAAAAAAAGTATATGAAATAAATGTGTTATTTTTATGAAGATAAAACACAACATATTAAAAATAATGATTATATACATAATCATTAGAAAATCAGGGAAAATTAATATTGATTTGTATTAAGAGATTAAAATAAAGGAGAGATAAATATGTATAATAAAATTAAATTACCATATGCCTTTGATGCATTAGAACCATATATAGATGAAGAAACAGTAAGGACACATTATGAAAAACATCTTAACACATATGAAACAAATTTAAATAAGGCATTAGAAGGATATGAAGAATATACAAAAGGAAAGACACTAGATCAATTAATTAAGGATATAGAAGATTTACCAGAAGAAATAAGACCAGCAGTTGTAAATAATGGTGGAGGTGTATCAAATCATAATTTATATTTTTCAAATCTTTCACCTAATCCTAAAAAAGAACCAGATGGAAAATTTCTTGATGAAATAAATCAAACTTTTGGGAGCTTGGAAAAATTAAAAGAAGAATTGACTAATGCATCTATAACTCAATTTGGATCAGGATATGGATTTTTAGTTAAAGATAAAGATGGTAAATTATCAATAGTAAAAAGGGCTAATCAAAATTCACCAGTAATGGATAATCTTATACCTATATTAACAATAGATGTATGGGAACATGCTTATTATTTGAAATATAAAAATTTAAGAGCAGATTATGCAAAAGATATATGGAATGTAATAGATTGGGAAAAAGTTCAAGGACTTTATGAGGATTGCCACAATATTTAAGTAAGAAATTGTCGCAGAGCAACCCAAAATATAAATTAAAAATTCGTAAAAAAACTCCCGAAGGAGTTTTTAAAATTAAATTATTTTTGATTTAGTTGTCTTTGCGGCAATGATTTTATTCTTTTATAAATTTTAGAATTTCATTGTTCACTATTTCTTTTTCTTCAATAAATCCTGCATGTCCGCTGTTTTGTAGTGGAACAAGTTTAGAGTCTACAATATTTTTATTTATATATTCAGCAAATTCATATGGACAAACGGTATCATGTACTCCATGTAGTATTAATGTAGGAATTTTTATTTTAGGAATGTCATTAAACAAAGTTTCAGTTTTAAGAGTATTTAAACATTGAGAAGTAGCCCAAGATGAAGCAGTTAGTGATATATTGTTAAACCAATTCAACATAGGTGGAGAAGTATATTGGAAGAAAAATAAGCCTGAAATATCATTTAAAAGTTTAGGTCTATCATTAATGGACTGATTTATAAAACCATCAATCTGCTCTGTAGTATATCCATAAGGCCAATTTTGCATTTGAACCCAGCTAGGGGCTGCAGCACCAATTAAGCAAAGTTTTGATACTTTATAATTATTGTAATTAGATAAGTATCTTATACATAAAGCTCCACCCATGGAATGTCCAACTAAAGTTATTTTCTCAAGTTTAAGGACATCAATTACCTTTTTTATGTCAGCAGCCATAGAATTATAGTCGTAACCCGTATAAGGTCTATCTGATTCACCAAATCCTCTTAGGTCAATAGCAACACATCTAAAACCCTTATCAGGGAAGAAGTTCAATTGATATTCATAGATATTATGATTTAATGGCCATCCATGAACAAATAATATAGTTTCCTCAGAATCAGGATTTAGATCTTCTAATAATATTCTAGAATCATCACTTATTTTAACAAAGTATTTCATAAAACTCTCCTATATAAATTTTATCTATAGCAATATATTCAAGTGGTGATAAACCTGTTAATAGATAGTAGTCATTGTGGATAAAAGAAACTTTAAATTAATGAATATTATTAAAGCTATAGAGAAAATATAAAATGAGAAAATAATAATTTTTGATAAATATAAAGGGGAAAATTAGTTTATGAAAATATATAACGTAAGTCAATATGGAAATTTGAAATCATGTATAATTTGCTATCCAGTAAATTTTAAAATAAATAATAAAAGTAGTGAGTATTATAACAAAATAAATTATGATTTACTTTATAGTCAATATAATAAATTTATAAATTCATTAAGCAAGAATAGTGTAAATTTATATTTTATTGATATTAATAAAAATGCTACTCAACAAGTTTTTACTCAAGACATTGGCTTTGTAATAAATGAGGTATTATTTATAAGTAATATGAAAGAAAATAATAGAAAAATTGAAAAAGATTCTTTTAAAGCATTTGTAAAAGAAAATAACATTAATCATTACGAAATGAAGAATATTATAGAAGGAGGAGATATAATTAAGTATGATAATGTTATTTTCATAGGAATAAGTGACAGAACAACAATAGAAGCTGCAAATGAACTTCAAGAAGTATTAATAAGTATGAATTACGATTACGAAGTAGTTCCTATATATTTTGATACGAGTAAAATACATTTAGATTGTGTCTTTAACACTTTAGATAAAGGTAGTGCAGTTATATCACCTTATATTTATGATAAAAAAGTAATAGAAAAGTATATAAAAAACTTATATGAAATATCAAAAAAGGATACGGATAATTTAGGAACTAATTATGTATATTTAGGTGATAAAAAAATATTGAGTAGTAATAGAAATGTTACTGAATATCTAAATAAAGAAGGATATGAAGCAGAGTTTATAGATTATGGTGAGATAATAAAAGCAAATGGAAGTTTAGGATGCTCATGTATGTTTACCTTAAGGGAGTAGTGGTATAAAGTAGTATTTATATTAACAAAAATATATTTCACGAATATAATATAATAAAATTTTATGGAGTGATTATATGTTAAGTCGTGGAAAATATGTTGATTTATCCTTAGAGCTACATTTATTTTACACAAAGATTATGAGGGATCATGCTGTTTTTTTAGAAGCAGGATTTTCACAAAAGAATACTAAACTTTCAAAGGAAGCAGATGAATATAAAGTACAATTTGAAAAATATTTAATAGATATAATTAAATTAAGCCAAGGAATAATTAAAAAAGATATATTAGAATCCAAAGAACTTTATACTGAATATACATTAAATGCTGAAAATAAAACACAATACTATACAGGAATAGAGATAAATACAAAAATAACTGATATGCAGTCAAAAATAAAATCTAACAATACTGAAATAAATAAGAAAATAATAAATAACATAAGAAAATTTAATAGTAAAATTATAAAACTACTAGATGATTTTATAGATTTTAAGAATAGGATTTTAGATGATACATTAAGTTGTAAGATTTTCACCTCAAATTATCCTACATTTGTCGAACACTTAATACATGAAGCAAAATTGTATCGTTCATATATATATTCAATTGAGAACAATGAAGATATTAAGGAAAAAAATATAAAAGAGACACAGTTATTTTGGGATCATATTATGATGGAGCATTCATTGTTTATTAGAGGGTTACTTGATCCATCAGAAATCAATTTAATAAATGCATCAAATAATTTTGTAAAGATATATAATGATTTAATTGAAGAAGCAAAACATGTCAATGAATCTAGTATATTAGATTTAACAGAAAATACTTTGAAGGAGACAAATAAATTAAGGGATCTCAAGGAAGCTGGTGTTGAAGGCATAGGAGAATGTAAGATAAAATCAATAATCTTGCCGCTTATAGCTGACCATGTATTAAGAGAAGCTAATCATTATATACGGTTATTAAAAAAATACCAAAATAAACGAATAGAACAATAAAAACATATTTTAAATAAAAATAAACATTGCATATAAAATACCTAAAAACAAAGAATTATATAAATCTCTTGAAAATTACTGTGGTGATATATAAAATTAGTATATAGAAGCTGTAATATTTTTCAAAACAAAATTAATGATGAGAAAATGAAAGAATGAAGAAATTATTATATCAGTCTTAGAAACTACACAGTAGTTTCATCCTAAACTGTGAATTACGAATTGTTAATTGAATAATAGGAGTATAGGTATGAGGAAAGAAATAAAGAAAACTACAGGTGGAGTAATAGTTGCAGCAAAGAGAATATCAGAAAAGCCATTATTAAAGATAGGCTCTATTACTGTAATAAAGAGGGTAGTGTTAACATTTCAACAAGTTGGAATCTCACCAATTGTAGTAGTTACAGGACATGAATCAGAAAAGATCGAGCATGACTTAGCTGATTATGGAGTTATATTTTTAAAAAATGAAAATTATGAAAGCTCAGAAATGCTTGATTCTGTAAAAATAGGTTTAAGTTTTTTACAAGATAAGTGTGAACAGGTAATTTTTAGCCCAGGTAATATTCCTATGTTTACTCCAAAAACTATTCAAAAAATGATAGAATTAGAAGAAAAACTGGTTTCACCATCATATAACGGAAAATCTGGACATCCTTTATTAATAGCATGTGATTTAATACCTAAAATTTTAAAATATAATGGTGATATGGGGCTGAGAGGTGCTATTAATAATATTGGAGTTGAAAGATATTGGATGAATGTAGAAGATGAAGGAATATTTCGCAATACAGATGATATTGAAAAACTAGATGAACTTTTAAAAGAACATAATCAAAATATACTACATCCTTTTGTTAGAATAAGTATTGAAAATGAAACACTATTTTTTAATTCAAGGACAAAGTTACTTTTATTATTAATTCAAGAAAAGCATTCTGTAAGAAGTGCATGTAATCATATTGCATTATCATATGGTAAGGCATGGAATATGATAAACAAATTAGAAGAAGAGCTAGGTTATTCAGTTGTTCAAAGGCAGCATGGTGGGAAAAACGGTGGAAAAACTTTATTAACAAAAGAAGGAATTGAATTTTTAGAAAAATATCAAAAGTTTGAAGATAATGTTCGCAAATATGCACAAAGTGAATTTAGTAAATGTTTTAAATTTTAAATTATATAAAGCAAGTTCTTTTTAGAAAGAATTTGATGATTTACAACCTCTGTTTTATAATTAAGATAGTAAATAATTACTAAATTATTATAATGTTGGAGGTTTTATCTTTACCTTGAATACTAATAGTATTATATTGGGTAATCACTAAATAAAAATTTAAATATATGGGAGGGTATTATGGGAAATATAAGTGAGTCTATAAAGAAAAAAGATCATGATGCTAAAGTGAGTGGGCGTGCGATGTATGTTGATGATCATAAAATGGAAGATATGCTATATGGAAGGATACTTAGATCGTCAAAAGCCAAAGCTCGTATAATTAATATCATTAAACCAGATTTACCAGAAGGGTATTTCATTGTAGATAAAAATGATGTAACTGGTAAAAATAAAGTTCATATTGTGCTTGATGATACTCCAGTTTTTGCAGAAGATACAGTAGAGTATATTGGCGATCCAATTTTAATGGTTGTAGGGGAAAATTTAAAAGAAGTTGAAAGAATACTAAATGAAATTATTGTTGTATATGAAGAATTAGAGCCTATTTTAGATATGCAAAAATCTGATACTATATTCTTTAATTATAATTATGAAAAGGGTGATATTCAAAAGACGTTAAAAGAAGCTGATAACGTTTTTATAGAAACTTTTCAAACTGGTCATCAAGAACAAGCTTACCTTGAAACCCAAGGGATGATTGCTTACCCTAATAATGGACGTATGGTTGTTAGAGGTTCAATGCAATGTCCATATTATATTTATAGAGCAATTGCTATGGCCTTGGGGTATGAGGAAAAAGATATACAAGTAATTCAAGATGTTACTGGTGGAGGTTTTGGAGGTAAAGAGGGTTATCCATCAATACTTGCCTGTCAAACAGCAGTAGCAGCCCAAAAGGTTAATAAACCAGTAAAAGTTGTATTTGATAGAAGAGAAGATATGGAATTTACTTCTAAGAGACATCCTTCTTTATCTACTTATAAAGTTGCAGTTAAAGATGGAAAAGTTACTGGAATGGATATCGATGTTATGTATAATAGTGGCGCATATACTACACTTACTCCTGTAGTGTTACAAAGAGGATTAATATGCTCAAGTGGTGTATATAATATAGAAAACTTATGTGTTGCTGGACGAGCTGTGAAAACCAATACTATTCCTAATGGTGCATTCCGTGGATTTGGAGCTCCTCAAACATTTTTTGCTGTAGAAATGATGATGGATCATGTTGCAAAGAAATTGGGAAAGGATCCACTTGAATTCAAAGCACAACATATTGTTAAGCAAGGTGATGCAACTTCAACTAGTGGCAAATATCATTTCCATGTGCCTTTGCCAGAAATGATTGATAGAATAGATACTATTACTGATTATCGTAATAAAACTAAGTTATATAAAAATCAAACAGGAAGATATCGTAAGGGAATTGGAATGTCTCTATTTTTCCATGGATGCGGTTTCACTGGAAGTGGAGAGAGAGATTTAATTAAAGCTGTTGCTAAGTTAAGAAAAAATTCAGATGATACTGTAGAAATATTAACTGCTAATACAGATATGGGACAAGGAATTAAAACAACTTTTAGCAAGATAGTTGCAAAGACTCTTGGAATTCCTAATGAAAGAGTAATTGTAGAAAACCCTGATACTGATCAAGTTCCAGATTCAGGTCCAACAGCAGCAAGCCGTTCTTTGATGGTAGTTGGAGAATTGCTTAGACGTGCTGCGGAAAGACTTAAGAAAGAATGGAAATCTGGAGAAAAACAATTAATAGAAGAGCATTATGTTCATCCTGATTTCTTAATACCATTTAGTATTGAAAAATTCAGAGGTGATGCTTACCCAGATTATGCTTGGGGAGTAAATGTTATAGAAGTAGAGGTTGATACACTTACTGCTACTCAAAAAGTACTTGGAGCTTGGGGAGTATATGATGTTGGAGTGCCTATTGATATGAATATAATACAAGGACAAATGCAAGGCGGATTTTTACAAGGAATTGGTTATGCATCTATGGAAAATATATCATACAATTCAGAAGGTAGAATACGTAATAATAGCTTCAGTGATTATATAATACCAACAGCAGTAGACGTTCCAAATCTTATAACAGAAGTCATGAATAATCCATATATTGAAGGTCCATTTGGAGCAAAAGGTGCTGGTGAGCTTCCAACTGTTGGTCCAGCAGCAGCATATATACAAGCGCTTGAAAATGCTATTAATACAGATGTTAATAAGATTCCATTTACAGCAGAAGATACTATGAAAGTTTTACAGGAGGTGCTTAAATAATGATAAAATTTATTCTTAATGGAAAAGAAGTGACTTCAAATGCGAAAGGTAATGAACGCTTACTTGATGTACTTAGAAATGATTTAAGTATTACAGGGGTAAAATGTGGATGTAAAGAAGGAGAATGTGGAGCTTGCTCAGTTATTCTTGATGGAAGATTAGCTAATAGTTGTATGGTAGCTATGGGAAGTATAGATGGAAGTACAGTAACAACTATTGAGGGGTATAGTGAAACAGAGAAATATAAAGTTTTAGATAAGGCATATGCATCAGTTAGTGCAGTACAATGTGGATTTTGTATTCCAGGTATGATACTTGCATCAGAATGTATATTAGCTAAGAATCCAAATCCAACAGAAGAAGAAATTCGTGATGGAATATCAGGAAATCTATGTAGGTGTACTGGTTATAATGCTATAGTTAATGCTATTGGTATTGCAGCTAAGGAGGGAAAAGGATTATGGTAAACGGATATAATGTAAGATCCTTAAAAGATGCTTTAGATATACTTGCAAGAGAAGAAGTTACTCCATATAGCGGTGGTACAGATTTAATGATTGAATCAGAAGAAGATGCAAAATATTTATTTCTTAATAAAATACCTGAACTTAAAGAGATTAAAGAAGATGATGAATATATTTATATTGGGGCAGCTTGTACTTTTACAGATATAATTGAAAGTAATCTAACTCCTAAAATTTTGAAAGAAGCAGTTTCACAAATTGCAGCACCAGCAATAAGAAATTTTGGAACTGTTGGAGGAAATATATGTAATGGTTCACCAAAGGGCGATAGTGCATTAATATTTGTTGCTACAGACTCAAAGTTAAAGCTTGCAAGTAATAAAGGAGAGCGAATAATCCCTATTAATGAATTTTTCTTAGGAAGAAAGAAAACAGCCCTTCAATCTGATGAGATATTAGTTGAAATTATTATGAAAAAGACAGGAATTGATAACTATTACTTTACAAAAGTAGGTCCAAGAAATGCACTAGCAATTTCCAGGGTATCTTTTGCAGGGGTTCTTGACATTACTAATAATAAAATAAATAATTGTAGCACAGCTTTTGGTGCAGTTAGTGATGTTATTATAAGAAGAGCAGATATTGATGAAATGCTTATAGGTAAAACTATTGAAGAAGCAAAAAATATAAAGGAAGAATACTTATCAGCTTATGATAAGGCTATTGTTCCTATTAGAGGGAGAGTTTCAGCAGACTATAGAAAAACAGTGTGCATGAATTTACTTAAAGACTTTCTTAAAAGCAATGGAATTTAGAAAACTTATTAATATATAAATTTAATTATGTATTTAAATAAATAATATATGTTAAATTCAAAATCAAAAAAAGCTAAAATATCCTTGATAAGATGAATTTCAAACCTATTCATCTTAGAGAGGATATTTTGCTTCAAAGATGAATAAAAACCTCAGCTATATCTATATATTTACAAATGAGGAAAATATAATATATAATATATATAGTATACAAAAATATAAAATATTTATAAATATACAGTTTAAAGGAGGCCTTATGAATATATTACTAGTTGAGGATGACTTAATTCAGAGTACTTATTTTAAAAAAATTGTAGAAATGAAGTACATTGATGTGCGGGTATATGAAGCAGAATCTGCCAAAGAATCAATGAGAATTATAGAAAAAGTAGATATAGATATATTTTTTCTAGACATTAAATTGAAAGGAATTTCAGGATTAGAATTAGCAGAAAATATTAGAAAAATTGTAAAATATGAATTATCCCCAATAGTGTTTATAAGTGGGCAAATTGGATATATAATAGATGCCTTAAAAAAAGTTAATTGTCATGACTTTATAACAAAACCATATCATATAGATGATGTAGCCAAAATAATTGATAAATTTTTAAGACATAAGAATAAAGTAACTAATGAAAATTATACTAATTTTAAGACTAGAGATGGAATAGAAATAAATATTAATAAGAAAGAAATATTATTTATAGAATATTATTTAAAAAAATGTATTATGCATACTAGAGTTGGCAAATATAATATAAAATCAAATGGACTAGAAAAACTAATAACTGAAATAAACTATAAAAATATTATAAGAACACATAAGTCATTTGCAGTAAACTTAGATTATTTGAAGGAGATAAGAAAAGTAAAACCAAAATTATGGGAGATAAGCTTTAAAAATTATAATGAAAAAGCCGACTTAAGTTATAATTATAAAGATAATATTGAGGGAATAAAATAATAATTAGTAAAATAAAAAAATAGAAAAATAGAAAAAATTAGATTTAAAAGGAAGAAGTTATTTAAACAATTCCTTTTAAGTCTTATTTTTTACGTTTAAATCCAAATATAAGTATAAAATTGTAAAATAAATTATAATATTACAATAAAAGGGGGAAGGTCTTGATGCGATATAGATACTTAGTCAAACAGCATGACATAACAGATTGTGCTGCAGCTTGTCTTGCAACAGTTTGTATGTATTATAAAAAAGAAATAACTATAACAAAGTTAAGAGATATACTTGGAACTGATATAAAAGGGACGACCTTATTAGGCTTAGAAGATGGGGCAAAAAAGCTAGGGTTTGATACTAAGGCAATTAGGGTTGATAAGGAAGGGTTTAAAGAAAAATATACTTTGCCAGCAATTGCTCATGTTATTACAAGAGAAGGATTAAGCCATTTTGTAATTATACATAAAATTAAAAAGGAAGAAGTAACAATATTAGATCCGGCTAATGGAAAAGTAAAAAAGAGCGTTGATGAATTTTTTAAAAGCTTTGATGGAGTATTATTACTATTAATACCTAATAATGAATTTAATGTAGGTAAGGTAAAAGGACAAGGAATACTTTCTAAGTTTATACAATTATTATTACCTCAAAAAGCATTATTTGCATATAGTATTATAACTTCAGCAATACTTACTATACTAGGAATAGCATCTGCCTTTTTTAATAAAATACTTATGGATGAAATACTTCCATATAGTTTAAAAAATCAATTGAATATATTTGTTATAGGATTTTTGCTTTTAGCAATAACTCAAATAGGTTTAGGTGCAATAAGACAGCATATGTTACTTTATTTATCTCAAAAGATAGATATTCCATTGCTACTTGGATATTTCAAGCATGTATATAAACTACCTATGAAGTTTTTTGCTTCAAGAAAGGTAGGAGATATACTTACGAGATTTAGTGATGCCTTTACAATAAAAGATATATTAACGTCAGTATCATTATCACTAATTATGGATATTGTACTTGCAGTTGTATCAGCTTCAATACTTTATGTAATGAATGAAAAGCTTTTTATTGTTATTTTAGTTTTAACTATAATTAGTGCTGCTTTAATTTATATATTTAAGGCTCCATATAAGAAAATAAACTTAGAACAAATGGAAGCTAGTGCAAGATTAAATAGTCATATTATAGAAAGCTTGAAAGGAATAGAAACTATAAAGGTTCATGCTGCTGAAGAAAAAAGCATTGAAAAATTAGAAACTGAATATATTAAAAATCTAAAGATATCCTTTAAAGAAGGGGTTTTATCAAATATTCAAGGATCAATTTCAGGAGCAGTATCTACTGTGGGAAATCTAGTTATTATGTATATTGGTGCAAGAATGATTATGAATGGAGATATTACCTTAGGTAGTCTTATGGCATTTTCAACACTATCAGGATATTTTATGGACCCAATAGGTAGACTTATAGGATTACAATTAAGTATTCAAGAAGCTAGTATATCATTAAAAAGAATTGCAGAAATCTATGAAGTAGATAAAGAACAAGAAGAAAGTGAAACAGATAAAGTTAAAATAGAGAAAATAGATGGAGATATAGAATTAAATAATATTACCTTTAGATATGGTAGCAGGGCTCCAGTTTTAAGGAATGTTAGTATAAAAATTCCTAAGGGTAAAAATGTAGCTTTAGTTGGAGAGTCAGGAAGTGGTAAAACAACTATATCTAAGCTTTTATTAAAGTACTATACACTTGAAGAAGGGAAAATAAATATTAATGGATATAAAATAGAAGAATTAGACGTATATAATTTAAGAGAAAATATAGCTTATGTTCCTCAAAATGTTGAATTGTTTTCAGGTTCTATACGAGAAAATATAACTTTAGGTAGAGGCAATGCAACTTATGAAGAAATAAAGAGTGCTTGTGAAAATGCAGGTTGTAAGGATTTTATAGAAAAGCTTCCAGGTAAGTATGATACCTTCTTAGAAGAAGCAGGAGGAGGACTTTCTGGTGGAGAAAAACAAAGAATTGCAATGGCAAGAGCTTTAATTAAAAAGCCAAGTTTCTTAATACTAGATGAAGCAACAAGTAACTTAGACTTTATAAGTGAAGCAAAGATATTTGATACCTTATTTAAAAAAGGTAAGAATATAACAATGCTTATGATAGCCCATAGACTTTCAACTATAAGAAGCTGTGACATAATTTATGTTATGGATAAGGGGAAAATTGTAGAAGAAGGAGACCATGAAAGTTTATTAAAGAAAAAAGGATATTATTATAAGCTTTATATAAGCCAAGTTGGTTCAATAGAAGAAAAAGAAATTATATATAAAGATAACTTGGATATAGAGAAAAATATAGAAGCAGATTTTATAGAAGAGGGTGAGGAATATGAGTACAATTGAAAAAATAGTTTTAAGAGAAAATAAAACCTTAAAGCTTAATAATGTATTAATTAGAGAAGTAAGTGAAAATGAATTAATCGATATAAATAAAATTAGCTATATGATGGATAGTTATATTAAATCTAAGGGAAACTCAACTATAGGACCAGCGATAAATTATTCTACAGTAGAAGTAGATGAAAGTGGACAAGTTAAAGTAATAATAAAGCTAATGGTTCAATTAAAAAATCCAATTAATAATGTTGAAAAACCCTATGAATTAAAGTCACAGTTAAGGGTAACTAATTGTCTTTTTGCTAGATTTACAGAAAAAGAAGAAAATTTACAATTTGCATATCAAAAGCTTGGAGTATATGCCTTTGAAAATAATATTAAATTAAAGGGAGATTCTTATACTGTATTTGTAAAACAAGAAGAAGAAAATATAGTAGCAGATGTATTTATGGAAGCTTTGAAAGGTGGAGATTTACTTGAAAGTATATAACTTAAATGAAATTACTGATAGTAAAATCCTTTATGATAGAAAGCCACCAGCTTTTATGAAATATGTTATTTTAATAGTTGCAGCATTAATTATAGTATGCTTAATTTGGGCAAATAAATCAGTTAAAACATATATGGTAAAAGGACAAGGTGTTGTAGTTTCAGAAAATAAATCTCATATTATGACTAAGACTTCAGGAGAAATAAAAGAAGTGTTTATTACAGAAGGAAGCGAAGTTAAAGAAGGAGATGTATTATTTACAACTAATGGAATAGAATCAGATCTTCAATTAGAGCAAATAGTTGCACAAATAAATTCTTTTAGTAGAAGAATTGAACTTTTAAGCATAGCAGAAGAAAATGCAACTAATGGAACTAATTATTTTAATAGATATAACGAGCAAGAAGTTGAATTTTATAATAAGTTAAATGCAGCATATATAGCTAGAAAAGAGTTTGTTGTAGATGAAAAAGCATTGAAAGAACAAGGAGCAAATGAACAACAAATAAAAGATTATGCTAAAACACAAAAAAATAAATCTGATGAGCATTATTATAAAACTATTTCTGAATTTACAAGTGAAAAAAATCAATATGAATTAGAGTTATCTAAACTAGTAGGTCAAAAGGAAGCTATAGAAAAGGGAAAAGAGCAATATAAAGTAGTTGCTCAAAAAGGAGGAGTTATTCATTTAAACACTCCATTAACTTCTGGAATGGTGCTTCAAGGAGGAAGCTTAATAGGAACTATAACAAGTAAAGAAGAAGAGTTAATAATAGAAACTATGTTACCTTCAACCGATAGACCAAGAATACATGTAGAAGATGAAGTATCTTTAGTCATAGGAGGATTATTGCAATCAGAATATGGAACAATAGCAGGAAAAGTAATAAGCATTGATGAAGATGCAACTATAGATAATGAAAAAGGAAATGTATTTTTTAAAGTTAAAGTTAAACCAGATAAAACATACTTGGAAGATTCAAAAGGAGAAAAGGTTAATTTAACTTTAGGAATGGTAGCAGAAACAAGAGTTAAATATGAAAAAATAACTTATATGAAATATATTTTAGAATTAATAGGAATTAAATTTAGTTAGTTACTTTGCATTAAAAGAAATTTTAATATGGTAAATTAAACATGAAAAGCGCGCGAATTAATTAATTTTATGTGAAAGATTTACAAGGATTAAAAGTTCTTTTAAATATATATGTATAAAATGGAGGAGAATAAAATGAGTACATTTGTATTAAAAAGAGAGTATGCTTTACAATTACCAAATAGCTATGTAGAAATTGACAGAGAGGAAATGGAGTATGTTGATGGGGGTTTTTCAATGCCACGTGGGGCAGTTGCATTTGCAATTGATTTAATTGCAGTGGCTGCCGCTCCATGGTTGGCACCACTAAAGTATGCTGGAAAAGCTGCTGCAATAGCATTTGTGAAAGTTAATTTGACAAAGTTTGCTGGCGCGGCTAAATGGCTTATACAAACAGCTATAGGCGGTAGTATTAATATGTCAGTAGGTGCAATAGGGAATCTTCTATTCTCTAATGCATGGTGTTTTACTTCTATTGGAGGCATTATGTCACTTATTGCTGATGCAGTTTTTAGTGGTATTGATGGTAAGATATCATGGTAAAATAAAATTATACAATAAAAGGGTATAGTGATTTTAACGCAACTGGTTTCAGGTAAATTCTGAAATCAGTTGCAATAAATACAATGAATAAATAGCTTAAGGAGATGTTTTTATGTTTAGCGTCAATTGTAAAGCAGATAATTATGTTTATATTAAAGAAGATCAGAAAGTTCTATTTTTTAATAGTATATTTGAGGACAAAACTTGGCTAATACTATTAGCTTCGCTTTTGGACCTGTTAATTCCGGATCCAAGATCATTCCATATCCCTGTTGCCATTGAAGTGAAAGCAGTTGAGGATTCAATAATAACAATAAATAATAAACTAGAAGTTACCGGTTCTGAAGATTATAGATATTTTATTTTAAATTCACATTATAGAAAGTGGAAAAAGACATGTTTAATATCTAACTGTATTCTTATTACAATTGCAGTAATTATGTCACTTTTCTTTTTATATCTTTTTTTTGAATCAAATAAAAATTATCTTATAGGTATTCTATTTTTAGTAATAGTTTCACTTAGTATCTTTAATATATCAAAATTAATTAATCAATTCAAAAAGATTAAAATGTATGGAGTAGAGGATCGAAAAATAATATGGACTAAAAGGGATAAGGATTAAAGATATATATTCTAAAAGGGAAAAAGAGTAAATGAAGCTAAGAATAGTTATTTTCATTGACTCTTTTCTTTAAAATATAATAGTGCTAATTAATTTGTGCTAGACATTTACAAATGATAAAAGTTCTTTTCAGATAAATATGTAAAGTAGAGGAGTATTCCTGTGAAAAGAGAATATGCTTTACAATTACTAAATAGCTATGTAGAAATAGACAGAGACGAAATGGAACATTTATGATTATGTTAATAAGAGTTATTTGAATAGAGATATTATTGATTTTATAATACTTAAGAAGAAAATTTTTAATATTAGAGATATTGCTTTCAGAATTTCTTCTTTGTTTATAGTTTCATATTTTAATAAATCTCAATTTATTAAGTAGTAATATTTATAGAAATAAGTTAGATGAGTGATTGTTAAAAAATAATTATCACTCATCTTATTTAAAATAAAATGGAGAAGAAATAAATGGAAAATAAGAAAAGTATAAA
>JAQCTH010000067.1 GCA_027686065.1 Clostridiaceae bacterium AF10-41
AACTGTGAACTGTGCGCTGTGAACTATATAAATTGCTTCGCGATTTATAACTAATTCTTAAATGAATGAATTGGTGCTGGTATTCTTCCACCTCTTTGAATGAATAGTGAAGATGAATATTTGTTTACTTGCATTACTGGAGCAGTTCCTAGTAATCCTCCAAATTCAACTAAGTCTCCCACTTTGCATCCTGGAGCTGGTATAACTCTTACTGCTGTAGTTTTATTATTAATCATCCCTATTGCTGATTCATCTGCAATCATAGCTGCTATTGTTTCTGCTGGTGTATCTCCAGGTACAGCTATCATGTCTAACCCTACTGAACATATAGCAGTCATAGCCTCTAACTTTTCTAAATTTAATGATCCATTTAATACAGCATCAATCATACCTGCATCTTCTGAAACTGGTATAAATGCTCCACTTAATCCACCTACATGGCTACATGCCATAACTCCACCTTTTTTAACAGCATCATTTAATAATGCAAGAGCCGCTGTTGTACCATGAGTTCCAACTACTTCAAGACCCATTTCTTCTAATATATGTGCAACCGAATCTCCTACTGCTGGCGTTGGTGCTAATGATAAATCTACTATTCCAAATGGAACTCCCAGTCTCTCAGAAGCTTCTTTTGCAACTAATTGTCCCATTCTAGTTATCTTAAATGCAGTTTTCTTTATAGTTTCTGCAACTACATCAAAGGACTCTCCCTTAACCTTTTCTAAAGCCCTTTGAACAACTCCTGGTCCACTTACCCCAACACTTATAACCTTATCTGCTTCTCCAACTCCGTGGAAAGCTCCTGCCATAAAAGGATTATCCTCAACAGCATTACAGAACACTACAAGTTTTGCACAACCAAATCCCTTTGCATCCTTTGTGTACTCAGCAGTCTTTTTAATTACTTCGCCCATTTCTCTAACTGCATCCATATTTATTCCACATCTTGTTGACCCAACATTTACAGATGAGCATACTTTATTAGTTTTAGCTAATGCTTCTGGTATAGAATCTATTAATATTTTATCTCCTTTTGTATATCCCTTTTGTACTAAAGCTGAAAATCCACCTATAAAATCTACGCCTAAAGTCTCTGCTGCTTTATCTAAAGTTTGTGCAAACTTAACATAATCTGTTTCGTCTGTAGCTCCAGCAATTATTGATATAGGCGTTACAGATACTCTTTTATTTACTATAGGAATTCCAAATTCATTCTCAATATCTCTTCCTACTTTAACTAAATCCTTAGCACTATTAACTATTTTATTATATATCTTTTCTCTTGCCTTATCTCCATCTGGATCTATACAATCTAATAATGAAATTCCCATGGTTATAGTTCTTATATCGAGTTTTTCTTCTTCTATCATCTTTATGGTCTCTAATATATTATTACTATTCATTTTTTACCTCCAATTATAAAGTGTGCATTGAATTAAATATTTCTTCTCTCTGAATTTTAACATCTACTCCAAGTTCTTCACCTTTTGCTATTAATGCACTCTTAATATCCTCAAAGGCAGAATTAGATTCTTTTAAATCTAACATCATTATCATTGTAAAATATTTATCCATTATTGTTTGATTAACATCTAATATGTTTATGTTTAATCTTAATAACTCATTGCTAACCCCTGCAATTATTCCTACTTTATCTTTTCCTATTACTGTTAAAATAGCTTTCATTGTCCCCAACTCCTAATTTTAAATTTATAACATTTTTATATATTCTAAAAAAGTTATTATAATTTTATCCTTGCTACGTAAGTTTGTCAATTTGAAATATATATCATTCGTGAATTTAAATTAATTAATTTTATTTAGACTATTATGTGAGTTTTAATAAGTATTATACAAATTTTATTACTTTTTTTAGGCTTTTGCACTATTTTTTCTAAATTGTATTTAATTAATTAACCTTTTCTATTATAATATAGTTATTGCACGGGTTAATTTAGTTATCCCTTTACAATTTATATATACCAAATAATTAGGCAGACTTCTATTATAGAGTCTGCCTAGTTATTTTCACATAAAAAATTCATCTTCTAAGGATTCAAGATCAATAATTTTAATTTCTTTTAAGTTAAAATCTATTAGTCCCATGTCCTTCATTTTAATTAATTCTCTTGAAAGAGATGGCCTTGGTATTCCAAGTTCTTCCGCAAAGTCCTTTTTAGAAGATATCTTAAAAGAAAATGTGTTATTTCTTTTATAGTTATCTAATAAGACCTTACATATTTTCCTTCTTATAGAATCTAATTCTATTAGGTTTATTTTTTTATTTAATATAACTATTTTTTGTGATAACAATTCTAATATATTTTCTGTAAATTGAGTATTCTTTTGAATTATTCCTAAGACACTTTTTTTAGGGAAAGATAATACCTTACAATCCTCAATAGCCATTACTGTTGCTGGATATTCTCTTGCTTTAGAAAATAATAATGCCTCTGCAAATACATCACTAACATCAAAGGTTGCTAAAGTCAGTACTTTTCCATTTTCATATATAGTCTGAATAACAGCCTTACCTTCAACTATTACTGATAAACTATTGCATTTTTCTCCTTGATTTGCTATTACTTCACCTTTCTTGTATGACTTTAAGAGATAAACTTCAGATTTAAGTATTTCCTCGATTTCACTATTTGATATTCCCTTAAAAAAGCAAGTATTTTTTAAAACATCTATCATAAATAAATTTCCTTTCCAAGCATTTTTGCATTGCAAAAATACTTCATTTTACAGTTCACACTTTAAGATTAGCTAATTATTTAGTAAGAATCTCCACTTTAAATGAGATGCAATTACATATGTATCCATTGGTTCATTTAATATATCTCTTATTACTTCTTGCCTAGGGTTAAAGCCTTCATTATCTGCCCAAACAATTAAGTTATCATCTCTGCCACTTAATAAATCATTATGTATATCTAAATAGCAATCGAAGATATCACAACTATAATGTTCTTGCCAACCAACTATATGAAACTTTTTCACATTTGTAAAACATAATTCTAATACCTTTTTGGCACATTGGCTTTGAAAAATCATATGAAGTTTTCTATCCTCCGGCATTCCAAAACCCATGTTTCCTTCATTATCTACAGATGCACCACTTTTATAATTTAATTCCACTAAACAAGAATCATGAAAGCCACAATACTCTTTAATCAAATATTCTATATCTTCTCTATTGTTAATTTCATTCCATTCCATATAGCAAACGCTCCTTAAATATGCCTATAATTATATTTTAATTTATTGACTATTCACCTTAAACTTATTTATTATTTTTATTATAACATATTTTGTAAATATGTATAACTTTTAATAATGTAGATACTTTAAGATATAAAAATAGCCTTAGACAAGTCCACTTAATGGTCTAAGGCTTAAAGATTACTTATAAGGAAACTCGACTCACATACCTTCGCTGAGTAAGTTCCACCAACCTATTTTTCTCTTCTTCTATTATCTTCTTATTAAGTCTTTCAAATAATATTGTAACTTCCTCAATTGATACTCCATACTTCGGCACAATTCTTTCCCACCTATCCTCATTAATAGCTAACCATACTTTTATTTTACCTGAAGATTCTGGCAAAAATGGTGATAATAAATTTGCTAAATTTGCTATTGAATAAATACAATTATATATTGTGTTACCACAAACTTCCAAATCATCTTTTACAGTAATCCATGGTGCGTTTTCATCAAAATATTTATTGATACTTCTTATAAATTCAAAAACTTTCTCAAGTGCAATTTTAAAATTTCCTTGTTCTATAAGGTTTCCTATAATATTATATAAAATATCTATTTTTTCTTTTATATTGATATCCACTTCTCCATTAGGAATTTTATTATTAAAATATTTTTTAGCAAAAACTAAAGTTCTATTAACTAAATTACCATATGCCCCTAATAATTCACCATTATTACTATTCACAAATTCTCTCCAAGAAAAGTCAGTATCTCTTTTTTCTGGTGCATTAATTAAGAAAAAGTATCTTAATGTATCTGAGTTATAACGCTCTATTATATCTGGTACCCATACTGCCCAGTTACTACTTGTTGATATTTTTTTACCCTCTAATGTTAAATATTCACTAGATATTATCCTATCTGGTAACTTATTATATCCTATACCCTTTATTAATGCTGGTAAAATTATGGAGTGAAATGGTATATTATCTTTACCATGTACATAATATGAAGTAGCATTTTCTTCCCAAAACTCTTTATATGATTTTTTATTTTCTAATGCCCATTTTTTACTCATTGTAAGATATCCAAGTACTGCATCTATCCACACATAAACCTTTTTATCTCTAAATTGTTGTATGGGTATATCTACTCCTAATGATAAGTCTCTTGATATAGCCCTATCACATAACCCTTCATTTAGGTATCTTTTTGTATTATTTACTGCATTAACTCTCCAATTACTTTGAGTTTTATCTAGGTTTTCTTTAATAGTGTTTTGAAATTTAGATAAAGCGAAATATAACTGTTTTGTATTCTTTACTATTGGTGTATTATTACATAACTTGCATTTTCTTTCTGAAAGTTCTAATGGTTCTAGTAAAGTACCACAATTATCACATTGGTCTCCTCTTGCAATTGAATTACATTTTGGACACACTCCTTCAACATATCTATCTGGTAAAAACTGCTTACAATGTTGACAGTATATTTGCTCTACTTCCTTTTCATAAATTAATCCTTTATTGTATAGTAAAACTATAGCTTCTTGTACATCCTTCTTATGAAATTCATCATCTGTTCTACCATAATAATCATATGAAAAATTTAACCTTTCAAAACACTTTTTGAATTCTGCATGATATTTATCTGCTATATCCTTTGGCGATACACCTTCTTTCTTTGCTCTTATTGATATAGGAGTTCCATGACAATCACTCCCTGAAACATATAATACATTGCATCCCTTCATCCTATAATATCTTGCTAATACATCTCCTGGTAATAATGCAGCTATATGGCCAATATGTATTGACCCATTAGCATATGGCCAAGCCCCTCCAATAAAAATATTCATTTTCTAAATCCTCCTTATTAATAATAAAACTTAAATATAAAAAAGCTCCCGTTCTAAGAAATTAATCTTAGGAACGAGAGCTAAACTTCGTGTTACCATCCTATTTCATGCATACCTTACAATATGCACCTCATCAAGTACGTCATATATAATATGATTATACTCTATCACTATAACGGGTGAATCCGTTGCAGCCTTAATTTTTATAACAAAAATCTCGGTACACCGCTCCAAGGCCATTTTCACTTTAATATCCTTTGCTTCCTCTCACCAATGGAAACTCTCTGTATAAGTATTCTTAAAGTTACTTTCCTCTTCATTGCATTTGTAATTATTATACTCTTCTTAATTACATTGTCAATATACAAATTTAGTAAAATTCTACGTCATTTGTGGTACGATTCACCATAACTACGTTGAACCAAAATAGTTGATAATTTAAAGACTACATCTACGTAGTCTTCGAAAACTAGCACCTTCTCTACATATAGAAAAATAAACTTCTTTATAAGTTCCTTATCCCTTTGCTCTAATATCTTTTTATGCTCCTTAAATATCTTTTTTAAATAAGAAGCTGTAATTGGCTCTGTATCTGGATAACTCAATTTAGTCTCTTCCATCTGTATAGCTAAATTTTCTTTTTCTTCTTCTAATTTAGATAGCCTGTCCATTAAGCTAGCATGTCTATTGCCTTCTGCAACTGCTAGTAAAATATTTTCTATATCTTTTTCTATTTTAACTAAATTATTCTTAGTAAATTTTAATTCATCTTGCATTTGCTTAGATTTACTATTTGAAAATTTACTTAATTCTTTTACCAAATAATTTATTGCTTGTTCTGAAAAAATAACTTTCTCCATCTCTGTTAAAATATATTCTTCTAAGATATCTCTTCTTATGCTTTTAGTATGTTCCTTACCTCCCCCTGCTTTTGCAGTACAACGATACATTATATATCTTAATTTTTCTCCATTATTATTATAGTAAGATATATTCCCATTCATTTTAGCACCGCACTCACCACATTGGACTAGTCCAGAAAGTAAATAAACTTCTTTTGCATTAAAAGTATTATGAATTCTTTTATTTCTTACCATAATTCTTTTAACTTCTTCAAAATCTTTTTTATCTATAATAGCTGGCATTCCACCCTCTATTTTAATTATTTGATCTTCATTTTTAGACCTATGAGAGTTTCTCTTTCCATCTACATTTTTAGCCTCTGCTTTATTGTAAGTATAGGTTCCAATGTATTTTTCATTTTTTAATATATCCCTAACCGTAGATACAGTAAACTTATTTCCCTTCCCTGTCTTTAATCCTTTTTTGTTTAATTCACTTACAATATCATTATATCCTCTTCCATTGATATAACTTTCAAAGATAAATCTTATTATTGGAGCAGTTTCTTCATTTATTAAATATAATTGTGTTTTAGGATCTACTGAATATCCAAGGGGAGGTAACCCTCCATTATGTCTACATGTTCTTGCATTTTCTAGAGAACCTTTCATCACTTCTCTAGCCAAATTCTTTGATTCATACTCCGCCATCCCCATAAGCAGGCTTTCCATCACTGTACTTTCTGGACTATCATCAAGTCTTTCCAGTACGCTCAGTAATTTAACATTATTCCTTTGTAGTTTATGTTTATATTTTACAGCATCATACTTATTACGGGAAAATCTATTTAACTTGTGAACGATAACTGCATCAAAAATTTTCTTTTTACTATCCATAATCATTTGCATGAACTGCGGCCTATCATCTTTTGTTCCACTCATTGCTCTATCTATATACGTTTTTACAATTAACATATTGTTTTGTTTTGCATATTCTTCTATTGCTCTTAATTGAGCATCTATGCTCTCCTCTCTTTGATTATTGCTACTGTATCTTGCATATGCTACAACTCTCATTTTCATAATATCTACTCCTTTCTTCTATTGCAATTTTCCTTCCTTTTGCAGTATGTTGTAAAACAACTCTAAAATTGGATCAAATAATTGTTCCATGTAATCTTCATCTATATCAACTACATCTAATACTTCACTGCTATTAGATACATAACATCCATTCTCTAAATTATTCCTTGTCACCCTTGTCTTAACTCTATTAAAAGTAAATGTGTTGCACATATCATACATCACCTCCAAAACTTAATTTTTAGACAATATACGTATATAAAATCTAAAATCAAATTTTGACATGATATTTTTTTATATTTTTTTAGCCACTAGCTTTGAATGCTAATGGCTATGATTTTACTTATATCTTTTACAGGCAATTATATGTTTGCAAGTTTCTTTATTATAATAGAAATATCTACATGAACATGTTTTTCTTGACAGGTTTACTGTAAATTTATTTCCCTTTACAGTTGTTACAATAAACTCCTCTTCCTTAATCTCTTCTATCGTTAACTCTTTAATATCTTCTTCCCATTTTCGTAACAACATTAGTTTCTCATATACCTTACATGCTTTTCTGTAATTCTCTAATGTTTTATGAGCCTTGTTATCTTTACTACTAATATACTTAAATTTTACTGAACCAATTTTACTTACCATATTTTTTGCATTTTCCAATTCCACCTTTAATACTTCTTCTATTTTAGTGTTTTTTCTCTTATTTCTAAAAAGTCTATTTAATATATAAATAACAGTCGTATTGTCATTATAAATATTGATTTCTTGCTCTTGATTACTACTATTATTAACTAAATATTCTAGTGCAAATAATACAGAAAGTAACTCTAAGTATATTGTTTCATTTATTCGTTTTTCTAGCACTTCTTTAGATAAATCAATTTCTTCAACATCTTTTTTAATAACTGAATTATCTTCTAAAACTAGAAAACCTATTAACCAATATGGCTTTTCTTTTTTAGAGCTTGCATCTGTATTAATCACTAACATAAAAATCACCTGTATCATCATTAATCCTTTTTTCTAATGTAAAAACCTCATCTCTTTCATCTTTAACTGCTATTTTTATACTTATCTCTATTTTTGCTCGTTCAAATTCTATTTCGTTATCCTTGTTAAATAAGTTATATAAATCTTGTATTATCCTTAGAATTAAATAATTATCTTTATTAAACTTAGTTAGTGGGTTTCCATCTTTTCTTAAACATCTGAATATGAGCTGTGCATAATAACTATTTTCTTTTGTTAATTCATCTACATCATGATATTTTACTTCTGTTTCACCCATCCAGTTTTCACCTCCTCCTAACTGGATAATAACGTAAAAAAGCACCCTTGACAGGATGCTTTAATCTTTGTTAGCGCAATGTTTACAATTTAAATTTTTTATCTACTCTTTTAGCAAATTCATCTTTTAGTTTCTGTATATTTTCTGGTGTTCTATCTTTTTCTATAAGTTTGTTTAGAGTTTCTGCAATATCTATACCTAAAGCTGCTGCTTTAAAATCTAGATATTCTTTATTGCTTGGTTTTAAATAAATACTATATTTATTATTTTTCTCAACCTCATCAACTATGTTATTTTCTTTATTAACTTTTAATTTATCCTTACACTTTAAGCACCTATTACTAAAATAGAATCCTTGTCTATCTCTAGTAAATATTTTATCTATAATCATCTTATCATGGATATCCTCAAATTTATTATCAATAATCTTCATAATAGTAATCCATGTTTTACATTGTACACATTGTACCTGTAACTCCTTAATTTCTTTAACATACCTGTACTAATGGTGGTACATCTACTCTATCCCCATTGTCTCCTATAACATACATAAAGTCCTTGCTAAATTTTATAAATTCTTTCTCCATAATACATCTCTCCTCTACTTTAAAAGTTTAATGCATTATATGGAGTACACATAATACTTTCAAGTTTTCACCCAATATTTTTTAACTTAAAAAGGAAACCAATCTCCATTTAAAGCCTTTGCTATCTCTTTAACCTTTTCTTCATAAGTTAAATATTCGTAACTAATTATTTGTTCTATTTCATCATTTGTATGCTTACTATAATCTAAATCAAACGCTATATCTAATAGCATTTCTTTATCCTCTTTACTTATATTTAATTCATGTATTTTCATTATTTTATCTTATAAATCCATTGACCATTTTTCCATATTAATCACTCCTAAATTTTATAATATTTATATCTAACACACATTCATAATGATAATTATTAATTTAAATAAATTTCTGTAATACTTATTCTATAATGACCTAACTCTCTACTTACAACTTTTCTAGCTTGCAAGTCTGTTAATCCATGCTGAATCAGTTCTTTATATCTATTTTGGCAATAAAAGTGTCGTAAACCATGAAATGTGATTGATCTATTTCTGTCAATAGAAAATTTTTCTTGATTGCTATATATAAACATTTGAATATTTTTAATAACCTTATGTGTTTGCTCACCTTGTCTTATAAAAACCTTATCTCCTCTTTTAGTATTATCATATAACTGTTGAATTAGAGTCTTATCTCTAACAGGTACATCTCTTACAAGTCCCCCTTTGCCTTTAATAGATATCTTTCCATCTTCTAATGCTTGTCTCAAATGCCACTTATCTAATCTACAAACCTCATGGATTCTTAGTCCAATCTCACTGCTTAGTCTTGCCATATCCCCATATCTCACCTGTCCTACATCACTTGCATATTTTATAAAACTCTCTATCTCAATAGGTGACCATGCTTTATTATCTCCTATTCTTTCTTCTTTACTTCTACTAATTACACCTAGTCTATTATTATTTGGAAGTTTACTACTATCACCACCAACTTGATCAATGAAAAATCTTATTGCTGAAAGATTTGTAGTTACATAGGATGTAGAGTATCCAATATCCTGCATAAATTCTACATATCCATATAAATGCTTAGATTTTATGTTATTTAAATTCTGCTTTTTAAATGCATCTGCCATAAACTTCGCAAAGTTTTTAACACCATCCTCATATCTCTCCCTAGTTTTAAAAGATCCTTGATTACAATGTTTAAAAACTTTTTCTATCTGTACACATAAGTTTTCATAAATATTTTGTGCTTTTTCATCCAACTCCCAATTGTTTTTATCTATATCTTTCTTCATTCTATACCATCTCCTTTAATAATTTTACGACAGTATACTTACTTCTTATCCATTATCAAATTATTAGATAAGATTTTTATAAAAACTTATACAAAATTTCCACTTATTTTTTTGTTTCATCAAATTTTCAAACAAGTTGTTTTGCTTATCCCTCACGGGATAAGGATTTACAGCCCTACTGCAAATCGTCTCAGTACATTTACTGAGACGATTTGCTATATAAGTAAAATCTCTGGTTAGTAATAAGCCCGTATTCTTGCCTTTGCAAGTGTGGCTATATTTATAAATATAGCTACAACGGATTGCAGTATTCTCACCATAGATGCTGCTTTAAAAGCTAACACTGCCAAATAATTGTTAATTCCTATTCATAATCTATATAATCCCTTTTTATAAGAGTTGTTCTGTTTAATTTTTCAAAACAAGTTTAACTAAACAATAATTAAATACCTTTGTAAAATAAAAAATACCTTTAAATATAGCTACACTATAGTTAAAGATATTTTGTATTCTCAAATATTATTTTTAAAAACTTATAAATTTATGAAATATTGTTCTTCAACCCCATAAACTTGTGATAACTTATCACATATATCTAAATCATCCTTATCTACTACCTCAAAAATTCTATCATAATAATTAATTCATTTTATCATTTCAAATTATTACTATATTTTTCATAAATATAGTAATTTTTATTTCCACCCTTTTACGTTATTAGTTCTATTCCAACAATTTGATACAGCAACTTCAATAATAAATAATAATTTACCATGAAGAAGATAGTTAAATGAAACTTAAATTTTAAAATAGAAATTTGATTTTTTTCAAAAGAAGATGTATCAACTTAATTAAAAATTACCGAAAGTACGTTTTTAATTAATCCTCTTGCAATAAAAAAATCCCCTCTCGGGGACTATAAGTTTTCTCATTCCACTTTCCCACTTTTTAATATTTGATTATAACTTAACTTTAAGTCATGAATCTAATAAAACTATTATTTACTTCAACAATTTATAAAAAATTCTTCATTTTCTTTTTAATTGCTTTAGCAATTATTTCTGCCATAAGAGGGGGGACTGCATTACCTATCTGCTTAAATGCAGTTGTTCTTGATGATTCAAAATAAAAATCATCTGGAAATGATTGTATTCTTGCCGCTTCTCTTACAGTAATAGATCTATTTTGGTTAATGTCTGGATGAATATAATAATGTCCATCCTTTGCTATATGCGCTACGACTGTATGACAAACTCCATCATATTGTACTATTTTAAATCTATCAAGAAAAGACTCCTTATTACTATGTGTTGATAAGTACTCTGGCAACTCATTGTATTTAAGTTTTCTTCCCTCTTCATTCCACAATTTAATACACAATTTATATATCTCTAAATCTATCTTATTATTAGGACGACTTATATTTTGAGTTAAAACATCCCACTCTTTTGTTCTAATATGAGTATCCTCCAAACATTTAGTACACTCTAATTTATACGTATTAGATGATTCACCCGAATTAATATATGGTAAATCATTAAATAAATCTTTTATTGTATATTTATTCTGTACTAACTTAAATTGTGGATATTCAAATTCAATATCTTCTCTCCATCCAATTAATATAATTCTTTTTCTATTTTCAAGTACTCCAAATTCTTTAGCATTTAATATTCTATAATCAATATTATAGCCTACACTTTTAAATTCTTTTTTTATATCCATAAATATTGATCCATTTTTAGCAGATAATAAACCCACCACATTTTCAAACACAAATAACTTAGGTGAATATTTTACTAAAAATTTTATATACTCTTTATATAAATAATTTCTCTTATCTTCAACCATTCCTTTTGGATCTCTTGAACGTCCTATAACTGAATAAGCTTGGCATGGAGGTCCACCAATTATTATATCAATATTTTTTCCTCTTCTATTCTTATCAATTTCCTCGAAAATTCTTGGTATAGTTTCCTCACTTATTTCTGAATTAATTACACTTTTAAAAACTCTATTAGGTATATGTGAATAAAACTCGTCCCTACTTATATTACCTTTAATATAATCTATATATATATTTATTCTATTATTTCTTTTTAAAAAATAGTATGCTTGTCTAGTCTTTAAAGTTAAAGACGCCGCTTCATCCATTTCAACATGTGCAAAAAATTTAAATCCTGCTCTATGAAACCCCTCTGATAGCCCGCCTGCTCCTGCGAATAAATCAATACAGTTCACTTTTTCACACATCCTCTCTATATCCTAAAAAAATTATACCAGGTCTCTAGTACTATTACAATCTCTATATGTTATTTTTTATTTTTCTCAAAATTAAAAGACTATATATTAAAATTTATTTAAAATTCACTTATATAGTCTAATTTCATGTTATAAAACTTTAATTACTTAAAATTGTTAAAGAACCCTATCTTCTGATTATCTAACGTTCCAACTATTAATGCTCTATCTAATAAAGTATTAAATTCTTCACAACTAGTTTCTGATATTAAGCAACATGAAAAACATGCAGCTAAATTTAATCCATCTCTTCCTTGCCCTAAACTTTCTATGCAAACAGGATCCGATGAACAAAATCTTGCTTTTTCTATTGCTCCATCAATAATCTTAGGTAATCTATCACTTTTACCTTGTCTAACTAATCCTCCTAAAGTTCCTTCTGAATCACCATTTGCAGTATATATAAGAATTCCACACATGCTATACTTATCCTCACTGTCATTACAATATATACGTTCTCTAAGTGAAGTAGAACTATATCCACATTTAAAACTTAACTCTTTAATTATTATATGAGAAAGAGTATGAAGTAATACGAATTTAGGCGTTATTTTTCTTATAGAAAATCCTTTATCTACTAACATCTTTGAATATCTTTTATCAATATTATTTACTC
Organism: Clostridiaceae bacterium AF10-41; assembly: GCA_027686065.1. Classification (GTDB taxonomy): domain Bacteria; phylum Bacillota; class Clostridia; order Clostridiales; family Clostridiaceae; genus Clostridium. The sequence continues at coordinate 13,074 of JAQCTH010000067.1, forward strand.
TTTCATTTACCTCTGGATTTTCTTTTATCCATTTTTCTATCATTTTTTCATTTAACTGAATAAATATACCTTCCCCATTTATATCAATAGCAGGATACCAATCTCTATCTGATAATGGCTTAATTAATCTATACTCTTTATTTTCTGTTTTCTCTTCATCAACACTATCAATTATATTATTATCTGGTCCATTTACTCTTGAAAATCCAGTTAACACCCTTACCTCTCTCATCTTATGTATCAATACAACTTTGCTTAAATAATTTCTATTGTATTCATTAACCTCTTTAGGCTCAACCTTAAAATCTGCTTGATTAAGAATATCGTAACTTAATTCTCCTATTAAAGCCTTATATTCTTCTTCTTTATATTTCATCTTATCTATAGTATCGCTATTTTCTTCTTCAATATTTTCTAACTTTCTTAGTATTATTTTTTTTACTATCTTTTCATTAAGTTCTATTTCTCTAGAAATTTTCTTACTAGCATTATCTATAATCTCTTTTATTTTATCTTCTCTATCCTCATCTTCTAATTTTATGATTAATCTTTCAAACTCATAGGATTCTTCTACACTCTTAGTAAACTTATCCGAATATGGTGGTATTACTATTGAACTTTCTATTTTAGGAAAATATATATTAATTGCACCCCTTTGAACTGTTTTAGGATATAACCCACACCCTTTATCTCTTATACCATCCCATGGTCTATTCCCTTTACATATAAATGAAAACTCTTCATCACTACTCAATAAATTTTCCTTATTTTTATTTACCTTATCCTCTAATTTCTTAAATTCATTTTTATCACCACTTGTAAATGTTCCACTTAAACTAACTCTAGCATTACATGTTTTGCATTCAACACTTATTCCTTCAAGCCCAGAACTTACTCCACTTGTTTTTATAATTAGTTTAGGATTATCGCAAATCTTTTTGTTATTTTTAAAATGTGTCCACTCTATCCAAGGAAAATCATCTATATGACCATTAGCACATGCTACTACAAGCCTTGCTGGAGCTAGTTTCACCCTACAGGTCTTATTAGTTTTAGTTATAAGATTAGAACATACAGGTCTTTTCATAATCTGATCTTCACCATTTACTTTTTTATAATCTTTCTCCCATTCTTTTAAAGTTTTAAATGTTCTACATCTTGGGCAGAAATACCAAGTAGGAAATTGTACAAATGGAATATATAAGTTATCATTATTCTCTTCATCTGAGTCATTATTATCTTGTTTAACAACAGATGATTTAAAACACTTAACTTTAAGAATCTTTTCTAATCTTTCATCATGTATGGTTGTTAACTTCTTTTTATCCCAGTATTCTGCACCAGCTGTCATAAGTACCCAATCTGGCATATCAATCATTGCACCTGGTCCAAATGGGAAAACTAATGTAGATGCTCTAATTTTCATTTTTTTCATTGATATTTGATATTTTCTTTTCAAATCGCTCATTACTTTACTCTTCCCCTCTCTCAAATATTCTCACTCCAACTTCTCCGTCAACATTTCTCATTGATGTCATTGTAGGAATTCCTTTTATCCCCCCACTATTATCATAAAATCTACTTATTAATGGATTATCTCCTTTAACATACTGCAATGGATATTCATCATTTTGGCTTTTACTTATCCAATTATCTATGAAATTATCAATCTTTTTAGTTACATATTCTATACTAGTTGGCTCAATCTCTGCAGCTCTGTTAATAATATAAGCTTTTATTTTTTTAATATTCTCTTCTTCTGATTCTATATCAATTGCTGACTTTTCATCATTTAATCTAGTACTGTGCCTAATCATACTTATAAAAGTTGAGTGAAGCATTCTTTCAATGGAAGCTTCAGAATATGGTGTAATACTTGTTGGTTCTACATATTTATAAAATGCTTGATGATATGCTTGGAATATTTCATAATGAGAATCATCTCTAGATTTTCTTCCATCATATAAAGTGAATACAATTCCAGGATCACTACGACCAACTCTACTAGATGCTTGTATATATTCTGAAGTTAGTTTTGGTTGTCCTATTACTGACATTATATTTAACCTAGGCACATCTACACCAACTGAAATCATGTTTGTTGCCAACAAAACATTTATGGCTTCCTTTTCAGGATACTTTTTTTCTAAATCTTTTAAAGTTTTGACTATATCAGATGAACTTACTCTACTTGTTAATTCTCTAGCACTAGATATATTTCTTGTATATCTAGAATCTTTTACTCTTCTAGCTATTCTAATCATATAATCTTTAACGTCATCATATATAAGTGTTGAAGCTTTCCCAAGCTCTCTTATACTATTAAAATATGATACTAATGTCCAATATTTATCTTTTTCTTCATCTGATATATCCATAGTGCCTATTCTTTGTAAAATAGATGCAAATAATCTTATCTCTGTAGTTGTCTGTGTTTGCCCTATACCTTCAACCCCTACATACATTCTACCAAAACTTTCTTTAAGGCTACTTTCTCTTGTAAAAAATGAATCTTCAATTTCAATACCTGGTGCTGGAAACTGCTTAACTTCTCTATTATATAAATTTCTTATTTGTTCATCTGCTTCACATATCGTAGCTGTAGATGCTATTATTTTAGGTCTAACTCCTTTTCTACCACATAAATAATCAATTGCTGTTTCAAACAAACTTACTAAAGTTCCTAAAGGTCCTGATATTAAATGTAATTCATCTTGTATTATTAACTCTGGTGCCTCACTACATTTTCCGAAAAATGATGAAGCCTCACCTTTCCAAGGTAACATTGCAAATTTATCAACTGTTGAAAAAAGTAATGTTGGTGGATTCTTATATAATGATTCGTCTATTATTTGAATGGGTAATGTTTCATGAAAGTGACAATCTTTGTTTTTACATATAAATTCAAACTTTTTCTTTCCTCTTGTAGAAATATCATAGGAATCTATTGTAAAATCTGTCTTACACCAAGGACATTCTCTAAGTTGAAATTTATTTTCAGCATATTGATTCTTAGAAAGTTCTCTCTGTTCATATTTAGCATCTTGTAAAGTATTAGGAGTCTGAGTTGAACCAATCCATAATCCAATTGAAATTGGTTCTTCACCAAGTAACTTATCATTTATTTTTCTTAAGTATTCACATGCACATATTAATTTACTAGCCCTCTCAAATTGCTGAGCTGCTAATAAACGTAATGTATATCTCATTATTATTGTTGTCCCATAGCCACTCTTGCCTTTACTTATTCTCCTATAAAAAATAGTGAAAGCACTTACCCCTAAATAAGCTTCAGTTTTTCCTCCACCAGTAGGTATCCATATTAAATCAACTATATCTCTGAATTTATTTTTACAATCAACTAACGATGATATCGTCATTAATAAAAATGCTAATTGAAATCCTCTCCACTTAGCCTCTTTGATATCATACTTTTTATACATATTAATTGAGTTCGCCTCTTCTAAATCTTTTGGATGATTTGATTGTATTCTCTGTATTAACATTGCTGTATTAGCTAATTGAAATGATTTAAATGCATCATCATTGCTAGCAAGTAGTTCTACGCCTTCTCTCATTCTATTATAAGAAATATAACAATCTTTAATGTTATTTTCTGCTACATCTTTATATAATGAATTAAATTTCTCATTATTAATTTGATTTTCTTTATTATCTATCCATAACTTATAACTTAATACGAACTTCAGCAATAGCTCTATAATTTCATCTTTACCTAACTCACTTAAAGTTGATAACCTTAACATAGAAAGAACTTCATTTTCTATATCAGTTATTTCCTTCATATTAAAATCTGTACCAACAACTTCATATATTGGCATATAATCAGTCCTTATTATTCCATTTCCAGTTTTTGTATCTATATCAGAAAAGTCTACTGATACCCCATGTCCAGAACCATAACTTTGCTTATTTCTGTATAATAATTTTAATAGTTTGTCCTCATTACTTTCATCAATATTTGAACTAACAAATTTGAATTTATTTTCTTCTGAACTAATTGTAATTTCTGGTTGAAAAACATAGTATTCATCTGCACCTTTTGATGTGCTTTCATTAACTAGCATAACTGTAATGCTGTACTTATCAAAATACCTTCTTTTTAGTACAAATACCTTTAACTCCTCTTCCTCTATGTTGAAAACCCCATAATTTCCTTTATTAAAATTAACCACTATAGGATTATCAAATTTAATATTGAATCTTTTATATGATTTATAACGTCTACTACATTGTTTTAATAACTTATACAGTGCATCTTTAAACTCCTCTCTACCTGTAAAATATCCTTTTTCATTAAACTTATCTATAAAGCTCTTATCAAATCTATTTTTCAGCTTCAAATAACCTTCTTCATAATATACGTACATAGATATTTCAGGATCTTCTAATGGCAATAAATCTCCACTATAACTAACCATACATTCACTAGTTTTAACTTCTTTATATCGTGCACCATTTAAATGCATTAATATTTGATCTATATCCCTATCACAAAAGAAAGTCATCCCCATAGAACTTTTTCTTGGTATATGAGTATTATTTATACTTTCATGAAATTCTTCATCAATCACTTCCCTATATGAGCTCTTTTTAACTTCTTTTTCTTCTTTACTATATCCTTCATATTCATCTTCATTATCTTCTTCAGGATTATCTAAATTATTAATTTCATTTTGAGACTCTTCTTTTGTAAATAAAATTCCAGTAGAATATCTTTTACTTGGTCTATCAGTTATAATTTCTTCTTCAATTGGTAATCCTGTCTTCTCAGAACCTGGTCCAAGAATTTCCTCTCTAACTGCAAAATAAATTTCTCTTCGTATTTTCTCCAAGTTATTTTTCATACTACCCATCCACTACTCCTCTAAAATCTTATTTGCCAAATATATTGGAATCTCTTTCTTTACTTTATAAATACTTTGTACTTCAACTTTTTTTATATAATTTACCGATTCCTCAATTCTATTTTTAATTAATAAATCTAAATTCTCCTCTTCTTCATTTATTGATAACTTTAATATACACCTTGCTATTGCTTTTCTAATACGTACTTGAAATCTACGTATATTTACACATGCTTCATAACACCCTATATAATTATTTTTTAAGATACCTATTGATGTTATTTCCCCTAAAGCCTTTAATACCTCTTGATCTTGTGGTCCAACAACTGAATTTAAAAGCCAAGCTCTAATAGTGGCTCCACAACGTGATACCCCCTTAGATTTAAGTCTATTTTCTAATTCATTATATTTAATATCATTAATTGCAATATAACGCTTCATCTCTAGCTTCCATTGCTTTACTAACATATAATCTTCATTATATTTAGAGTTAATTTCACTTATCTCTAGTAAATCACTCATTATATTATCAATTAAATCTTTATCTATTTCTTCTATAAATAAAATAACGTCACCCTTCTCTATGTTTTTTCCCTTTTTATTTATAATTTCTTCTCTACTTTCACTTAAAACATAGGCTTCATATTGAGATGTTATAAATGCTCTCTCTCCTGATTGAAAAACTAATACCTTTTCACAAGTTATAGATGATTGCTTCCTTTCATTATTTAAATATGATGGTATATAACTAGTTGCTATTAGCATTTCTAACTCATTATTTAAATTATTTTCCTCTTCAATTTCTTCTTTTTCAGATACTACTTTTTTATCCCTATAATCATTTTCTATAGCACTTATATATTCAAGCACTTCTGCATCCTCTATTTTATTAATAAACTTGTTATACCTATTCTCTAAATATTTAATGTTATATTTCTCACTCTTATGGAAAATATAAATTATCTTATTTGAATTGAAAATATTATAATTCCAATAATAATTATCATCT
>JAQCTH010000068.1 GCA_027686065.1 Clostridiaceae bacterium AF10-41
AATATTATCATAATATAAACATTAATTAATCTAGTGACAAAATTTCTTTTATTGATATATTAATATCCTCTGCTAGATTCTTTTCTAAACTTCTTTGTAATAAATCTTTATGTTTTAATCCATTATTTTTGAAATACTCTTTTATTAAAGGAGTTCTTTTCTTTGGATCATCCATTGCTAGATATGCTACAAACCAGTCTTCTAAAGAAGTAAAATTTATTTTGCTATTTTCTAATAGTAAAGTATCCACAATTGATTTATCGTCTAAAATGAATTCATATATTTTATTATCTCGTAGATTTATCTTAAAATTCCCCATAAATTCTACCATAACTCCATCTACTTTATATCCAAAGAAACTTTCTGTTTTAAATGGCTCTTTTGATGATAGTTCTACTTTATCTCCTATTGTCTTCATAAATTTAATTACTTTTTCAATGTCTCTTGAATTTATTAGAATATCTATATCATTTGGATTTTCTATTAATCCATGATAGTTTAATAAAACTGAGCCTCCAATTCCCCAAGTGCATCCTATTTTATTTAATCCATCTGAAATTTTACATAATAATTCTGTATTCATACATCTCTCCATTATCTTTTGAGTACTCTAGTACGCCATTAATTTCATTAAGTAACTTAGACATTAATACTAAAGCCCTCTATTATCTCTATTTCCACTCCGTTTGGATCTTCTATAAATATAAACTTTTCCCCTCCTCCTGTCTTAATGGGTCCTCTAATAATTTTTATATCTTTTTCCTCTAACTCTTTTATTTTGTTATCTAAATCTAAAACTTCAAATCCAATAGATACTCTTGAATTGCTACCTGCTATAGATTTATTTTCATATTCTATTAATTCTAACATTACTGAACTTTCTCCTTTAAGAAATACTATATTGGTTCCTTCCATTGGTGAAAATTCTCTTACAATTTCTAATTTTAATATATCTTCATAAAATTTTATTGATTCTTTCAAATTTTTTACTGTAACTGTAACAAACTTAATATTCATATTTAATTCTCCTCATCTTATCTTTTTATTTAAATATCTCCTTTTATATCTAATTCTAGCATATTTACTAACTTTATTTATGACTTTATAATTAGTTATACTTCCTAAAACTCCAATTATAGGTAATCCCTGAATAAACTTTGCCATTAATAAATTTTCTGATAATACTTGTGATGTATTTCTAAGTTCTAAGTTTAAATCTTTACTTATTTCCATATCACAATCTATTTTATGTTCAATTTCATTTAACTCTTCATTACAAATTATTTTTTCTTCACCATTTGTTAAGGCAACATTTATTAAATTTAATATATAAATCTTTTCTGCTTCACTCTCATAATCAAAGCCGTAGCTTAAAGTAATTTCATATATTGTCTTTAATATCATAGCAATAAATAATGGTATATCTGGTAATCCAATTCCTAATGCTCCTAGTCCTGCACCCTCTATAGTTGAGATAGTTGAGTTTATAAGCTTACTTTTCTTCCCTTGAGAATCCATTAGATTTATACTTTTTCTAGTAACCTTTTTATCTAGTGAATAATTATTTACATCGTGTTCTAATTGAATTTTATCTTTATCATATAGTTTTTCTATATACTTACTTCCCTTTTCTAACACTAATTTAAATCCATTATAAAAAGCATTTTCTAATGTATCCTTTAGCTTTTGTGGTATTTTTTCTTCTATCTTATCTGAAATTGGTTCTACTTTACTTTTAATAAACTTATTTTCCTTTTTATTTAATAACTTATTTTCTTTTTTGTTTAATTTAGTTAATTCTTTATTTATTATTTTTTTCATTATTAATCACTACCTTTAAGACATTTTTTATCTTAGTTTTATTATATACCTTTTTAATATACTTATATAATATTTATCTTAATAACTTAAATAATAAATAAGCAAATGAAGGAAAGTATAAAATTAACTACTAATTAAAAATTAATGTTCCGAGGTCTTCCCTATCATAAAAAACTCCCATTTTAAGATTATAATCTTAAAATGGGAGTATAAAATAAACTATACTATGAATTTTTAATTAGTAAAATGCTCTTTTCTTATCTTCTTTAAAGCCTTTTTTGATCCTCTTTCAATATCTTTTTCAAGCTTTCTTTCTTTATAACTTATGAATATTTGATTTAAATCATATCCTTCTGGATAAAGCTCTTCAGCTTTTATTTCTAACTTTAACCTTTTATAATTAACTTCAATAAATTTATCATCATAGAATACTGTTATATTGTTTAATTCATTTATTTCCTTATATACTATTGCTTCTCTGTTATTATCTAAAAGTTTAACTTTATCTCCAATTGAATATGAAGTATATTCAATTGTACTTTTTTGAATTTTCTTTTTAGAAACTTTGCTTTCTTTAACTAAGTCATAATTATATTCTTTAGAATCTATATATTTTCTTGCTTTTTCAATAACATTATCATCTATCCCCATCTTTTTTGAAATATATAACGCATTACTATCACCTGATTTTCCTATTAAAAGCTTATATAGTGGTTCAAGTGTATCTTTTTTAAACTCCATAGCTGCATTTTCAAAATCAGGATGTTCTTTTGAAAAATTTTTAATTTCCCCATAATGTGTAGATGCAATTGTTATGCACCCTTTATGATAAAATTCTTCTAATAAAGCAATTGCAAGAGCTGCTCCTTCATTGGGTTCTGTTCCACTTCCAATTTCATCAAATAGTAGTAAAGTAGATTTATTACTTTCCTTTAAAATTTGTGCTAAATTCTTAACATGAGAAGAAAATGTACTTAAGGCATTTTCAACACTTTGATCATCTCCAATATCTACAAATATCTTATTAAACAAAGCTATTTCAGTTCCTTCTTTTGCTCCTATATGGAATCCTGATTGAGTTGCTAAAGTTAAAAGTCCTACTGTCTTTAACACAACAGTTTTTCCACCAGCATTTGGTCCAGTAATTATTAAACTTCTGTAATCTTCTCCAATTTCAAAATCTAAAGGCACTACATCTTTAATTAACGGGTACCTTCCTCTTACTATTTTTATATAACCATGATTATTTATTTTAGGCTTAATTGCATTTATTTCACGACTATATTTAGCTTTTGCCCAAATCATGTCATATTCTGATATTACTTCAATATTTATCTTCAGATCTCTTATTCTTTCATAAATCATTTCAGTGATTGTAGATAAAATTCTGTATTCTTCAACACTTTCTTCTATCTTTAATGTTGCAAGTTCTGTTGTATATTTCGATATCACACTTGGTTCTATAAATACAGTTGATCCTTTAGTTGAAGTTTCAATTATAGTTCCTTGAACTTGATTTTTAAATGCTGCCTTTATAGGTATAGTATATCTTCCATTTCTTTGACTTATAAAACTTTCTTGAATATATTCTCTATTAGCGATATTCTTTAAAAACTTTTCAAGCCTTTCTTTTATTTTACCTTCACAAATATCAATGTGCCTTCGTATCTTTTTAAGCTCTTTGCTAGCATTAGAATCAACAATATTACCTTTAATTGAATTATTTATTTCTTCCTCTATATAACTTAAATCTGTAATATTTCCTCCATATGAGCTTAATGTACTGGCATATCCTTCTTTATCTTTTATAAATAATTTAACTTTTCTACATCCTCTTAAAAAGTTCGATATCATTACTAATTCATTTGGATCTAATGATGCTCCCTTATCAATCTTTTCAATAAGTGGTACTACATCAAAAATCCCTTCTAGCGGTATATGATAAGATGCATCTAATAATCTTCTTCCTTCTGATGTTTCCTCTAATCTTTGTTCTACAATTTTCATATTATCACTAGGCTCAAGTTTATCGATTAAAGCTTTACCTAGCCCACTAACGCAATAACCTTTAATAATTTCTTTCAATTTATAATAATGTAATTTTTCTAATGTACTTTTATTCATAAAAATAACCTTCCTTGTATTATTTACAAGTCTACGAAATCTAGATAGATTTTAAGTAATATAGTTTTTATACTTTTATAAATCCTAAACTTAAATTAATAAGTAATTCTATATAAAATAAAAAAGCCGTGGATACTTCCACAGCTTTAAATTCAACACTAACAAAGGTATATAAAATACCTTAAAGTATATTCGTGGACTTGTATCTATTATAGTTTTCATTAATTCCACAACAAATAAAGGTATATCACCCTATTTTTTAGAATTAATATTAAATTACTATTTTAGATACTAAACACTCACAAAAATACCTCTCTTTGTTTTAAAATCTATCTAAATATAATATATGTTAGAATTAATTTATAGTCAACAGAATTTTTTAATTTTCTATATTTATTTTTCTAAAATATCTAATTAAAATAATTGCAGCTAAGCTAATTAAACTACATGTTATTAACCCGTTTTCTAGAGCTGAGTTGGATACAAAACCTATGATCGGATTTATAATTGATGAAGTTATACTTTCTATCATAGAATATATTGATAAAATAGTAGCTCTATTTCCTGATGATATAGACCTATTTTTTATATCTATAATCATTGGCTCCATTATTGCCATGCCAATAGAAATAACTGATACACATAAAAAACTTAATATTGCATTACTTATGATTATTAATATAGATGAACTTATAAAAACAGTTATCGTCAACATATTTATTGATTTTATTTGTCCTATCATATTACTTAATTTATATGACTTTACTGATATTAATTTCATAAATTGAATTGCTACTAATAAAACCCCAAAATATCTTATATCTATCCCACTTTTAATATATTGTTGTTGATTTAAAAATACAGTTATACTTTGAACAACTTCTTTTACTAAAGAAATTCCAACTAAAAATATTATTATATATTTATGAGCTGCTACATGTTTTAAACTATATTTAAATTTATTTTTTACATTTTCTTTTTTAGTAACTTCATTATTTATATTTTTAAGAAATAAAGATACAAGAAAAGCTATTCCATAAGGAAAAATAGTATAATAAGCTGTTAAATCAATTGATATATTAATTATATAAGTTGAAATTATAGATCCAAGTAAAAAACCTATATTAGAAAACCATACATATCTTCCAAAGACTTTTTCACTATTTTCACTTTCATCCAACGACGAATATATTAAAGCAGTATCACAGCCCGATAATCCCGATATTGAAATTGATAATAATATTCTTTCGAATAAAAATATCCAAAATGAATTAGCTTTAAAAAACACTATTTTAGATATAAAAAATATAAAATTTGATATTACTAAAGTCTTCTTATATCCAAATTTATCTGCAAATATTCCCCAAGGTATTTCAAATAGCATTATAAGAACCATAGATATAGATTCAATCAAAAATATTTGATATATTGATATCCCTCTATTTTCTCTAAATACTGTTGCAATTGGACCATAAAATACAAACCCCTGCAGAAATACTATAAGATTCATTAAATATATATTTCTTTTATTATTCAATTTAACTCTCCTCCTAAATTACATGACAAATAAACCTTTATAAAAAGGTGAAGTTTTTAATTTAGATTTTAAGTTAAATTGGTCTAATAAACATAAATATACCTCCTAGTAATTATAAATATATTATATTATTTAAAAACAAAAATAGAAAGTGAATTAATCCACTTTCTATTTTAGTATATCTACAGTATTTGCATTTGATGCTTTTCTTGCTGGAATAAAGCTTGATCCAAGTCCTATTATAATTGATATTCCTATTGCTAAAAGACTTGTAAATAAGCTTGGGGTAATTACAAGTTTGAAGTACATAGATATTATATTGGCAATTATTATTCCTAATATATATCCAACTACTCCACCCACCATTGTAATTACTATTCCTTCTATTAAAAATTCTTTTCTAATATCTTTTTTTCTTGCTCCTAAAGCTCTTTTTATTCCAATTTCTCTAGTTCTTTCTGAAACTGATGTGTACATCATATTCATAAGTCCTATCCCTGCTATAAATAAAGAGATACCTGCAACAGATGCTATAAACATAGTTATTGTATTAAGGACTCCTCCTAATAAATTTACTATTCCACTTGTGTCTATTATTTGATATTTGCCCTTCACTACATTTCCTTCTATTGAATTTAAAGTATTTTCTATTTCCTTTATACTAGCTTTAACATCAATATCCTTTTTTAAAGTAATAGTCAAGCCTTCTACTTTTTTCAACCCAGAAAAGTATTTATCATAAGTTTCTTTTGGAACTTTTATGTCTCCTCCCATATCAAAGAAGCTTATTTCATCTTCTGGTGGTGCTTTCTTAATTCCTACGACTTCAAAAGCTATTCCATTTATAGTTGCTATTCCCCCAACTAGATTCTCCATATTATCAAAATTATTTTTTAAAGTTTGCTCCGCAACTACTATAACCCTATCCTTTAAAAGATTATCATTATTAGTTAAATTTCTCCCCAAAACATCATCATTTATATTAAATTCTTCTATTGGTTTGATCATAGCACTTATATTTTTACCTCTAAAATCCATTTGTGTAAATTCTCCAAGAGAATTACTACTATATTGAAATTCTACTGATTCAACTGATTCTAGACTTTCTACTTCACTTTTATGCTTACTCTTAAAAAACTCCATTGTTGAAACTTCTTCAGTGAAAGTTTCTGGGCTAAAGGTTGCCATAAGAACCACAGCTCCATCTGTTTCTCCTGTAAATTCTTTAATAGTTTTATTTTTATAACCTTGTCCAAGTGCTACGATTGTAATAACAGATGCTATACCAATAATTATACCAAGCATCGTTAAAATAGATCTTTTTTTATTTCTATTTAAATTTCTTAAAGCTGTAAAAACTAAAACTCTAAATTTCATTAGTATCTACCTCCTCAAGACTACCATCAAAGATTTTCACTATTCTTTTTGCTTTTTTTGCAATATTTATATCATGAGTAATTAAAATAATTGTTATTCCTTCTTTATTTAGCTCATTAAATATTTCAATTATTTCCCCTGAAGTTTTACTATCAAGAGCTCCAGTTGGTTCATCTGCTATTATTATATCTGGATTATTTACAAGAGACCTAACTATTGATATTCTTTGCTGTTGTCCTCCTGATAATTGCGTAGGATATTTATTAATCTTATCTAATAAATTCACCTTTCCTAAAAGCTCAATTACCTTATCTTTAGTTTCTTTAATTCCCTTTCCCATATATAACATTGGAAGCTCTATATTTTCTTTAATAGTTAATCTATCTATTAAGTTAAAATCTTGGAATACAAAACCTATTTTTTTATTTCTCAAATTACTAAGCAAATCATCGTTTAGGGTTTTTACTTCTTTTTCATCAAGTAAATAACTACCTTCAAAATCCTTATCTAAAAGCCCCAATATTTTTATCATAGTAGATTTACCAGAACCTGAAGGTCCCATTATAGCTAAAAACTCTCCTTTTTCCACTTCTAAATCCACATCTTTTAAAGCATGTAACTTCTCATCTCCTGAAGTATAGTACTTGTTTATACCCTTCAGATTTATCATACTATACTTCCTCCTTACTATCTTCTGAAGGATCTATTAGTATCTTATCTCCTACCTTTAAAGTATTATCTTCCAGTATGTAGTTGTCATCCTTTAGAGTTGCTTTTATTTCCATCTTTTTATTACTTTCGCCTTCAACTAACTTAACATATATTTTCCCAGATTCCTCCATAACGCAATTTTTAGGTATAGCGACTTCTTCTGGATTTACTGTTAATTCTAGACTAAATCCTATTTTTATACTTTCATCTGGTTTAATATAAAATGCATATCCTACTGATTTCCCATCAGAGGACATTGTTGGGACTTCCTCAATTTTGATTATTTTTCCCGTAACTTTTTTGTTATTGCTTATAATCTTTGCTTCAACTTTATCATCTATTTTTAACTTATCTACATCAAACTCTGATGCCTGTGCATATACTAAGGAATCCCCTGAAATTATTCTCATATATTCTTTAGTTTGATCTTCAGTGTTGATATAAACTTTTCCACTTATTTCTGATTTTATTATTTTTACAACTTTATTGTTTAAGGAGTCTCTTTTAGAAATAGTATCATTTAAATTTTCTGTTAATTCATCAACCATACTTGTTATTTCTAATTGTTGTGTTTGTGGGCTTTGTATCTGATTTGTTACATCTAAAGATGTTTGAGCCTCTTTATCTTGTGCTTCTTTATTAAGTGCTTCTAACTTACTTACTCGTTCTTTTTCTTTTTGAATTTTTGAATTTAATGAATTAATTTGTTTATTTAACTCATCAACTTGTTCTTGAATAGTTTCATTATAATAGCTAAAAAGTTCTACATCTTTTTCTACATATTGTCCATCTTCAACAAATACTTCCTTTAACTCACCATTACTTTTATCTAACATTATTTTTTGTTCTTTACTTATTATACTGCTTCCTTTAAATTTTAAGCCGCCAGTTTCTTTTATTTCAAAATAATCAATCTTACTTTCCTTATTATTATTTATAGTAGATTTATTTTTAACATATAATGCTGCAATAATAATTCCAATTAAAGCTACTATAAATATACTAACACCTATTATTATTTGCTTCTTTTTCATCTAACTACTCCTTGTTTTATATCTTATTAAAATAAAGAGAGTAAATCTATACTTTAGACCTACTCTTTACTTTTCTTATTCTTTTACAAAGTATATATCTTTCTTTTTATAAATAAAGAAAATCATTAATCCTGGAAATATTAAACTTAAAGGTGTATATATAGTAACTCCAGAAATAATTGCTTTATATACAAATGATAAAATTTCAATACCTATAAATGCAAATGCTCCAATAGGTTTTTTAAGTAAAATTAATATTACTGCTATAGTTATAATTACTGCTATACATAGTGTTATTAAAAGTTCAGTTTGATTTACATCTGCTGAAGTTCCTGCCTCCAATAAAAAATTGTTTATTTGATCTTTAAATGCAAGATTAATTATAACCCCCAAAATTGTAAGCGCTTGTCCTATAAAATATAGTACAGCCATTGTAATAATACCAGCACCTACTCTTTTCTCCCTATTTTCAGTATTTATCATGTTATCCATTATTAATCCCCCTTTCTTAAATACTCGTTTATATTTTAACATTTATAACTAAAAAAGGCAATTATTTAGCAAGATTTAACTCAGCTAATTTACTACTCAAGGAAATATTTAATACTATAATTTACCTTTCAATTCTACTGTAATATAATTAATATTATAAATATATTAATATGGAGGATACTATGGGTAAAAAGGGTGGGAATAATAAAAAAATTCTAAAGAAAACGACTTCTTTTAAAGAAAAACTGAGTTTAAATGAAAATTTTATTATGATTTTAGGGGTTATATTATTTAGTTTATCATTAATTACTTTGTCAAGGTCTATATTTAAAGGTGGGTTTTTACCTGATAAATATAATGGTGACATGAAATATTACAATGCTATTGTTACGGAAGTATTAAGTGAAGATTTAACAAAGGATCCTTATTTAGAGGATGTTGAAGTTGGATTTCAAAAAATATTAGTTAAGATATCAGCAAAACCTTATTCTGGAAGTACACATGAAATAGCAAATCCAATAAGCAGATTATATAATTTAAAGGTCAAGGAAGGCACCAAAGTCATAGTTGGTGTAATAGAAAGAAATGAAAGTACTCAAATGACCTTGTATAGCTATGATAGAAGTAATATGCTATATTTGCTAATAGCAATATTCATATTGTGTGTTGTTGCAATAGCTGGAGTAAAGGGAGTAAAATCCTTAGTTGCCTTATTTTTTACGTTAATATGTTGTGTTTATTTAATGGTTCCTTTGATGCTTAGAGGAGTAAATCCTATATTAGCTGGTATTCTTATGAGTATCTTAAGTATAACTGTAACTCTCATACTTGTTTCTGGATTTAACAAAAAAACATTAACAGCAATTTTAGGTACCGTCTTTGGAGTTGTAATTTCAGGAATAGTGGCATATATTTTCGGTTCCTTAACTACTCTTTCTGGATTAAATATGAGTGAAGCAGAAAGTTTAATGTATATTGCAGAAGATACTGGTTTAAAAATTAGAGGAATAATGTTTACTGGAATTTTAGTTGCAACTTTAGGAGCTGTTATGGATATCTCTATGTCCATTGCTTCATCTTTATTCGAAATACATAGTGTAAATAATAAAATTAGTTTTAATGAATTATTTAAAAGTTCTATGAATATAGGTAGAGATACTATTGGAACAATGACTAACACATTAATTTTAGCCTTTGCTGGAGGCTCTTTAAGTATACTTATATTAGTATTTTCAGCTAATATGCCTTTTAATAAAATGATAAATTTAGACCTTTTGGGAATTGAGATAATTCAAGGCCTAGCTGGTAGCATAGGTGTTGTACTTGCCGTTCCTATTACTGCATTTGTAGGTTGTTATTTATGTAAAAATGATATTAAATAAAAAATACAACTTATACCTATATGAATAATAAATACTATATAAAGCTATATTTTTATAATATTTTTTATTTATATTGTGGGAAACTAATATAGACAACTTAACTTTAGGAGGTAATTACAATGGATAATAATAAAAACAGAAGAAAAGATCGTCCTAAATCAAATGCAGAACTTAGAAAAATGTATTCAGAATCCGGCGCTGAAATTGGGATTGAAAATGGTCAAAAGAAAGGTGCGCATTCTAATGGCAAAAAGTTTACTAAAAGATCAAAATTATCTCATAATAAGTAATATTTAAAAACTATATAAAAATAACCTTACTCGATATTAGTAAGGTTATTTTTCGGTTTATTATTAGGTAAAATAACATTAATATTTAGCTTTTAATTTAGTAGAGTTTTTAAATATTACAATAAAATATTTTTCAGCAATTATCTAAGTAAAGATTTTATTTTAAGTTTTGCAAACTTCTTTTTACCTATCTTTATTACATCATCATATGATAAATTTATATCTAAGTTATTTATTTTTTCTCCATTAATTTGAACTCCACCTTGCTCTACAAGTCTTACAAATTCTTTTTTACTTGATACATATTTCTCACTTATTAAATTTGAAACAACATCCCTCAACTTATTACTTTCTACAGTTAGATTAGGTACATCATCTGGAATTTCCTTTTTAGTAAAAGCTGAATTATAGAATTCTATTGCTGATTTAACTTTCTCTTCACAATGGTATAAGCTTGTTATTATTTGTGCAAGTTCTAATTTAATATTTCTAGGATTTTCACCATTATCTAGTTTGTTTTTTATTTGTTCTATTAAATCTGGATGTTCATCTGTAGCTAATTCAAAGTATTTTATAATCAATTTATCTGGAACTTCCATGACTTTTTTAAACATTACATTTGCAGGTTCATTTACTCCAATGTAGTTTCCTAAACTTTTACTCATTTTTTCAATTCCATCTAAGCCTTCTAAAATAGGCATAAACATTGCAACTTGTTGCTCTTCTCCCATTGTCTTTTGAAGTGTTCTTCCCATTAAAATATTAAAGGTTTGATCAGTACCTCCAAGCTCAATATCAGCCTCTAGAGCAATTGAATCGTAAGCTTGCATTAAAGGATAAAAGAATTCATGAACTCCTATTGGAACATTGTTTTTATATCTATTTTGAAAATCATCCCTTTCTAACATACGAGCTACAGTAGTAGTTGCTGCTAATTTTAATACATCATCAAAATTTAAATTTGAAAGCCATTCACCATTAAAACGAACTTCCGTCTTACTTTCATCTAAAACTTTAAAAATTTGAGTTTTATAAGTTTCTGCATTTTTTAATACTTCTTCATCTGTTAATGCTTTTCTTCCCTTTGCCTTTCCTGTTGGATCTCCAATTTTCCCTGTAAAGTCTCCAATAACAATTACTGCTTTATGACCTAAATCTTGCATTTGTTTAATTTTACGTAAAACTACAGCATGGCCAAGATGTATATCCGGTGCACTTGGATCAAGACCTAACTTGATAATTAATGGTTTATTGTTTTTGGAGGCTTTTTCTAGTTTTTTTCTAAGTTCTTCCTCATTAACTATTGTATCTGATCCCTTTTTAATAATTTTCATTTGCTCATCAATTGTTTTTTTCATTTTTAAACACTCCTCTTATATTATTTAAAATATAAACAAGTTCTATAAGAATAATATAATATAACACATACTGTTACTTATGATCTATCAAGCTTCAAGTCGTCGCAGCAGTATATTTTATGATTTAAAGCTAAAGGTTTAAACTCCTAATAATTCAGAATTTATAAATTAACAATAGTGCATTAATCTGTAACTCTAAGACATTTTTAGCAAATAAAAAAACTCCCGTCCCTTATATCAAAGGACGAGAGATAAATCTTCGTGTTACCACCTAAGTTCATAGACAATTCACATTGCCTACCTTTTCAAGTACTCCAGAAAATATCTAGGTAATACTCTAGCACTATAACGTGTGCAAGGAATACGTCACAGCCTACTAAATGCTTCGCAGAATGAAAAATTTGAAATGTAGAATTTAGAATTAATGAAATTAATATAACTATCATTCTAAATTATATTTTCCTTATGCTAAAACTTCATTTGGTGTGAAGCTCAAAGATGTATTCATAATTAGCTTTTCTTGCACCTCTCATCAACCGGTAACTTTCTGTAAGATTTCTAATTACTACTTCTTCTTATCATAGCTTTTTATTATCTTATACTCCGAATTATATTAATAATTCTTAGTTATGCTTATTTATTACTATGGATTATAAATCTTATTTTTTATATTGTCAATATTTTTGTAATTTTCAATTAACTAATAATTAATTTTAAGATTTATAGTCCTATCTTTTTTCTTAATATCTAATGCTTTATTATGAACAACAAAAAAAACTTTGCTTTCAAAAAGCCTTTCTCTCTCTCCAACATATAATTGTCTTCTCATAAATATAAACTTTCTATAATCCTTACCTAAAAAATCATCTCTATTACTTTTATGAATTGAATCCTCATATGAAATAACTCCATCATAAGGAAGTATTTCATAAGGCAAGTATTTATCAAACCATATTTTTTTATATTTACTCCAATAAGCTATATCCACCACTTCTTTCTTCTCATCATATTTTAACTCTTCTATAAATAAATTATCATTTATCCAAGTATCTTTAATATTACTCTTAATATCAATATTTGAAGCTTCGCTAAAGTTTGCTGATTCTATAACTATCTTAGCCTTATTAAATTTGTCTATAGCTAAGTCCTTCAAAACAAAGTTTTCAACTATTCTAATACCATTATTTATAGCTTCCTTTTCATCATATGCAACTACACCCATTCTTTCGATATTTCTACCCTTTATATCAGGCCTAATATATATACCTTCATTAAAGAAGTTTCCATCATTTTTTTTAATAGCCTCAATTTTTTCTTCATCATCAGAAACTACTGAATAATCTAAATTTATAGCAAGTGGACTAACTCTTAAATTATTTACTATAAAACTTACGCCATCTATTTGAATTTCATTATTTTCTGGCCTTATATTCTTAATTTTAACTATCTTAGATGAATCTATATCTACAGTTACCTCTTTAACTTCGCCTTTTTCTGTAATTTCTAAAGTAAAATCTTTTTTATTTTCCCCTATTTTAAAGGTCAATACACTTAATGTATCTCCATTTTTATCTTTTTCACTAAATGCACTTGAACCTGATGCAAAATCCCCATCTAAAATTCTTATGTCAGATTTAGGTTTAGCAGAATCATATTCTTCATTAGGTTCATCTGTCGGTAAAAATCTATCCGTATAAGCAATGCCTCCTTTCATAAAAACAGAAAGATACTTATTGTCATAAACAACTGCTTCTATGGTTATTTTTTTACCGTTGCTAAATTCTATTGATTTATTAACCTCTTGAAGTTCCCCTCTATTATTAAGTTTTTTCACATAACTATTATAAGAAAAATATTCATCATATCCCATTAGCTTCTTTATCATTGCTGAAACTGTACTAATATTTAAAATAAAAATAATTGATATAAATACTATGGCTACCTTAATGTATTTATTATTAAAATTAAGGTTTTTCTTCTTTTCTCTTTTAGCTCCATCTAAAGCTTCTTTCATTAAATTTTCAAATTGTGGTGGAGCTTTTAACTCCTTTTCTTTTAGGTTATTTAATTCCTTATCTAAATCCATCATTTATATCACCACCTATAATTTTTCTTATTTTGTTAATACCTTTATTTATTCTAGATTTTACAGTTCCTAATGGTATTTTCATAATTTCAGAAATTTCTTCATAAGTATAATCTAAATAATATCTAAGCCTAATAACTTCTTTTTGATTATCATTTAAATTTTCTATAAGAGATTTTAGATAAATCTTATTTTCCGATTCATTAAAAGTATTTTCTTCTGACATATTTTCTAAATTTATGGATTCATATTTCTTTCTCTTATATAGCTCCTTTTTACATAAATTAACAAGTATTGTTTTGCTCCAACTATAAAATGAATCAAGTTTTTTAAGTTTTGGAATTTCTTTATACAAAACTACTATCATTTCCTGTAATATATCTAAAGCATCCTGTTCATTTTTCATATATACAAAAGCTAATTTATAGTAGTTATCTTTTTCGCTCATGATTAATTTTAAAAGAGCTTCTTTATCGCCGTTTTTAGCCTTCTTAACCTCTAACTCCAAACTTCTTCCCCCCCAAACCTTGTCTCTTTAACTGTTAACTACCTATAAGAGTTTTATAGGCACTAAAAAGTTCCCTAAAAATTTATTATTCTAAAGATTTTATATAATCAAGGGGTCTATATATTACACTATCATCACCTAAATGAAGTTTACCGTCTTTTACTCCTCCAATTGGATATGGCAATTTATTATATGCATTTATTATTTCTCCCCTACCTTTGTATAAAACTACATGCCCTGGTGTATATATTAAATCTCCTGGTTGCAAATCTTCTTCGTTTACTTCATATCCCTGTAATATATCTTCTTGTTCAAAGGTTGAATATCCAATTTCAACTCCTGTTACTTCCCTATATGTCCAATAAGTTAGTCCAGAGCAATCAAATGCCTGATTTCCTATGTAGGTTTCTCTTTTTAATGGATAGTATTCTTTTCCATAATAACCTATAAGTTCATCTAATCTTTCATCAGTCATAATTTCACCCTTTCCTCCCCATACATATTCTAAACCTATTTTTTCTTCTGATAATTTAATGACATCATTTACTATTGATTTTTCTTCTTCTGTCATATTAATTCCTTCATTTTCATATTTGTCCTTTTCATTTAAATTAATAAATATTAAAAATCCTACTACTATTAAAATTATTAAAGCTAATATAAAAGCTATATTACTATTGACTACCTTCTTTCTCATCACAAATCCCACCCCATATAATTACAATATATATTAATTTTAACTTACAACCAAATTTTTTCATAATTACTTTTTGGTTACAAAATAATTTACTCCAATTAAAAAACTATATCCAATTGAAAATTATAACTTCAATTGGATATAGTTTTTTAATAAATATATTATTCTTAAATATTCATAAATTTTAAACTTTACTTTATTAATCCTTTTCTGTATGCTGTAAGTAACATTTTTAAATCTCTTATTTGACTTTTTAATTCCATACCAACATCCGTATCTTTAACTCTTTTTCTTTCTAATCTCTTTTCTACTATCATTGTTGTAGAAAGAATATCTCTTTCTTTAACTATAGCTTCTTCTGTGGAATCAAATGGTTCGTGAGCAACTAGTTGAAACCCATAAGAATTATATATTAATGTATATCCTGCAATTCCAGTATGACTTCTATAAGCTTTAGCAAATCCGCCATCTATTACCATTAATTTACCGTTAGCTTTTATAGGGCTTTCTCCACTTTTATTCTTAACAGGAACATGTCCATTAATTATTCTTCCTTCAATAGGGTCAACAGCAAATTCCATAAGAATTTTCTTACATACTTCCTCATCATCTCTCCATTTATAATATGGATTTTTATACTCTTTATGAGTTGATTTATCATCTATAAAATATCTTTCAAAAGTAGTCATTTTCTCTTTCCCAAAAAGTGATGAATTTGCCCCAGCCCAAAGATACCACATTATATCCATTCCATATTCTCTTTCTCTTGTATCCCTTTTACTAAAATATCCTTCTCTCACTAAAGATTCAAATTTTTCTAAAAGTGCTTTCCCACTATATTCTTTTCCTTGTATATTCATACTTGAAAAATTTTTATTAGACTCTAGAGGAATACAGCCATGAAATAATAAGCTATCGTTATACTTTAAATAAATATTTCCTTTTTCAAATAAAAACAAAATATGCCTTTGTAGTTTTTCACTATTAACAAAAGATGATTCTAATTTTTCAATTAATATTTCTTCTTCTTTTGTAAGTTTATATGGATTGTTTTTATCTATAGTTGGAAATGTCTTATCATTAAGCTCATATATATTGTTATTTATTTTAATAGTTCCCTTTTCATAATCTATATAATTCAAAAGTAGCCTATGTTCCATTTCAAACTCTTTATTTCTCTTAATTATAT
This sequence comes from Clostridiaceae bacterium AF10-41, assembly GCA_027686065.1. Lineage (GTDB taxonomy): Bacteria > Bacillota > Clostridia > Clostridiales > Clostridiaceae > Clostridium. Next base: position 16,607 of record JAQCTH010000068.1, read on the forward strand.
CGTTTTCAAGTTTGAATTGTATTATAGTTATTGCTTTATGCATTTTAGAAATCAAATCAATTTCAGAGTTGCTATATATATTTTTATCAGTTACTTTTGGAATAAAATTTTTGCATAAATCATCTTTATAGTATTTCAGTGCAAATGTTGCTAATGGTAACATATTAATTCCATAGATATCCTCAATTATATCTAAATTAGAATATCTTGCTGAAATTCTTAATACATTTGCTATACATACCTTTGATCCCGCTGCAGCTCCCATCCAAAGCATATCATGGTTTCCCCATTGTATGTCAACTGAATGGTAATTAATTAGTGTATCTAATATTATATCTGGTCTTGGCCCTCTATCATATATATCTCCCAATATATGAAGCCTATCAATAACTAATCTTTGTATAAGTTTAGATAAAGCAATAATAAATTCATTTGCTCTATCTATGTCAATAATTGTAGTAATTATTTTATCATAATACTTCTGCTTATCTACTTCACTGCTTTGTTCATGCAGTAACTCCTCTATAACGTAAGCAAAATCCTTTGGCAAAGCCTTCCTAACTTTAGACCTTGTATATTTTGATGAAACAAATCTACATAACTCAATTAATCTATATAAAGTTATTTTATACCAATCATTAATGTTTTTTTCTTCCTTTAAGACTATCTCTAATTTCTGTTCAGGATAATATACTAAAGTTGCTAAACTTTTCTTTTCACTTTCCATTAATGAATTTCCAAATATATCTTCAATCTTCCTTTTAACCATTCCAGATCCATTTTTTAAAACGTGTATAAAAGGCTCATATTCTCCATGTATATCACTTAGAAAATGCTCTGTTCCTTTTGGTAAATTTAAAATTGCTTCTAAGTTAATAATTTCTGTAGATGCTTCTGCAATACTCTGATATTGTTTAGCTAATAATCTTAAATAATCTTGTCTTGAAATATCTTGTATTAGTATATTCTCATCATCAAGGTTATTATATTTATCCATACTAATATTCTCCTCCATAAATTTAAAGATATAATTCGCCCTTTAATACTATAGCTGCTTCACCACTTAATTTTACTCTATCATCTTCTAACAATTCTAATGAAATTTCTCCACCTCTATCTGAAGCTTGATATGCAATCATTTTTATTTTATTTAATTTATTACTCCAATAATTAGCTAATAAGGTATGAACCGAGCCTGTCACTGGATCCTCATTTATGCCTGCCCATGGATTAAAATACCTTGAAATAAAATCATATTTCTCATCTCCTATGCAAGTAACAGCTATCCCCTTTACATTAGTTTCAAAATTTAATAATTTTAACATCTCAAAGTTTGGTTTTAAATTTAGTACCTCTTCTTTATCTTTTAACTCTATAACAAGTTTTCTTGTTTCTTTACCTATTATAGCTTTTGAATAATTTATTATGTCCATAGCCTTTAATACATCTTTTGTTAAATGAAAATTTAAAGGCTTATCTATTGGAAAGTCTAAACTTATTTTTTCATTTTCTTTTTTAGCAGTAAGTATTCCACTTTGAGTTCTGTATTTTATCTCTTGTTCTTTTATATTAAATTCATCAAATAAAATTTTTGATGTTGCTATAGTTGCATGACCACATAAATCTACCTCTACTTTTGGAGTAAACCACCTTAAAGAAAATAAATTACACTTACTTATATTAGAGTTTTCTAATGGTTTTACAAATGCTGTTTCTGATAAATTCATTTCCTGAGCAATATTTTTCATTAACTCATCATCTATGTCTTTTTCTAAAATACAAACTGCTGCTGAATTCCCTTTAAAAACTTTACTTGTAAAAGCATCTACTTGATATATATTAATCTTCACTTTTCCCTCCTATAGTTTCGTAACAATATTTACTTATTTTATCCTTATAATTTTAGCATCTACTTGAACAGGGTAACTTTCTCTTATTGGTCCTGTAATTATCACTTCTACTTTATCTCCTACTTTAATATCTGATAATTTTAACCTTTCATTTGCCTCTTCTTTTATAATTTTCGTTCTTTTGGTTATATAAATACTTGCCTTATCAAATTCTGTATCTTCTTCAATATTTCCTTCTACTAAAATATTACCTTTTTCATTTTCTTCATGTATTAATATTATTATTCCTCTTATAGCTATTTTATCATTTTTATGCTTTACTATAGTCCATACACTAATAATACAAATACTTAATATTAGTATGCCTATATAAATTTTCTTAGACTTCACATTCTTTGTCTCCTTAAAATTAATTTCTAACTATTGTAATTTTACTATTTTTAGATATATAAATATACATTAATTAA
>JAQCTH010000069.1 GCA_027686065.1 Clostridiaceae bacterium AF10-41
TTAGTTTGTCTTAATGTGTCCACTACTTTATACTAACACCAATATTAACTACTTTATTATCTCCATTCCGATTAATTGCAGTAACCTTACCTGTTTTATCATCACCGTATGTTAAAAATATTTTTGAGATTCTTCCATTTTCGTTGTTATCAATCCCCTTAGTCCTTATTGATATCTCACTACCACCACTAGCAATAGGAGCTGGAACTCTAGCCTCTATTTTCACTGTAAAAGCTTCATTATCCGGTAAATCTAAATTGGAAGGTGAGGCTAACCATAGATATTTTCCTTGTTCATTATCAGATAAAGCTGATTTTGAAATGTTAGCATACCCTTCATCTTCATTAAAAATCACTTTACCATTACCAGCACCCACTTCTCTCCAATTACCTATATTTGACATACTTTTGTTGATTATATTCCATATATCTTGCTGTCCAATATTATAAGCGTAAGCAGATGTAAAATTTGCAAATATCATTACAACAAGATAAATTATACTTGTCCTTTTTAAAATACTTTTTTTCATCCCTATCTCCTTTATGTTTAGACTCTTTTTGATATACTTTACAAATTCTTATTACTATCTTTGACTTCTACATACAATAACTCTTGTACATATCCGCCAATTCATCTAAGTATGTATCTTTTATCTTGCCTATATTCATAAGATATTTATAATCATAAAAATTGGGAAGACAATCTAACTTTAGTATCTTTTTAGTAAATCCATGGGCTGCTATTTCACTGCACCTACTTATATTTGCCTTACGCTTAAAATTCATAAACTTTACTGTAACAACTGGGTCTAAAACCTCTGAAACTACTGTGTTATTTGATAATTCATGATAATGAAAAAATTCATGACATAGATGAATCTTTAGTGATAATTCTTCTGATATACCACTAATATTAGCTAATTCCTTTATAGAATCTTTATAAATTATAACTTTACTTTTATTATGTTTATCCCACTCAAATTGTGCTCTGAAATTAACATTATAAAAGTTACCATTATTTTGTGAGTATTCAATATCTATTTCATTAATTTTATATAATTCAAATATATCGTGAACACTATATAAATCAGCTACTTCATATCCAATCTCTAAGCTTTTTAATATATAGTCTTTCACCTTATATTTTTCAATTTTATGAAAAAGTAAATCTTCAGATATTTCACCAAAAGCAAGCACCTGATCTAAATCTTCAATCCTTGTCATGATATTCCCTCATTTCAAAATTATTTATATGCTACAGCAATTATATTGTCATCATCTTTTAAGAATTCAGTTTCTAAGTCAGTGATTGATAATAACTGTTCTAAATTTTGCATACCAGTTAAATCAAGCATCTTTTCCTTATAAAATAGAAATACTTTAGGTATAGTTGCGTTTGCATCAGAGAATGTAGTGTTTTCATCAACAAATTCAACAAATTTGCTGTGGATTTCAGATTTTGAGAATTCCACAAAAAATGCCTTTTCTTTCTTTAATCTCACTACACCTTCACGATCTATTACACAACTACTACTTTTTTTCTTTTTGATTAATCCAAATAACTTACTTTCCTCAACTAAAGATTCAATTAAATGCCATCTACCTGTACTAAAAATAGGAGACACATTAGTTAAGTTACTTCCTAAAGCTTCAGAAGCAATTTTTAATAACTCTTCTTGGTTAAGTGATTTTGCATTCAAATCCTTGTTTCTAAATTCAGTGGCACCAGTTGCTACTGCACGTACAATATTCTTTTGACTATCAATTTCTATGTTGACATCTACTGTTTCTTCATTTGCTCCAGATTGAATAATCTTTTCTATTACATCTGCACGTATACGCTTAATGTCTTCTTCTGTAGGATTAACTATTGTACGTTCTATCTGCTCTCTTACCATTGCAAGGGCAACACCTATAGTTGAAATAAAAGGTGCATTTTTTGCTAACTTCCATTTGAAATCATAGTGTTCAGCTAATGCATTTACTACAACTGCACCACTTCCACCTCCACCTACAAGGACTATAAATTTTCTATCTAGATCATATTCTTGAATTAATTCATCAATTACTATAGATAATTTATTTATTGCAATCTTCATTACTTCCTTAGCAGCTTCTTCTATACTTAAGCCAACATATTCTGCTAAAGCTGACCACGCAAGTCTAGAACTCTCAATATTTCCTCTAGCATAATCACCTTCTGGAACATAATTTAAAATATTCGCAGCACCTGCTAGTGTTAATGAATAATCATTGCCACTTCCACTTTCAACTACTGCATATTCCTTTGGATCATCATCTCTTGGTGAAATAAACTTGATTTTAGGTAATGAAAACTTCTTTTCCTCTGTAAAACATTCATATTCAATTCCTGCAATATGGGCACTTCTTGGTCCAACATCTACTATCTTCTTATCCTTAACTCGTATCATACTACCACCAGCTATGGCTAATGTTCTAACATCTAAAGATCTTAAGTATGTTTTATGACCTCCAACTTGAGCATATTTAATCATTACCTTACCATTTTTTATTACAGAAATATCTACACTTGTACCACCAACTTCAAAGAATATTCCATCAGAAACCTTCTCATACATTAATGCACCAGCAACTCCAGCTGCAAGTCCAGATAGCATTGTTAAAATAGGTCTTTTTCTAACTTCATTTATACTCATTACACCGCCATCACAGCGCATAATCATCAAGTTTGATTTTATATCCGTATCTATTACAGCCTTTTCTGTCATATTTGCTGTCTGCATCATTCTAGGTATTAAACTAGCATTTACAACTGCTGTCCTCGTACGCATTTTTAATCCATATAATTCAGAAATTTCATGTCCACCTGTAGCAAATAAACCCTTTCCATTTGCTATTTCAATTACTTTCTGTTCATTTTCTGGATTATCTACGCTATATGCTTCTGAAGCAACAATTACATCACATTTATCCTTAATTAAAGTATTTATTGCTTCATTTATTGAAGCTTCATTAACATCTTTAGAATCAATAAATAAATGCTCTGATTTCAAATACTTACCTTGAGCTAATTCAATATTCTCTACGTTAGTTTCCTTTTTTGCACCTCTTGAATCAAAACCTGTACCCATACCAATAATACCAACGCTTGCTACATCACCTTCTAATAAGGCATTTGTAGCCTGCGTTGTTCCATGAGCTATGAATACAACGTCATTAGGAGAAATATTATTCTCTTCTAATATTGCTTTTATTATCTTTACAACTCCTACAGCTACCCCTTCTTCATGAGTAGTTGGAATTTTCATTTTAGCTATTAATTCATATGTTTCATTATCTATTGCTACGGCATCTGTAAAAGTTCCACCAACATCTATCCCGATTCTTACTTTATTCATAATAAGTCCTCCTATCTTATATACAATGTATAGTTCATCTAAGACTTCCATTATTTATGGTAGTCTTAGATGAATCTAATTCTAATAAATCATAAATGCTGCTACTATTAAACCAACAATTGTTGATAGAAAAATCCAAGGAATTGTTTTCTTTATTATTTCATTTACATCTTGTTTAGTGAAATCAGCAACCCATACATTATGAGAATTAGTAGGATCACATACAGCTTGCACATTTGAATCTAAACGTAAAGCTACCATAGCAGCTATAGGATTCATTCCTCCTGCAGCAAGTAAAGCAATAATTCCACTTCCTAGTCCCCATACATTTAAAGGTCCACGATAAATTGCAAGTGGTGATAATAAACCAAATACCAATATATACATAATTGGATTTGATGGTATTAATAAATTAATAGCTGGTTGAAGTATTGCTGCTACTTCTGGTGACATTACAGAATTTAATAACATACCTATACCAATCATTAATCCTGCTGCACCCGCAACATCTTGAATACCTTCTACAAAAGCACTTGATACTATGTGTAAAGGATTTTTTGGAGTAGATAAAATAAGTGCAATTAAAATTCCTATAATAACTGCTGGTACTAATTGTAGTTTAAAAGCGAATACTAATACTACTGGGATAATTGGACTAATTAACGCTATAGTTCTAACTTTCTTTTCTGTTCCTCTTGTTTGTGCGTCTGTAGGCATTGCCCACGCTTTTCTAATTTTTCCTTGATACTTAACAAAATATACTATCATAAGAACTGCTACGATTATTAATGGGATTCCACATAACCATGAATACTTTGTAACTGTTTCAAGCGGTAAACCTAAAACATCGATATAAACTGCTAATGTACTAACTGAGAATGTTACTCCAATTCCATTTGAAAGTAATAAAACTATTCCACTAACTAATGGGCTTAATCCTGCTGATATCATAATTGGTATAATAATTGTACCTACTAAGATTACCATACCAAGACCATTAGATGCTGCAAATATTACTGAAGATACAGCTAAGAATGCTAAAGCTATTGGCAATGGCTTATCTCCTGCAAGTTCAGCAGCTTTTTTTATAATTGTACTTGTAATACCAACCTTACTTAAAACTTTACCAAATAAGGATCCAAATATAAGACCAGCAATTGCTGTACTCATTCTCATGGAACCTGCTTCTAATACATTTTTAGCTATAGTAAACTTTTCTGTGTCTTGTGCCATAAAAGGAATTCCAGCTATAAATGCTATTGCTATTGCCATAATTGGTAATGCTAAAATTGTTGAAATCTTCCTTCCTACCATTAGCCCTACCAAACCGATAAATACCACTAAGATCAAAATTAATTGTAATGTACTATTCATAATTATTCCCCCTATATTTCAATATAACTTCCTTGTTTAATTAATAAAGATTGTAATTCCTTAATATCTATATTCCTAGTATCACCATATTTAACTGCTAATGATGCAGCCACCCCAGCTGCTTGTCCCAATGCTGTCAATGTTGGTGTTGTTCTAATTGCTGCTTGAGCTTCGAAAGTTGCTGATACACATCTTCCTGTAACTAGTAAGTTCTTAAATTCATTAACTACCATAATATCGTATGGAATGCTATAATAATCATCAAAGGATTTAGCATGAACACTCATAGTACCTTCTCCCTTAGGGTTATGAATATCAATTGGATAAGCAGAATGAGCTATTACATTTTCAAATCTTTTTCTATCCAAAACATCCTCTGCAGTCAATGTATACTTTCCACATATTTGTCTACTTCCTCTAACTCCAATTGAAGGTCCCGTTATTACAACTTTTGCATTTTTGAATCCTGGTATTCTTCTTACTAGAAAATTGTATAGTTCTTCACATTGCTTACGACCAATGAATTCAGCCTTAGAAATACTTTTTGCATCTACTCCACTATGTTCAATTATTCTTGTTGTATTTAGAATAAATTCTCCAGGTACTGAAGTTTCGAAAAATAGTATATCCTCTCTAGGTATTGATAATTCACCTTTTCTCTTAGCTTCTTTAAACTCTTCATCAAACCCTATAAAAGATAAGGTTTCAGCTGAATCTAATAAACTAATATCCTTATTTAATCTAGGAAATTTTTCTGAATTCTCTCTAGCATAATTTCTTAATTCTTTGCTATCAACATTGTATAATTTCATATTCATTGTCATTGGTTGCATAGCATTATCAGATTCTCTTCCTAATTTACATGGGACTTTACAGTAATTTGCAATATCCGCATCACCAGTTGCATCAATAAATATCTTTGCTTTATAAGAAGTTAGCCCATCCTTATTACAAATATAAATGGATTTTACTTCTTCATTTTCAAAATCTACCCCAGCAATAAATGAATGATATAACACATCACATTTAGCTTCAGTTATCATTTCGTCTAATATTATTTTCATTCCCTCAGTACTAAAGGGTGTTAAGTAGCTTATATAATTTGTTGTATCACGAACATGTCCTGGAGAGTACCCCCTAGCTTTTAAGTTTTGTACAATCTCTTCACCTATTCCTAATATAACTTGTTTTTCTCCTGCGTGAAAGGTCATCATTGGTCCTACCCCACATGCAGTTAAGGCACCACCTAAGTATCCATTCTTTTCAATAATTAAAACCTTTGCTCCATTTCTAGCAGCCGAAAGGGCAGAAATAGTGCCTGATATTCCCCCACCAGCTACAATTAAATCATAAACCTTACCATGTTCTATAATATTTAGCATTAAGCATTCCTCCATAATTAATTGATCTATCTAAACTTACAATTACCATAATTCAATCATAAGTTTATCATGGAATACAGATATATTATCAATTGTTTGTTAACGTTAACATTAATTAAATATTACCACCTTTTTCATTTCCAGTCAATGCTTTTGAATATTTTTTTCAAAAACTTTCATTCTTTTTGAAAGTATATTATTGATTTTTCTATTCTATTATAGATATTTATCACTTATAATAATAACGGAATATTTTTAACTGTTATTACTAGTTATCAATATTGTTTATAACAAAGAAATTTGTTATCATATAAGAAACGACTTTTTTATAGGAGGATGTTAAATGACATCTGTTGTAATTTCGAAAATAATATCGTTACAATCTAGCTTTACAGTTAGTGAAAATGAAATAAGCCAATTCGTAATTAATAATACAGACTTTGTAATTACAAATACGATAACCAATTTAGCTAAAGCAATCGGTACTTCAGAAGCTAGTATTAACCGGTTTTGTAAAAAGGTAGGTTATAAAGGCTTTAATAATTTTAAAATAGCATTAGCTCAAAGTACTTCTAATAATGATAGAGCAATTCAGAATTATTTAAACAAAGATACTAATATAATTGAATCAGTATCACTTGATTATAGACAACTTATTAATAATACATCAGCTATGCTAAGTGAGGAAGCATTAATTAAAAGTGCAAATCTTATTAAGGAAGCAAATAATATTCATATTATTTCTTTAATAAATACATCTTTTGTAGCAAATGAATTTGCCTTTAAATTATCGCTAATAGGTTTAAATGTAAAATCTCATACTGATATTTTAGATATTCATCTATGTGCTTCTAATATATCCTCTAAGGATTTATTAATTGTTATAGTTCCTACACTACTATGTAAAGATATCTATCCTGCTTTAATAGCTTCAAAAGACCGTGGTGCTAAAATAATTTCAATAACAAGTAATGACTCACCAAAACTAAATGACATAGTTGATGTTAAGTTAATTACTGCGGATAAAATTATTGCTGCTAATTCATTATCACTTTCTAATAGCTTAATGACATTGTTTACAGTTGATTTAATCTATTCCTTACTATTAAGGGATAATAAGAGTTTAAGGCAAGGTAAAATGAACAGTGATACAATTGTTAGTACGCATCAAACAATTGACAGATATTTAATCGACTTTTAATAAAAATAAAGAGCACTTTAATGCTCTTTATTTTTATTAGTAAAATATATTCTTTTCATCCAATATATTTTTTAATTTATTTATATCTTCATTAGTTAGATTCTCTGATTTAATAAAGTTTACTAGCATTTCATTTACAGATCCATTAAAAACCTTTCTTAAAAAAGATTCGCTTTCTTCTTTAATACATTCTTCTTCAGAAATAAGAGGAAAATAAAAATATTCCTTCCCAAATTTTTTAAAGCTAATAACTTCCTTATTCAACAATCTACTAATAAGACTTTTTATAGTGGCTTTCTTCCACAATTTCTTCCCTTTAAGACTTTCAATAACTTCACTTGATGTTGCTTCTCCCAAACCCCATATTACTTTCATAACTTCCCATTCTGCATCTGATATTTTCGGTAAATTCCCCATAAATTTTCCCCTTCTTGATTACGGTTGTAATTCTTAATTTAAGTTTACAACTGTAATTAAGGCTTGTCAACAAATAATGGAAAAGTATTATCTTATTAACATTTATTCTATTATTTAAAATAGTATTTTATCTTATATTTTAGTATTAAATTTTCAAATTTTAATTACTAGTAAAAAATACATACTATCTTACAATAACATTTAGCAAAATAGCTAACTAGTAAGGTAAGATAATATGTATTTTCTTATATTTTTTATTTTATCTTTTAGTAAATATTTAATTTTCTATCTAATCTTATCTAAAAAATTAAAAGATTTCATAAAACAAACACTTCGCAAGTAATTATCTGTAATTCTACCCCATATATCAAACTTAAAGATTTCCAAAAGCAAGTATTAATGCCCCAAAGACTATTGATACCATTGACATAAGCTTAATTAATATATTTATAGATGGTCCTGTAGTATCTTTAAAGGGATCTCCTACAGTATCTCCAACTACAGCAGCCTTATGACAATCTGAGCCTTTTCCTCCTAGAACTCCTGATTCAATATATTTTTTAGCATTATCCCAAGCTCCACCTGAATTTGACATCATAATTGCAACGGAAAATCCTGTTACTGTAGATCCTGCTAATAATCCTGCAACCCCATTTGGTCCTAATAGCAAACCAACTATGATCGGTGTAGCAATTGCAATTATTGCTATTGTTATAAGCTCCCTTTGAGATGATCTTGTACAAATATCAACACATGAAGCATAATCTGGTTCTGCTTTTCCTTCCATAAGTCCTGGAATTTCTTTAAATTGCCTTCTTACTTCCACAACAATCTTAGATGCTGCTCGTCCAACGGCATCCATTGTCTTTGATGAAAATAAAAATGTAATCATTCCCCCAATAAATAGCCCTATAAGAACTTGTGGATTTAATATAGATAAATTGAATTCGAATTTATAAGCTCCACTTTTAACCATACTTTCGATTGAATCTTTATATGCTGCAATAAATGCAAGGGCAGTAAGTGCTGCTGAACCAATTGCAAATCCTTTGCCTGTAGCTGCTGTTGTATTTCCTAGTGAATCTAGAGCATCAGTTCTTTTTCTTACCTCCGGATCTTGATTTGACATTTCTGCTATCCCTCCAGCATTATCTGCTATTGGTCCATAAGCATCTGTGGCTAGCGTTATTCCTAAAGTAGATAACATACCTACTGATGAAATTGCTATTCCATACAAACCTAAATTAAAATCATTTGAGCCTCCTGATAAATTAAAACTTAGTAACACCGATATTGAAACTATAATAACCGGAATTGCTGTTGACACCATTCCTAAAGATAGGCCTCCTATTATTGTGGTTGCCGGACCTGTCTTTGTCATATCAGCTAATTTTTTTGTTGGACCATAACTATCTGAGGTATAGTATTCTGTAAAAAATCCTATTAATATTCCAGCTAATAGCCCTGATAAGATACTAAAATAAATTCCTATGTTTTCGATTCCTAATAATGCTTTTACAATGAAAAAGGCTCCAACAGCTACAAATATGGATGATATATATACACCTCTTCTTAAAGCTTTTAAAAGATTTTTTTGTGTTGCATCTTCCTTAGTTTTAACAAAGAATGTAGAGATTATAGATGCTACTACCCCTAAAGCTGCAACTAATAAAGGAACTGCTAATCCTTTTACAGATAATCCTGCAGCCACTGCTAATGCACAAGATGAAACTAATGAACCTACGTATGATTCATATAAATCTGCCCCCATCCCAGCAACATCTCCAACGTTATCTCCAACATTATCCGCTATAACTGCTGGATTTCTTGGATCATCTTCTGGAATTCCGATTTCAACCTTTCCAACTAAATCTGCTCCAACATCAGCCGCCTTAGTAAATATTCCTCCTCCAACTCTAGCAAATAATGCCATGGAAGATGCTCCTATACCAAAAGTCAATATATTTGATGCTATTTGAGCTACTCGCTCACCTTCTGGTAAGTAATTATAATAATAATTTAGAAATAAATATCCTAGTGCTATATAAAATAATCCTAAAGAAACTACTACGATTCCAATTACAGCTCCGCTTTTAAAGGAAATATTTAAAGCTCCATTCAAACTTTTCTTAGCCGCAGCTGTTGTTCTTCCATTTGCATTAGTTGCAACTTTCATTCCAATATATCCACTTAATCCCGATAAGAAGCCCCCAATTATAAAAGAAAATGGTACAAAAATTGAAACATAATCAAATATACTTAGTAATAAGAATATTACAAACATTAAAGCGAAGAATATTCCTACTCCTTTATATTGTCTTGTTAAGTATGCATTTGCTCCTTTCTTGATACTATTTGAAATCTTTTGTATGATTTCGTCGCCTTTATCTTCTTTTAATATTAGATTTAATTGATAAGCTGCAAAGAGTAGCCCTAAAATAGATACAATTAGAACTATAAAAATTAAGTTCACAATAATTCCTCCCATTTTTATATAAATATATTATCTTCACTTTATTATACGTTTCATAGTTTTGAAAAATACTTCACTGTAATAAAAAATTGCGAAGCAATTTTTTAGTGAAAAGTTAAGGATGTTTTGCTAATCAAAACTTTAAATATATAGATGCTAAGCACTCTTTACTCCAAAATCCTATAAGAATTTTTTCCATCACTGTTCCCTTTTTCACTATTCCCTCTTCACTATTTTGCTTCGCAAAATAAATCTAATAATAAAAAGTACACTTATTTTAAGAATAATAAGTGTACTTTCATTATTAAGGAAATAATTTATTTATTTTTTATTGATTTATAAATATAAAAGGCAATACTACCAAATATAATAATTAACTCTATTGGTAAAAAAAGCATAAACAAATTACTATTACTGGTAGATGCTGTATCTAATTTCATCTGCATTGATACAAATATTAACATAACCTCAATATTAATAACTCTCATAAAAGTTGATGCCATATTATATTGGTTTTGCTTATTTTTAGGAGTTATTTTTACTGCATAATTATATATTTGAGGATATCTTCCTAAAATACTCATAACCATATATATTATTAATGCTATTGGTAATATATATAATATTGTATTTCTTGAACCATATCCGTCAATCTCACCTCTTATATTATAGTGAATCGGTATTATATCAGGCGCATCTTTCCAATGCATAAATGTAATTACAACTAAAAATAAAGTTAATATAACACCTAAAATATCAATGATTCTATTAATATTTTTATAACCTTCACTACTTTCCCATTTTTTCATTTATACCACCTAATTTTCTCGAAATTAATTTCCACTAATAAGATTAAATTTTCTATTCCTTACCGCTAAGTTGTGAATATATTTTCTTATTTAAAATTCTTTAGTGAATATTCTATTATCATATCTATAAAATTAGTATAGCTTATTCCTTTTTCTCCTGCACTTTGTGGGAAAAGACTAGTTGCTGTCATTCCTGGTAAAGTATTTACTTCTAAAATATATGGAACTCCTTGTTCTGTGATTATCATATCTATTCTTGCATATACAGAACATTTTAGTGCCTTATATGTGTTAAGCGCCATCTCCTTAACTTCTTTATAAAGCTTTTCTTCTAAATTTATAGCAAAATGTTCTGCTCCGTTTGCTGAATATTTTTGCTCATAATCATAAAAGTCTGTTTTAGCCTTTATTGCAAGTATTGGAAAAAGTTCATTTTCAAACACGGGACAAGTTATTTCATCACCTTTTACAAATTCTTCAATCATAACTTCATTGTCCCATTTTAAGCCTTCTTTAACAGCATTTTCAACATCCTCTTTTTGGGTTATTTTAAATGTTGCAACGCTTGATCCTCCATTTGTTGGTTTTATAAATACTGGATATTTAATTTCTTCTATTGCTTCATAATCAATTTCTTCTATTGATTTAACATTTAACCATCTTGCTGTTCTTATATCATTAGCTTTCAATATGGTTTTAGTTAAATCCTTATCCATACATAGTGAACTACTTAATGTATCACAACCTGAATATGGGATTCCCAAAGTTTTTAGCACAGCTTGAACAGTACCATCTTCTCCAAATTTTCCATGCAATGCAAGTAAAGCAAAATCTATATCTTTTACCTTTTCTATAACATCTTCCTTCTTATCTATTACAATGGGAACAACTTCATATTTTTCTTTATTTATATGCTGCATCATAGACTTTCCACTGTTTAATGATACTTCTCTTTCTGAAGATATTCCCCCCATTAATATTCCAACCTTCATAACAAGTCCTCCAATTTACTATAAAATTTACTTAAATCTTTATTAATTATATCACTATCCAATGTATGATTAAAGCAATAAAAATAAACTTAATTAATAAAAAAGTGTAAAATTTTATAACTTTACACCCTTTCTTATATACATATTTATTTTTATTTTAGTTAACTTTATTTCATTTATTTATTATTTCCAACTGATTTACTACTTTTAAATTTATATTTATTTAATAATTTAAATTATAAACTCAGTAATAACTCTACTACTATAGTTTTATATTTTTATTAACTTTACTTTTACTTAGTTTATTTTTACTAATCTCTTTATAATATTTACACTGTTTCGTTAAACTACATTGTTCACATTTTGGATTTCTAGCAACACAACATCTTCTTCCATGAAAAATTAACAAATGATGTGCTAAACTCCATTCTTTTTTGGGAAGTTCTTTTTGTAATTGCTTTTCTACTTCTAATACATTATCTGAATCTGCAAGTCCTAATCTATTTGAAACTCTAAATACATGTGTATCTACAGCTATAGATGGAACTCCAAAAGCGTTAGATAAAACTACATTTGCAGTTTTCCTTCCTGCTCCTGCAAGTGATGTTATCTCTTCCATAGTTTTTGGCACTTCTCCATTGAACTTTTCTTTTAACTGATTACACATCATTATTAAATTCTTCGTCTTACTTCTATATAGTCCAATTTGTTTTATTCTCTTTTCTAATTCTTCTGTTGTAAGAGTTAAAAAAGCATCTAAATCTGGATAATCTTTGAATAAAGTTTCAGTTATTTCATTTACCTTTTTGTCAGTTGTCTGAGCCGATAATATAGTAGCAACTAAAAGTTGAAAAGCAGATTCATGATTTAACTCACACTTTGCATCTGGATAATCTTCCTTAAGCTTTTCTAATATTGTTTTTGTTCTTTGCTTCATAAAATCACCTATTTATATATTCCTCTATATTTTTCAGGTAGTAAAATAGCAATTGACTTCATTATATGTTCCATACATCTTTCATCAAAAACATGTCTATCTTCATCTTTTTCTTTTACTGGTAATTGTAACGGTTCACCGATTTTTATATTTATATCTGCATGATTAAACTTTTCTCCACCCATATCTCCATCTTTATTTATAGGTAATAGTATTTCTGTTCCGTACATTCCAATTGGTATTATTTGTGCCTTAGTAAGCCTTGCTATCAATAATACTCCTTTTTTCCCTTCTATCATAGCGCCTGTTCTACTTCTTGTTCCTTCTGGGAAGATAACTAAGTTTTCTCCACCTCTAACAAGCTTAACTATTTTGGTTATTGCCTCTTTATCTGCTGAATTTGGCTTTATTCCTACATTTTTTATCATTGCTGTACCAAGTTTAGTTACAGGATCATTTGAAAGCTTTACTCCAGCTACAAAGGTTGGATCATATTTTTCTTTAAGAAGTTTATCTAATATTAAACCATCAGCATTACTTAGATGATTACATATAAATATTTTAGTCCCTTCTGCCTTTTCTATATTTTCTAAACCTTCTATTTTAATATTTGCATATTTTTTGAAAAATCTATTTACAATAACTTTTGTTATCTTTATTACTAATGATTCTGGTAATATATTTATTACCTTTACTAATGTTGGTGATAACATTATTCTCCCTCACTTCCTCTAATTATATTTATATTATATTTTATTACTATTTAAAAGTCTATCCACATAATCTTTTAAATAAGGGGAATCTGTTCTTATTGATTTTATATCTTCATTATTATTGTTTATTTTAATTAAGGCATTTCTTTTCAAAACATTTTTACCTCTCCATCCACAAGATGTATTTAAAAAGCTTTCCTTAAATCCTCTATTATTTATGGTAGCTAATTCATAACTATTTTCCTTATTCATAAAATCAAAGGGATAAAATTCATTTATGTTTGAGAAATTTATTTTTTCGTTGTATGGACACGTATTTTGACAACTATCACATCCAAAGACTCTTCCCTTTAATAACTTTATATGTTTATCTTCTAAATCCTTCTTTTGAGTTAAATAAGAAACACATATATTACTATTTTTCTTATATGGATTTATAGATTTGCTTGGACAAGCTTTATAGCATAATTCACATTCTCCACATTCCTCAAAATATGAAATTTCTTTAAAGTCTCTTTCATCACAATCTATTTCCATATCAGTTATTATTTCTCCCAGAAAAACATAAGAACCATATTTTTTTGTAATAATCAAATTATTTTTCCCTATAAAACCAATACCTGCTAAATAAGCAATATACCTTTCTGGTAAGAAATTGCTATCTACAAAAGGGATTGCTTTTCCACCAATACTTTCAATATATCCACATATTTTTCCTAAATAAGATTTTACTACTTTGTGATAATCTTCTCCTCTGGTATAAACTGAAAAACCATTATCAAAGTAGTCTACATCGTGAAGATAAGGGAAAGCTATTGATATAATAGTTTTCCCTTCACTCATATAATTAAACGGATTTGTTCTCTTATCAATGTCTTTTTCTTCAAATTCATTTTCAAGCCCTAGACTTCTTCTTTCATAAAAGAACTCTTTAAGTTCTGTAAACTCTCTACATTTTATAAAACCTAAAGTATCTAGGCCTATTGAATTGCAGTAATTTATTATTTTTTCTTTACTCATGATAACCTCTATATAATCATATTGTTATATATTGTTTTTTTATTCCCATCTTCATCTATCACTTCAATTATATCATTAATATTCCTAATAATATTTCTTCCAGCACATCCTACAACTGTAGCTTTTTCTGGTACTTCTTTTAAAACTACAGTATTAGCTCCAACTCTAGAACCTTTTTTTAATGTTATAGGTCCTAAAACCTTTGCCCCTGCTCCAATTATAACATCATCTTCTACTGTTGGATGTCTTTTTCCTTTTTCTTTTCCTGTACCTCCAAGAGTAACACCATGATATATAGTAACATTATCACCAATTTCACTTGTTTCTCCAATAACAACACCCATTCCATGGTCTATAAATAGACCTTTGCCTATTTTAGCTCCTGGATGGATTTCTATTCCTGTAATAAATCTAGCTATTTGTGATAATAATCTAGCGCAAAAGAACCTTTTATGACTATATAAAAAATGTGCTATTCTATATGCTATCATAGCATGAATGCAAGGATATAACAAAAGCACCTCTATCTTACTTCTTGCAGCTGGGTCACTTTCTAATATATTGTTTATATCATATCTTAAATTTTTAAACACAGCTATTCCTCCCTTTGTAAAAATTAAATATAGTTAATACTAATCATATATTCCCATAGATATATATTTTTCTCCACCATCCGGTGCTATTACTAAGACTTTTTTTCCTTTTCCAAGCTTTTTAGCTTCTTGAATCGCAACAAATATAGCGGCTCCTGAAGATATTCCTAACAAAATTCCTTCTTTTGAAGCAAATTCTTTAGTAACTCTAAAAGCATCTTCATCAGAAACCTTTATAATTTCGTCTATGCACTCTGGATTATATATTTCAGGTATAAACCCAGAACCTAATCCTTGTATATTATGAGCTGCTGCTCTTCCTCCACTTAAAACTGGTGAACTTTCTGGTTCTACTGCCATTATTTTTATTCCATCTATTTTCTCTTTAAGTTTACTTCCTACCCCCGTTACAGTTCCTCCTGTTCCTACCCCTGCAATAAATACATCTAAATCATTTATATCAGAATATATCTCTTCAGCTGTAGTTACATAATGTTTTCTTGAATTTGCTAAATTTTCAAACTGCTGAGGCATAAAGTAATTATCCTGCTTTGCAAGAGACTTAGCTTTTTCTATGGCACCATTCATTCCTTGTGCACCATCTGTTAATATAAGTTCTGCACCATATGCCTTTATTAAGTCTCTTCTTTCTTTGCTCATGCTATCTGGCATAATTATTATAACTTTATATCCCTTTAATTTCCCTATCATAGCTAATGCTATGCCTGTATTTCCACTTGTAGGTTCTACTATTATTGAACCTTTTTTTAAAAAGCCTTCTTTTTCAGCTTTCTCGATCATTCCTAAAGCCGCTCTATCCTTAACACTTCCACCAGGATTATATTTCTCTAATTTAACATATATTTCAGCACTATTTTCATCAACTAGGTTATTTACTTTTAATATTGGTGTTTTTCCTATTAAATCTAAAACGCCATTGTATATCATATTTTCCTCCTTATACATAAGTTCTAATTTAAATAATTTATTTTTAAAATCTATATCAATTCTTTTTTCTATAATTGTATAACTTTCTATAAAAAATAGACATATGTAAATTTTCCTATCTCATTACTTAATTTAAGGTAAAGTAAACTAATATGCGTTCCTCAAAACTTTAGGTAAGAAATTATAAAAAACTTCGTCTCTTAAATATAGAGACGAAGTAAAACTCTAATCCTAAATCCACTTAATTTTTATCTTATTTTTTTCTTCCAAAGCGGATATAATATTTCATCTATTAAATCATGAGTATTTACAGCTCCAATTAACTTGTCTTCTTCATCAATTACTGGTATTGCTAACAAATCATATTTAGCTGCAAGTTCTATTGCTTCAGCTACATTAACATCATGTCTAATAACTTCTATATTTTCACTCATTATATCTTTAACTTTAACATCAGGCTTATTTAAAATTAAATCTACTGGATTTATTGCTCCTAATATTCTATCTTCTTCATCTGTAATATAAATCCTATACAATTCGTCTTCTTCTGCTTCTTCCATTTCCCTTAATATATCTATTATTTCACCTATGGTTATATCTAAATTAAAGGAAATAAAATCTGTACTCATTATACTACCAACTGCTTCATCTTCATAGCTTAAAAGCTCTTTTACTTCTTCAGCATCTTCTCTTTCTAGATTTATAAGAATTTTTTCTCTTTCTTCATCATCTAAATCGTCTAATATGTCTGCAATTTCATCATTTGGCATATTTTCTAAAAGTTCAGCTGCTTTTGTTTCACTTAATTCCTTTATAATACTACCCTTATATTCAGGCTCTATCTCTTCTAATGTATCTGCTGCCAAGTCTTCATCTAAGGATTCAAAAATTTGTTTTCTTGAACTTGCATCTAGATTTTCTAATATATCTGCAAGGTCTGCTGGATGAAGAGTTGAAAGTTTTTTATATGGAACTGATATTTGCAAATTATTATTTACCATTTCTAAGGATTCAACATCATCCCACATTAAAACCCTATCATCATAATCTTTTCTAAGTATCTTATATATTAAGCTACCAAGATTTGCACAATTCATTCTTCTAAATCTTGCAAGAGGACCTGTTTCTACCGCTATTACCCTATATTCTCCAGCAATTTCTGCTATTCTTAAATCATCAACTCTTACTACTTGCTTTCCATTTATATCTACTATTTTTTTATCAAGTAAATGTTCTGATAAAAGATAAGAATAAGTTCTTGGGAGTATTTCTTTACTTCCTCTTGTCACTATTTTTATCCTATTTTCTTGCTGATAAAAATTAATGCTTCTAAATTCATAGTGAAAAGTTGATCCATCTCTTTTGACTTTATAACCAATTACTCTAGGATACCCATCTTCAGTGGTCACATATATATCTTTAAGTTCTCCAAGGCTTTCGTCAAATTCATCAAAGATCTTTCTTCCTAGGATATTTGTATATAGAAATACTGATAATTTCTTCATATCTTTTCCTCCTCACTTTTAGAGGAGTTAAACATAAATCTAATAAAATAAAATAGACTACACCTAATTTATAATGAAGTTTATCTCCCCTAAAACCCTAATATTCAATTTTGATAAGTCAGTACTCTGAGGGACACCCTCCATTTAAATTCACCCCTTATTTATTTAGAATAAATATCTTTTATTTTATTGTACATATATTCTCCAATATTATATTATATTAAAAACCCCCAAAAAGGCAACCTTTTTAATAATGAAAAATGAAAGAATGAAAAACGAAAAAATTATGGATATTTGTCTATGTAAAATTCAAAATAGAAAAATGGAATATTTAGATAAAACTGCAATATCTTCCTCATTAATTTATTATAAAAATGCCATAAAAAAATACCTATAAACTTAAGCACTTTTTATAAATGCCTAGTGTATAGGTATATTAAAACTCTCTTTTTTATTTAAATGTATAAATAGACTTTAATAAACAGCCTAATATTAATACTTCTCCAATTATAGGATATGGATATAAGCTTATTCCACCTAACAATAAAATGTATTCTACTATATAGATAATTGCGCTTATTAAGAGCATCCTCATACCAGTTTTATTAGAAAACGGTTTGTCTAAATTAATTAATATAAATACTGCTAAAGATGCTAATATAATTAAATATATTAAAATTGGTATTATTCCATTTTCTATTGAAATAATAAATCCAAAATTATTAGTTATACTTATAC
>JAQCTH010000007.1 GCA_027686065.1 Clostridiaceae bacterium AF10-41
AAAATTATGGGTATTTTTATAAATGCAAATAAATTTTATATTAGTTCCCAAATTATAATAATAATTTGAAATAAAATAAGTAAAAAAATGCAAAAAAATATTGAAAAATATATATTTATTGTGATGAAATAGCAAAATCTTTGTTATTTACATTATTAAAGTATTGTTAAAAAGGTACAGTATGATGTAAAATTAATATATAAAAATATATTATTTAAGTAAAAAATGAAATTATTAAATGAAGATGAAATTGTAAAGAGAAGAAACAAAGTAGAAAAATTACTAGTAGATATTTTCTAAAGGAGGAGTTATTTTGTTAGATTTCGAAGTAGATATGCAAGAGTTAACCAATATTAAAGTAATTGGTTGTGGAGGCGGCGGCGGAAATGCCGTTAATAGAATGATTACAGAAGGGCTAAAAAACGTTGAGTTTATTGCCGTTAATACAGATAAACAAGCTTTAATGCTATCCCATGCTAATGTTAAAATTCAAATTGGAGAAAAGTTAACAAAGGGTCTTGGAGCTGGAGCTAATCCTGAGATTGGCAAGAAGGCGGCTGAAGAAAGTAGAGAAGAAATAGCAGAAGCTATAAAAGGTGCAAATATGGTATTTATAACTGCTGGTATGGGTGGTGGAACTGGTACTGGTGCAGCACCTGTAGTTGCAGAAATAGCTAAATCTATGAATATACTAACAGTAGGGGTAGTTACAAAGCCATTTCCGTTTGAAGGGAAAAGAAGAATGAGACATGCAGAAATGGGTATTGAAAATCTTATGAAAGCAGTAGATACATTAGTTATAATACCTAATGAAAGATTATTAAGCATGGCTGATAAAAAAACAACTCTTTTAGATTCATTTAAGTTAGCAGATGACGTTTTAAGACAAGGTGTACAAGCGATTTCTGACCTTATTACAATTCCAGGGGTAGTTAACGCTGACTTTGCAGACATAGAGACAGTTATGTTAAACAAAGGGCTTGCACATATGGGAGTTGGACATGGTACAGGAGATAATAAAGCACAGGATGCAGTAAAACAAGCAATTTCATCACCGTTACTAGAAACATCAATAGATGGAGCTACTGGAGTTATTATTAATTTCACAGGTGGAGTTGATTTAGGAGCTATAGAAGTATATGAAGCAGCAGATATAGTTAGAGAAGCAGCAGATCCCGATGCAAATATAATATTTGGTGCAGTTATTGATGAAACATTAAGTGATGAAATAAGGATTACTGTTATAGCTACAGGTTTTGAAGAAGATAATAAGAAAATACTAAATCACGAACCAATATTTGAAAAAAGAGTAGTCAAAGAACAACCAATAAAAGTTGAAGCAGATATATCAGAACCAACTAAAAAGGTGGATCCTCTTTTAGATATTGAGACTGATAGTGTAAATATTCCAAGCTTTTTAAGATCAAGAAGATAGTTCAAAATGATTTATATTACAATTTAAAAGTTTACTTTAAAAAAAGAAGATGTTTTTAACATCTTCTTTTTTTATTTGAATATATATTAATAATTATAGTTTTCTTTGTTAGTTTTTATTTAAATAGTTAAATAACTGTAATTATATGTAATAAATAAGAGATGAAAATATATTTTACAAAGAGTTTTTATGACAAAATTTTAAATGATAACAGTTTATAATTTAATTACAAAGGGGGAGAAAAATATGGTGGTTTACATAGATATACTTATAATAGAAAATTTTTTTGTAAACTTATTTCTACTATTAGTTACCATGAAGGCTCTTAGGTACAAGTATGGTAAGTCTATTTATTTTGCAGCCATTGTAGGAGCCTTTTATACAGTAGTTCTATTTTTACAAAGCAGTATTTTAACTTCTTTGCCAATTAAGCTTTTGGTAGTATTATTAATGAATTTAATAGCTACAAAAAGTTTTAAATTACAAAACTTAATAAAATCTTCAGTAACATTCATTATCATATCATTTACATTATGTGGATTTTGCTTTGCTTTTTCAATAATGGACAACCAATACAGTATATTTAAGTCTTTTGAAATTAATAATTATTCTATAAAATATTTAATAATTTCAATTATGATACTATATATAGTTGTGGTTAGGATAGCAGATTACTTAAGAGAAAGAGCACTAATAAAGAACTTTATATATGAAATAGAAATTTTTGATGAAAAAAATATTTTATCTATTAAAGGTCTTCTAGACACAGGAAATGCTTTAAGAGAGCCGGTAACTAATCTACCATGTATAATAATAGAAAATGATCTTTTAAGTGAATTTAAAGTACCAAATAATGAAGTGTTTTACATTCCATATAGCACAATAGGAGAAGAAGGAAATTTAAAAGGATTCAAAAGTAAAAAAGTGAGAATAAAAGGGGAAGATAAAGAATGGAAAACTGTAGAGGTTATAATTTGCAGTTGTAAAAATAAATTAAGTAAAGAAAATGAATTTAATGCATTATTATCAAGAGGAGTAATATAGGTGAGAATATGATGAGTTTAAAAATATTAATAAATAGGATTTTACAAAAATTAAAAATTTTCAAAGCAGAAGTCCATTATGTAGGAGGCAATGATGCTCTTCCTCCACCATTAAAAAAAGAAGAAGAAGAAGAACTTGTTGAGAAACTTATACATGGAGATGAATCAATAAGAGATATTTTAATTGAAAGAAACCTAAGATTAGTTGTTTATATAGCAAGAAAGTTTGAGAATACAGGAGTATGTGTAGAAGATTTAATTTCTGTTGGGACTATTGGGTTAATAAAAGCTGTAAATACATTTAATCCTGAAAAGAAAATAAAATTGGCTACATATGCATCAAGATGTATTGAAAATGAAATATTAATGTATTTAAGAAGAAATAGTAAGGTGAAGGCAGAAATATCATTTTATGAACCATTAAATATAGATTGGGATGGCAATGAACTTCTATTATCTGATATATTGGGAACTGAAAATGATACTGTTTATAACTTAATTGAAGATGAAGTGGATAGACAGTTATTGTTTCTAGCTTTAAAGAATTTAAATGATAGAGAAAAAGAAATTGTGAAATTGCGATTTGGCTTAAATGGAACTAGAGAAAAAACACAAAAAGAAGTAGCCGACATGCTTGGAATATCTCAATCATATATTTCAAGATTAGAAAAGAAAATAATAAATAGATTAAAAAAAGAAATCAATAAAATGATTTAGGTTGTCTTTAGTATAAAACACATCACTCTCGGAGATACTTTTTAATGCAGTATGTTATTACTTCTGAAGGGGTTGATGAGCTTGATTATTAATAAAGTAGAAATATGTGGAGTAAATACATCCAAACTAGCTATCTTAAAAGAAAAAGAAAAGAGAGAATTACTTTTAAGAATGAGAGATGGAGATAAAAGTGCTAGAGAAATTTTTATAAAGGGTAATTTAAGGTTAGTTTTAAGTGTTATACAAAGATTTAATAATAGAGGCGAAAATGTTGATGACCTATTTCAGGTTGGATGCATAGGGTTAATGAAAGCTATAGATAATTTTGATTTAGGTCAAAATGTTAAATTTTCAACTTATGCAGTACCAATGATAATAGGTGAAATAAGAAGATACTTAAGAGACAATAATTCAATAAGAGTAAGTAGGTCGTTAAGAGATATAGCTTATAAGGCATTATTAGTTAGAGATAGGTTGGTAAAAGATAATAATAAAGAACCAACAGTATCCCAAATAGCGAAAGAACTTAATTTGCCAAGGGAAGAAGTAGTATTTGCATTAGATGCTATTCAAGATCCAGTATCATTATTTGAGCCAATATATCATGATAGTGGGGATGCAATATATGTTATGGATCAAATAAGCGATTCTAAAAATAGTGATGAAAATTGGCTTGAAAATATATCTATTAAAGAAGCAATGAAAAAGTTAAATGATAGAGAAAAATTAATATTAACTTTAAGGTTTTTTAATGGAAGAACGCAAATGGAAGTCGCAGATGAAATAGGAATATCTCAAGCACAAGTATCACGATTAGAAAAAACTGCTTTAAAACATATGAGAAAATATGTATAGAGCTCTTTTATAAGAGCTCTTTTAAAACAGTAAACAATGTACAAGCTACAATTAAATAAAAATAAATTAAATGTTTTACAACTTATTAAGGGAGGATATTTTATGGGATTATTTGATGGTATGAAAATGGAAAATGAAGAATACTCACAAATGGAAGAAGAAGATTTTTTATTACACTCATTAAATGCGCTTAGAACTATGGAAGTAATAGATGTTAAAACAGGATCAAAAATGGGATATATTAAAGATTTTGTTATAGATATTTCAGAAAGTAAGGTAATATCTATTATATTACCAGGGACTGCTAAAGGTTGGTTCAGTAAAGAAGAAGATTTAGAAATACCATGGAGTAAGGTTAAAAAAGCAGGCGTAGAGGTTATATTAGTAGATAGCACAGATATAGATAAATTTAATTTATAAAATAACATCTAGTAATAGTAAAAAAAAATCTGTATAATCTATATATACTTAAGATAATACTTAGGAAAGGCGTGAATAAGAAGATGAGATGTCCTTTTTGCTCATTTGAAGAAAGTAAGGTAGTAGATTCAAGATCAACAGATGACAATACTACTATTAGAAGAAGAAGAGAATGTTTAAGATGTAATAAAAGATATACAACGTATGAAAAAGTTGAAGATATTCCAATACTAGTTGTTAAAAGAGATTCAACAAGAGAAAATTTTAATAAAGAAAAAATAGTAAATGGACTTATAATAGCTTGTCAAAAAAGACCTATATCAAGGAAGCAAATTGAGGAATTAGCAGAAGATATAGAAAAAGCAATTTCTAATAAGATGATAACCGAGGTAGAATCTAAAATTATAGGTGAAATGGTTATGGAAAGACTTAAAGAAATAGATGAAATATCTTATGTAAGATTTGCTTCTGTTTATAGACAGTTTAAGGATATAAACACTTTTTTAGAAGAAATAAAAAGTTTAGTTTCTACAAAATAAAGAATTAACTTAAAATAGGAATTTTTCCTTTTCTATTTTAAGTTAATTTTTTTTAGTTAAAAGTAGGTTAAAACATAACTTTGGTTAGTAAAAAAAATAGAAAATATAATTAATAAATGGTAAAATGTATTAAAATAAAGTAAAGAGGTGACTAGATGGTTAACTTATCTATATACGATTTTGAGAAAAAAGAAGATTTTTTGATTTATAGCCTTGGGAAAATAACTTTAGTATTTTCGACAGCAGAAAAAGGTAGAAGTTTTAATAGAAATACCAGTTATGGAATAGATAATTTAAATAGTATAGAAGATGAATTTAGTTTACAAGATGTTATTTATCTTAATCAAATTCATAGTGATAAAACTTATATATATAATAAAGGTTATATAAATATTAAAGAAGAAGAAGGGGATTCCTTAATTACAGATGAATCAAATGTAGCAATTGGAGTATTTACAGCAGATTGTGTTCCAATAATTATAGCTGATGAAAAAAGTAATGTTATAGCAACTATCCATAGTGGCTGGAAAGGAACATATAATTCAATAATATTAAAAACATTATCAAAAATTAAAGATGAGTTCAATATAAACAAAAATGAAACAAAAGTGTTTATAGGACCACATATAAGAAAATGTTGTTATGAAGTTTCAGAAGAATTAAAAGAAAAATTTCTTTTAAAGACAAAGATTGATGAATATAAATTATTTGATGGAAGAAAATTAAGTATGCAAGAATGTATATTAAATGATATAAGAAAGTTTGGAATTAATGAAGATAATATATATTCACTTAATTTATGTACTCATTGTGAAACAGATACAAAATTATACTCATATAGAAAATCAGAAGGCACTTATGGAAGATTATTTTCATTTGCCTTTATAAAGTAGGGAGGGGTATTAATGTCAAATGAAAAAATATTAGTTGTGGATGATGAAGATCATATAGTAGAGCTTATAACTTATAATTTAACAAATTCAGGATATAAGGTTATAACTGCTAATAATGGAATAGACGCTGTAAGAATTGCTAGGGAAGAAAAACCAAATCTTATGCTACTTGATTTAATGATTCCAGGATTAGATGGTTTTGATGTATGTAAATCAATTAGAAACGACAATGAAACTAAAGATATTTCGGTTATAATGTTAACAGCCAAAGGGGAAGAATTAGATAAAATATTAGGTTTAGAACTTGGGGCTGACGATTATATTACAAAGCCATTTTCAATAAGAGAATTATTAGCAAGGATAAAGGCTGTCTTAAGAAGAATAAAATCACTAGAAGGAAGCGAGGAAGTATATAAATCAAATGGAATCTTAATAAATTTTGATAGAAGAGAAGTCCTTATAGGTGATAAAAAAATAGATTTAACATTAAAAGAGTTTGAATTATTAGAAATATTAGTTAAGAATAGAGGAAAAATATTAACAAGAGAAACACTTCTAGATAAAATTTGGGGATATGAATATGTTGGAGAAACAAGAACAGTAGATGTTCACATAAGATATCTAAGGAAAAAGGTAGAAGAAGATGATAAAAATCCAAAACTAATAGAAACTATAAGAGGAGTAGGGTATAGATTTAATCCCAATAACTAAGAATTATGAAAAAAAGAATATTAGTATCATCATTAATAACTGTAATTTTTGCTTTAATTATTGTAACTTGCTCTTTTATAGCACTAGTAAACTTTAGGGAAATAGATAGAACTAAAGAAATTTTAGCAGTTTATAATAATTTAGTTATAAAATCAAATAACTTTGACGAGAATAGTTTAAAAAACTTTACCATAAATGATTCAGGAGTTAGATTTACTTTTGTGGATAAAGAAGGAAATGTAGAAAAAGATACAGATAATAAAAATCTTGAAAATCATTTAAATAGGGAAGAAGTAATAGGAGCATTTAAAAATGGAGAAGCCTCTTCAACAAGATATAGTAATACAGAAAATACAAATGTAATTTATTATGCAACAAAAATTGATGATAATACAATAATAAGATCTTCAGTTTCGTTATATACAATAAAACTATTTTCAGAAGATTATATTAAATACTATTCCGTTGTAATAGTATTTGTTATTTTACTATCTTTAGGACTATCATTAAAGCTAGTTAGAGCTGTAATTTATCCAGTTAAAGAATTAGAAATAGTAACTAATAAAATTGCGAATGGTGATTATGGAAGAAGAGTAAGTATATTCACAAATGATGAAATTGGATCATTAGCAAATACATTTAATAACATGGCAGATCAACTTCAATCTAAAATAAGCGACTCTTTAGATAAACGAAATAAATTAGAAGCTATTTTAGAAAGTATGGAAAGTGGAGTAATAGCAGTAGATAATAAACAAAACGTAATTTTAATAAATCCATATGCTAAAAATTTATTTGGAATAAAAGATGATATTATAGGAGAAAAGATATCAGAATATATAATAGACTATGATATATTGACATTTATGAAAAATGTACCATTCATAGAGATGAAGGAAATAAAATTAATACATCCAATAGCAAGAGAACTTAGAATTAAAAAGGCACCAATAATAAATGATAAAAAAATACCAATAGGAGTCGTTGTAACAGTTTTGGATATAACAGATATTAAACGATTAGAGAATATAAGGAGTCAATTTGTAGCTAATGTTTCTCATGAACTAAAAACTCCTTTAACTTCAATAAAAGGTTTTGCAGAAACTTTAAAATTTGTTGAAGACATAAATACTAAAAATAAATTTTTAGATATAATAGATAAAGAAGCGGAAAGATTAACAAACTTAATAAATGATATTTTAATTCTTTCTAATATTGAAAATAATTATAGAATGAAGGAAGAAACATTTAATCCAAAAGAAGTTATAGAAGATGTAATAAATATGGTTACGCCTCAAATGAATAATAAGAATATAGAAATAGAATTCATAAGTAATGAGAGTAAGAAATTAACTGGAGATAGGGATAAATTCTTTCAAATGATATTAAATCTAGTAGAAAATGCTATTAAATATTCAAATAATGAGACAAATATAAAAATAAAAACTTATGATGTAAATGACTATACATACATAGAAGTAGAAGATAACGGAATAGGAATACCAAAAGATGACTTACCAAGAATATTTGAAAGATTTTATAGAGTTGACAAATCAAGAGCAAAAGGGGGCACAGGTTTAGGGTTAGCTATAGTGAAGCATATAGTTAAAATGTTTAATGGAGAAATTTTTGTTAAATCTACATTAAATAAAGGAACTAAATTTACAATAAAGTTAAGAAGAACTATAGAATTGAATGATTAAATATATGTAAAAGAAAAGATGTTGTAAGTCTTTTCTTTTTTTATATATTAAAATAGTTTATTTTAAATTTGATTTAACAATTTCATAACTTTTCTTAACATTAAGATAATATTTACTTAACTTTTAGGGACTAATATAAATATGTAAGGAAAATTAATAAAAAAACAATAAATTTAAATTATTAATTTGGAGGGGAAATTTATGAAAAGAAAAAGTTTAAAGATAATATGTACAGCTCTATTAGTTTCTATGGCATCAGGAGTATTTATGGGATGTGGAAAAGAAGGAGACTCAAATACAAATAATAATACTTCAGGAAAATCAGTAACAATATCAGTTTCAGGATCGACATCAGTTGGACCATTAATGGAAAAAATTGCAGAGAAGTATGAAATAGATAATAACAATGTATCTATAGAAATAAATCAAGTAGGATCATCAGCTGGTATTAAAGATGCTATAAATGGAGTATCGGAAATAGGAATGTCTTCAAGAGAATTAAAGTCAGAGGAAGAAAAGGAAGTAAAACCAACAATTATAGCATATGATGGTATAGCAATAATAACAAATAAGAATAACGTAATTAAAAATATAACATTAGAACAAATAAAAGGGATATACACAGGAAAGATAACTAACTGGAAAGAAATTGAGGGCGGAAAAGATGCACCTATAGTTGTTGCCTCAAGAGAAGAAGGGTCAGGAACAAGAGATGCTTTCCAAGAAATAGTTGGATATAAATCAGAAGAATTAAAAGCAGATGCAATGATTTCTAATGGTAATGGTGGATTAAAAGAAACAGTAGCAGGAAATGAAAATGCAATAGGATTTGTATCTTTTGAATACTTAGACGATAAGGTGAATGTTGTAAATGTCGAAAATGTAGAGCCAAAAGCAGAATTGGTAAAATCAGGAGAATATAAGATATCTAGACCGTTTTTACTAGTAACAAAAGAAGGAAAGCTAACTGATAATGGTCAAAGAATAATTGATTTCATACTAAGTGATGTAGGTCAAACAATAGTTAAAGAAAATAAGTTAATTCCAGTTAAATAACTTTGAGTTATTAAGAATGCTCATTATTGGGCATTCTTACTTTCATAGGAGAGGATAATCATGTTAAACGTAAAAAAAACTAACAATAGCAAGTATGTAATAGAAAATGTATCAAAAGCGATATTTTTTGGAAGTGCTCTTATTGCAGTAATAAGTCTATTGTTAATTATAGGCTTTGTATTTTTTAAAGGGCTAAATCCATTTATAACTAAGGGATACTCATTTAAAAATTTTATTTTTGGATCAGTATGGGTACCAGGTTCAGATAAATTTGGAGTTTTACCTATGGTACTTGCATCTATATTTGGCACTTTGGGATCACTTGTGATAGGGGTACCTATTGGAATATTAACTGCTGTGTTTATAGCAGAAATCGCACCAAGAAAAGTAGGTAAAATAATATCAGGAGCAGTTGAGCTATTAGCGGGAATTCCATCAGTTTTATATGGTGTATTCGGATTAGCAGTGGTAGTGCCATGGATTATGAATACTTTTAACCTGCCAAAAGGACAAAGCCTTTTAGCAATTATAATAGTTTTATCTGTAATGATGTTACCAACTATAATAACAGTTTCAGAAACAGCAATTAGGGCAGTTCCTAAATCATATAAAGAGGGATCATTAGCACTTGGTGCTTCACATATAGAAACAACTTTTAAAGTTGTTGTTCCAGCTGCAAGGTCTGGTATTTTAGCAGCAGTTGTTCTTGGAATAGGAAGAGCAATTGGTGAAACTATGGCAATAATATTAGTAGCAGGAAATTCAGCGATAATTCCAAAATCTATAATGGATTCTGTAAGACCTTTAACAACTAATATTGCCTTGGAAATGGGTTATGCATTTGGAACACATCAGGAAATGTTATTTGCAACAGGAGTCATATTATTTTTATTTATATTATTATTAAATTTAGTATTAAGTAAACTTTCTAATAAGGAAGGTAAATAGATATGAGAAAATTTAGAGAAAATATTCTAAAGTTATTATTATGGATTTCAGCTGGAATTACAGTTGGAGTATTAATATTTATACTAGGTTTTATATTTGCTAAGGGATATAAACAGATAAGTATAGACTTTATAACAAAGAATTATTCAGCATCAGGCGAGGGTGGGATATTACCCATGATAGTAGCCACTTTGTACACTGTGTTTATATCAATATTGGTAGCTACTCCAATAGGAGTCTTGGCAGCAATTTACTTAACAGAGTATGCGAAACAAGGAAAAATTGTAAAGATAATAAGATTTGCAACTGAAAGCTTATCTGGAATTCCATCCATTGTATATGGATTATTTGGATCAATATTTTTTGTTGTAACATTAAAATTTGGATATTCTTTATTAGCAGGATCATTAACCGTTGCAATAATAATATTACCAGTAATAATAAGAACAACAGAAGAAGCTTTAAAATCAGTTCCATCTTCATATAAAGAAGCTTCACTAGGACTTGGAGCAACAAGGTTTCAAACACTATATAAGGTTATAGTACCAAGTGCTATTCCAGGAATATTAGTTGGAGTTATACTTTCAGTAGGACGTGTAGTTGGAGAATCAGCGGCAATATTGCTAACTGCAGGAACTGTTGCAAAAATGCCTAAAGGAATAATGTCTAGTGCTAGAACACTGACAGTGCAATCATATTTAGTAACTCAAGAAGCCGGTAATATAGAACAAGCAGCTGCAGTTGGAATAGTATTAATAATTATTATATTAATTTTAAATATTATAGCTAAGATTATAACCAAAAAGTTTAGCAAGGCAAATTATTAAAAAACTAAGAGGTGTAAGTATGTCAAATGAAATAATGCCTAAAATTAAAGTTAGAAATTTGAATTTATATTATGGTGATAACCAAGCATTAAAAAATATAAATATAGATTTAGAAGCAAATAAGGTTACTGCATTTATAGGACCTTCTGGATGTGGAAAATCAACTTTTTTAAGAACATTAAATAGGATGAATGATTTAATAGATAATGTAAAAATAGATGGAGAAATATCTGTAGATGGAGAAGATATATATAAGAGTAAGGACGTTATTGCATTAAGAACAAAAGTAGGAATGGTATTCCAAAAACCAAATCCTTTTCCTATGTCAATTTACGATAATATAGCCTATGGACCTAGACTTCATGGAATAAAAGATAAAAAAACGTTAGATACAATAGTGGAAAAAAGCTTAAAAGGTTCAGCTCTTTGGGATGAAGTGAAAGATAGACTTAAAAAAAGTGCTTTAGGTTTATCAGGAGGACAGCAACAAAGATTATGTATAGCTAGAACTATAGCAGTGTCGCCAGAAATTATATTAATGGATGAACCGACTTCTGCCTTAGATCCAATATCCACAAATAAAATGGAAGAATTGATGGAGGAGCTAAAAAAGAAGTATACAGTTATTATTGTAACTCATAATATGCAGCAAGCAGGAAGAATTGCTGATAAGACAGCATTTTTCTTAAATGGGGAAA
This sequence comes from Clostridiaceae bacterium AF10-41, assembly GCA_027686065.1. GTDB lineage: Bacteria > Bacillota > Clostridia > Clostridiales > Clostridiaceae > Clostridium. Next base: position 11,846 of record JAQCTH010000007.1, read on the forward strand.
TAGTAGAATATGGAGATACTGAAGATATATTCTATAAACCTAAAGATAAAAGAACAGAAGATTATATTACTGGAAGATTTGGTTAAAATATATAAGAGGTGATTTGAAATGATGAGAGAAGTAATGAGCAACAAGATAAAGCTCTTAAATTCTGAGCTTATTGAAATGGCAAGTCTAGTTGAAAAACAAATATATGATAGCATGACGGCACTTAAGGATCAAAATTTAGAATTATCAAAAAGAGTTATGAAAGATGATGATAAGGTAGATAATCTTCAAAAAGAAATAGAAGAAAAATGCATTAAGTTCATGGCTACTGAGTCACCACTTGCAAGGGATTTGAGAAGTATATATACAACAACTAAAATAGTTACAGATCTTGAAAGAATGGCAGATTATGCAGTAGATATTTGCAAAATAGTTCCAAGGGTTAAGGGTGTTGATTTTTCAAATGAAATAGCACCAGTTTGGCAAATAGTAGATATAATTACAAATATGATAAAACTTTCAATTGAAGCATATGTAAATGGAGATGAAAAAGCAGCATATGAAATTTGTGATATGGATGACAGAGTAGATGAAATTTATCAAGGAATGTTTGAAATAGTACTAAAGAAAATGGGTAAAGATGAATCAATGATAAATCAAGGAACACAAATATTATTTGCATCAAAGTATTTAGAGAGAATTGGAGACCATGTAACTAATATATGTGAATGGATAATTTTTTCAAAAGAAGGCAATTATGTGGACTTAAATGAATAGTCAATAAAAAACATCCCTAAAGACAGGGATGTTTTTTATTGACTAGATATTATTATTAATGTAATATAACATCAAGTGATGATTATAATTAGGTGAATTGCGATTTAATATGAAAAAAGGTGATAACTTAAATATAAAGAACTTAATAAATAAGAATCTTAGATAATTTCGTTTATATATGGGGAAAATTATTATATAAAATGACATAATATAAAGATACTTTTAAAATATTGAGGTGAGAAAATGAAAAATCTAATTAAAAAAGTAGACCTTGGAAGTATTGCAGAAGAGGTTGGAATAGAGGTTAATGATGTATTAATATCAATTAATGGTACACTTATAGATGATATCATAGATTATAAATTTTTAGCAGCAGACGAAGAAGTACTTTTAGAAATTGAAAAACCTGATGGAGAAGTTTGGGAATATGAGATTGAAAAAGAATATGGAGAAGATTTAGGTATTGAATTTGATGGTGGAATAATGGATAAAGCAAAAAGATGTTCAAATAATTGTATGTTTTGCTTTATTGATCAACTTCCAAAAGGTATGAGAAATACATTATATTTCAAAGATGATGATTCAAGACTATCCTTTTTACAGGGAAATTTTGTTACGTTGACAAATATGAAGGATGAAGATATTGATAGAATAATAAGATATAAAATAAGTCCTATAAATATTTCTGTACATACTACTAACCCAGAACTAAGGGTGAAAATGCTAAAGAATAGATTTGCAGGAAGTATAATGGAGAGGCTTAAAAGGTTAAGAGATGCAGAAATTGTAATGCATGCACAAATAGTATGCATACCTAATGTAAATAATGGTGAGGAGTTAAGAAAAACTATTATTGATTTATATGAATTGCATCCATATGTAAAGAATATAGCAGTTGTACCTATAGGAATTACTAAGTTTAGAGAAAATCTTCCACATGTAGATACATTTACAAATGAAACTGCAAAAAATGAAATTATGATGGTACAGGATCTTCAAAGAAGATTTGCAGAAGAAACAGGTACTCCATTTGTAAGATTATCTGATGAATTTTATTTAGTAGCAGGTTTAGATGTTCCAAATTATGAGTTTTACTCAGAATATGAACAACTAGAAGATGGTGTAGGAATGATAAGATATTTTAGGGAAGTTACTCAAAATTCTTTAGAAGTCCTAGATAAAAATCGTAAGGGTAGTTTTTCAATGGTGACTGGAGAACTTGCATATGAAGAAATAAAAAAATGTGCAAATAATATAAAAAAACATAATCCAAATATTAAGATTGATGTATATAAAATTATTAATAATTTCTTTGGAAATACTATAACAGTAGCCGGTCTTTTAACTGGAACTGATATAATAGATCAATTAAAAGGAAAAATAGAAACAGATTATTTAATTATGCCAAGTAATATGTTTAGAAAAGGATATGAACTTGGCCCAGCAGATATGATTATGCTGGATGATTTAAGAATAGAAGATTTAGAAAAAGCCCTTGGAATTAAGGTTATAGTTTGTGATTATACAGGAGATGACCTTATTGATATAATAAATGAAAATTGTGAGGAGGAAAAATAATGGGTAAACCGATAGTTGCTATAGTTGGAAGACCAAATGTAGGTAAATCCACTTTATTCAATAGATTGGCAGGACATAGAATATCTATAGTTCAAGATACACCAGGAGTTACAAGAGATAGAGTATATGCTCAAGCTGAATGGCTTAAGTACAACTTTACAATGATAGATACTGGTGGTATAGAGCCTGAAAGGGAAGATATAATAGTTAAGCAAATGAGAAGACAAGCAAATATAGCTATTGAAACGGCTGATGTTATAGTATTTGTTGTTGATGGAAAGGAAGGATTAACTCCTGCAGACCATGAAGTTGCAAGTATGCTTAGAAAAAGTAAAAAAGAAGTTGTTTTAGTTGTTAATAAAGTTGATTCTTTAAAAGAAGAAGAAAATGCTTGGGAATTTTATAACTTAGGAATTGGAGATCCAGTAACAATATCAGCATCTCAAGGACTAGGACTAGGAGATATGCTAGATAGAATAGTTGAAAATTTTGATAAGTATAATGAAGAAGATGAAGAAGATGATTTCATTAGAATAGCAATGATAGGAAAACCTAACGTTGGTAAATCATCATTAATAAATAGACTGCTTGGAGAAGAAAGATTAATAGTTTCGGATATACCTGGAACAACAAGGGATTCCATAGATAGTACATTAGAAACTGAGAATGGAAAATTTATTTTAGTAGATACAGCAGGACTTAGGAGAAAAAGTAAAGTTAAGGAAGAAATAGAAAGATACTCTGTAATTAGAACATATACTGCAATAGAAAGAGCAGATGTATGTATATTAATGATTGATGCTACTGAAGGAGTAACTGAACAAGATGAAAAAATAATAGGTTATGCTCATGAAATGAACAAAGCTATTATGGTTATAGTTAATAAGTGGGATTTAATCGAAAAAGATGATAAAACTATGCAAAGATATAAAGAAGATTTACAAATGAGTCTTAAATTTTTAAAGTATGCAAAATACTTATTTATATCTGCAAAAACTGGTCAAAGAGCACATAAGGTTTTAGAAATAGCAAGAGAATGTTATGATAATTACTCAAAGAGAATTCCTACTGGAATATTAAATGAAGTTATAAATAAAGCTGTGCTTATGAAAGAGCCACCAATAGTAGGGCTTAAAAGAATGAAGATTTACTATGCAACTCAAGTTGCATCAAAGCCACCAAAGTTTATATTCTTTGTTAATGATTCAAGTGCATCACATTTTTCTTACGAAAGATATCTTGAAAATCAATTAAGGGAAAGTTTTGATTTTAGTGGAACTGGTATCCAAATAGAATATAGAGAAAGGAAGGAATAATAATGAGTAATGTGACCTTTTTAGGAGGAGGTAGTTTTGGTACTGCGCTAGGAATACTGTTGGCTAATAAAGGTAATAAGGTTAGTATATATGATAGAGAAAAAAATACAGTTAATGATATTAATATAAATAGAAGAAATGATAGATATATTAAAGATTTACATATACCTGAAAATGTCACTGCTTATATTAATTTAGATGAAGCTATAGAAAATACAGAGTTTATAGTTTTAGCTGTACCTTCACATGCTATAAGAGTAGTAGCAAAATCATTAAAAAATAAGATAAAAAAAGATGTTATAATTATAAGTATAGCTAAAGGAATTGAAGAAGGAAGCAATTTAAGATTATCTCAAGTTATAGAAGAGGAATTACCAAATAATAAAGTGGTAATTTTATCCGGGCCTAGTCATGCTGAAGAAGTAGCTTTTGATATTCCAACAACTGTAGTAGTAGCTTCACATCATTTAGATGCAGCTAAAAAAGTTCAAGATTTATTTATAAGTATCAATTTTAGGGTTTATACTAATGAAGATTTGATAGGCGTTGAAATTGGTGGTGCAGTTAAAAATATAATTGCATTGGCAGCGGGAGTTTGTGACGGAATTGGATATGGGGATAATTCAAAAGCAGCACTTATGACAAGAGGTATGGCTGAAATCGTTAGGATAGGAGTTAAGCTTGGTGGTAAAGCTGAAACTTTCCTTGGACTTACTGGTATGGGAGATTTAATAGTTACTTGTACTAGTCTTCATTCTAGAAATAGAAAAGCAGGTTATTTAATAGGTACAGGAAAAACAACTGACGAAGCTATAAAAGAAGTAGGAATGGTAGTAGAAGGAATTAAAGCATGTAGAGCCTTTTATGAGTTGAAAGAAAAATTAGATATTGAAATGCCTATAACAGATGTTTTATATAAAATACTATTTGAAGAAAAGAATCCTAAAGATGCAGTAATAGATTTGATGGAAAGAGAAAGAAAAAGTGAAATATACTAAAAAAGTTATTGATTTAATTTATTTTAAAAGCTCCTAATGGAGCTTTTTTTCTTTTTTTTATTAGCTAAATTTTTACTTTATTATCGATGCGTTTAGCATTTTAATCATATATGGTAATATTATCAAAATGAAACTAATATATTATTATATATGTACTTCGAGGAATCTTTAAAAATTTTAAAAAACTGTATATTTTTTTATATCCTTGAATATATATATAGTGTTAAAAATAAATAGGAGGGTACACCGTGGACAGCTTTAATATATACAAGGATATAGCTGAAAGAACACAAGGGGACATATACGTAGGTGTTGTTGGACCAGTTAGAACTGGAAAATCAACATTTATAAAGAAATTTATGGACCTTATGGTAATACCAAAGATTGATAATAATTATAAAAAGGAAAGAGCAAAGGATGAATTACCTCAAAGTGGCTCAGGAAAAAGCATTCATACAACAGAGCCTAAGTTTGTTCCAAATGAAGCTGTAGAAATAACTATTGATGAAGACATAAAATTTAAGGTTAGAATGGTTGATTGTGTTGGTTATATTGTAAAAGGTGCAGTAGGATATATGGATGGAGAAGAAGCTAAAATGGTAAATACTCCATGGTACGATTACGAAATACCTTTTGAAGATGCAGCAGAAATAGGAACTAGAAAAGTTATAACAGACCATTCTACAATAGGCCTTGTAGTTACAACAGATGGAAGTATTACAGGGATAGAAAGAGATGAGTACTTAGAAGCAGAAGAAAGAGTAATAGATGAGTTAAAGGCTATAAATAAGCCTTTCATAGTTGTACTTAATACCAAATATGTGAATGCTCCAGAGACAAGAGCAATGAAAAAAAATTTGGAAGAAAAATATGATGTTACAGTTCAAGTCATGGATGTAGCTAATATGAATGAAAGTGATGTGGAAAATATATTCAAACATGTACTTAAAGAATTCCCAGTAAAAGAAATTAATATAAATATGCCAAGTTGGGTTGAAAAATTAGAGCCTGAACACTGGCTTAAAAAGAATTTCTTTAATATAATAAAAGGAATGTGCGAAAACATAAGTAAGGTTAGAGATATTAAAACTACATTAAATTTATTAAAAGAAGAAGAAAATTTATCTCCAACAGAAATGAGTTCAGTTGATTTGGGAGAAGGTAAGGCAAATATTACTATGAAACCTAAAGATGGGATTTTCTATAACATACTAAGCGAAATTTGCGATTTAGATGTTCAATCAGAAAGTGATTTATTATCTTTAATAAAAGAATTAAATTTTGCTAAAAAAGAATATGATAAAGTAAAGGATGCGCTAATTGATGTAAGAGAAACTGGTTATGGATTAGTTGCCCCTCAATTATCAGAAATGAAATTTGAAGAGCCTGAAATGGTTAAACAAGGAACAAAGTTTGGTGTGAAATTAAAAGCATCTGCACCATCGCTTCATTTTATAAAAGCTAATATAAAAACTGAAATAAGTCCTATAATGGGATCAGAAAAGGAAAGTGAAGAATTAGTAAAATCATTAATGGAGCAATTTGATAAAGACCCAGCATCCTTATGGCAAAGTAATATGTTTGGTAAACCTTTGGAAGTATTAATAAAAGAAGGGTTACAAAATAAACTATATAAGATGCCAGATGATGTACAAATTAAAATTCAGAAAACACTTCAAAAGATAATAAATGAAGGTAGTGGAGGTTTGATCTGCATTATCTTATAGAGAAAGAGGTTAGTCTTATTAGAGGCTGACCTTTTTCTTTATAAAATAATAGTACATTTAAAATATATGTGTAAATTAAAACAATACTAATGAATAAGATATTAGTAAGATCTTTTAAAAATAAAGCTCATATACACTATACAGAATTGAGGGATATTATGGAAGACAGATTTTGTACCTATAAGAGAGTAGGATATTTTAAAGAAAGAATGGCAGAAAACTTAGGGGTAAAATTTACAGGTACCATCTATGCCTCCCCAGGGGTATTAAAGCATATTAAAAAAAGACATGGAAAACAGTTAAATAAAAAAATAGTTGGGAATCTAATAGAATTTATGAGGAATGTAATTGAAGATCCAGACTATATAGGGGTATATAAGCTAACTGAAAATGGAATTCATATCGAATTAATAAAAAAGGCAGAGATGAATATACTAATAGGTATAGATATAGATAGCAGAAATGATTATATATATGTTTCAACAATGTATCCTATAAGTGAAGGTAAAATAAAAAACAGATTATACAGAGGAAAATTAATAGAATGTAAATAATAAAAGTTGAAACATTTTTATATAAAAGCTATAATATGTATATTGGCATGGAATTAATAGATTATTGAGGTGAGAAAAGGCTCCTCATACGCTGGATTTCAGTAATAAGAGATGTAGGATACGCCGCCCTACCAATAATCAAATTTAGATTTTAATTTTTAAACTTTTGGTTAATCCAAGGGTTTTTATTTTTTAATTAATTTTAGGAGGAAAAATATGAAAAAGGTAGCTGTAGTATTTAATGGGGGAACAATTTCTATGAAAGTAGATGAAAGAATAAAAGCAGCTGTTCCAAGTTTAACCGGTGAAGAAATAATGTCAATGGTAACTGGGATAGAAGAATTCGCAGAGATAGAATCGCATAGTTTTTCTAGTAAGCCATCTCCACATATGACAATACAAAATATGCTAGAACTTAGTAAATTTATAAAATCTTTAGTAGAGAGAGAGGATATAGATGGAGTTGTATTAACTCATGGAACAGATACTTTGGAAGAAACGGCATATTTCTTAGATTTAACTATAGATACAGAAAAAGTCATAGTTGTAACTGGTGCTATGAGAAGTAGTTCGGAACTTGGTTATGATGGGCCCTTTAATTTAGCAACATCTATATGTACGGCAATTTCGGAAGAAGCTAAAGGTAGAGGGGTGTTAGTTTGCTTTAATGGGGAATTAAATTCAGCAGCAGATGTTACTAAAGCAAATTCAATGGCACTTAATGCTTTTAAAACTCCAAATTTTGGACCGATAGGAATAGTGGATAATAATAAGGTGTTATTTTACAGAAAAACTAAAAAACATAAGGTTTATTATGTAGAAAGTATAAATGATGAAGTTGCATTAATAAAATGTGTTGCTGGAATGGGGTCAGATTACATAAATTATTTTATAGATAAAGGCTATAAAGGAATTGTTATAGAAGCCTTAGGAAGAGGAAATGTTCCTCCTTCTATGGTATTTGGAATAAAAAGAGCTTTAAATAATAATATACCTGTTGTTATAGTTTCTAGATGTTTTGAAGGCAGAGTATATGAATCTTATGGATATGAAGGTGGCGGAAAAATGCTTAAAGATTTGGGTGTGTTTTTTGAAGAAAGTATGCCAGGGCAAAAAGCAAGAATTAAGTTAATAGTAGCTCTTTCAAGTAGCAAAAGAATTGATATAAGAGAATCTTTTAAAAACAACACGAATATTATGTAGAGTTGAGAATAAATTAATACGTTTATGTTGACAAACGATATTTTAAAATATATAATAATGTTCGTAAGATAAGTAGCTCATATAATATTGACAATAAGGGTCATAAGTTTCTACCAGGATACCGTAAACATCTTGACTATGAGTTTAATGCTAATTAATTTATTATATAATTGTTAGCATTTACGAAAAGGTTGCTATGAGTTATCTACTTAATAATTCAGCAGCTTTTTTTTATAAAAAAATTAGGGGGTTTAAAAATGAAAAACTTATCAGAAGGACAAGGATTATTACCAATACTAAGAAATAAAAATGTAAATTTTAGGACAGAGATAGTAGCAGGAATTACTACTTTTTTAACTATGGCTTATATAATTGCAGTAAATCCTAATATATTATCAGCAACAGGGATGCCTGTTGGAGCTTTAGTTACATCTACATGTTTAGCAGCAGCAATAGCTTGTATATTAATGGGATTATTTGCGAATTTACCCTTTGCATTAGCTTCGGGTATGGGACTTAATGCATTTTTCGCATTTTCAGTTGTTATAGGAATGGGAGTTTCATGGGAAACAGCGCTAACAGCAGTATTTATAGAAGGTATTATATTTATATTATTATCATTATTTAAAATAAGAGAAGCTGTTGTAAATGCAATACCAATGACAATGAAACATGCAGTTACTGCAGGAATTGGTATTTTTATAGCATTTATAGGTATGGTAGGAGCAGGATTAGTAATAAAAGATGATGCAACGCTAGTTAAAATGGGACATTTTTCACCAGCAGTTGTTATTGCATTAATTGGAGTCGTTATAATAGCAGTTTTAGATAAGAGAAAAGTAAAAGGTGCTATATTATTTGGTATATTAACTAGTACTTTATTAGCTTGGGGATACGCATTAATAAATCCAGAAGCAGCAACTAATTTAGGCATTTATTTACCAGAAGGATTATTTAAATTTGAAAGTATTACTCCGATAGCAGGCAAATTAGATTTCACTCAATTCCTTACTGTAGAAGGTGCAAATAAATTAATAGTTGTTGTTTGTACTTTCTTATTTGTAGATTTCTTTGATACAGTTGGAACTTTAGTAGGTGTTTCATCAAGAGCAAATATGCTAGATGAAAATGGTAATGTACCAAATGCTGGAAGAGCTTTATTGGTAGATGCAGTTTCAACTACTTTAGGAGCTGTATTAGGTGTTTCAACTGTTACAACATATGTAGAAAGCTCAACTGGTGTTGCAGCAGGTGGTAGAACTGGATATACAGCAATTACAACAGGGATATTATTCTTAGTAGCAATGTTCTTTTCACCAATATTCATAGCAATACCATCATGTGCAACTGCACCAGCATTAATTTATGTAGGATATTTAATGCTTGGAGCTGTAAAAGATATTAAATTTGACAACATAACTGAAGGTGTACCAGCATTTTTAACAATAACAACTATGGCTTTGACATATAGTATTGGTGATGGTTTAACTATTGGAATATTATCATATGTAGTAATTAATTTAATATATAATCTATTCTGTAAAGATAAAAAAGATAGGACTAATGTATCAATAGTTATGATAGTACTTGCAGTATTATTTATATTTAAGTTAGCCTTTATATAAATAAATATAATGTATATTTAAATTTATATAAATTATACAGAGAGGGAACTCTTTTGTTAATAAATCCCTAAAAAAGAAGTAGCGTTGTCTACTTCTTTTTTGAATGATAAAATTAATTATAAAAATAATTGTTAATAATCTGTGAACAAATTATTGACAGTTGGGCAAAATATAAATTAATATTAGAATGTTCTTGTATTTTTAATATAATATAAACTTTGGAGGCATATATGGTTAAAAGTATGACTAGCTTTGGCAGAGCTAGTAGTGAAGAAGGAAATAAATTTTTATTTTCAGTTGAAATGAAAAGTGTAAATAGCAGATATTTAGATTTAAATGTAAGATTACCTAAAAGTATAATTTCTTTAGAAGAAGAAATTAGAAAGTTAATAAATTCAAAACTATCTAGAGGAAAAGTAGATGTATTTATTAATCAAAAAAGTTATAGTGGTGGAGAAGGAATAGCTAAATTAAATTTAAGACTAGCAGAAAGCTATTATAACTGCTTAAAAGAAATAGAAGAAAATCTAAATATAAAAAATGATGTAACAGCAACACAAATTGCTAGATTTCCTGATGTTATAACAATTATAGAAGAAGAAGATTCAATAGAAGAAATTTGGGAAGTTATTAAACCTCTTATAAATTCATCATTAGAAATGATGAATAATATGAGAGTAATTGAAGGAGAAAAGCTTAAGGAAGACATTCTTCAAAAATTAAATGAAATAGAAAACTTAGTATATAATATAGAAAATATAGCATATACTGTTCCAGTGGCATATAGAAAGAAACTAGAAGTTAAGCTTAAAGATTTGCTTGAAGGAATAGAAATAGATGAAGCAAGAATAGCACAAGAAATAGCTATAATTGCAGATAAGTCGGCTGTAGATGAGGAAATTACAAGACTTAAAAGTCATTTAAGTCAAATGAGAAAAACTTTTAAAGAAGAAGGTCAAATTGGAAGAAAACTTGATTTTATAATTCAAGAGATGAATAGAGAAGCTAATACAATTGCGTCTAAGTCTAGTGATATGAATATGACAAATTATGTCATTAACATAAAAAACCTAATAGAAAAAATAAGAGAACAATCACAAAATATAGAGTAAATAGGAGGAGAACAATGGGTATAAAGTTAATTAATATTGGATTTGGTAATATAGTTTCTGCTAATAGACTTGTTGCTATTGTAAGTCCAGAGTCAGCACCTATAAAGAGAATAATACAAGAAGCTAGGGATAGAGGTATGCTTATAGATGCAACTTATGGAAGAAGAACAAGAGCTGTTATAATAACGGATAGTGATCATGTCATATTATCAGCAGTTCAACCAGAAACCGTAGCTCATAGGCTTGTAGCAAAAGACGAAGCTGTAGATGAGGTAGACGAATAATGCAGAGTAATAATAGAGGTGTTTTAATAGTTATTTCAGGGCCTTCGGGAGCTGGAAAAGGTACTATTTGTAAGGCTTTATTAGAAAAGCATAAAAATATATATATTTCAGTTTCAGCTACAACAAGATCTCCAAGAAATGGAGAAGTAGATGGAGTAAATTATTACTTTTTATCCAAAGAAGTATTTAAAGAAAAGGTTGAAAAAAATGGATTTTTAGAATATGCTAATGTCCATGGAAATTTCTATGGTACTCCAAAAGTAAATGTGGAAAAAATGCTTGAAGAAGGAAAAGATGTTATTCTAGAAATAGATATTCAAGGAGCACTACAAGTAAAAGAAAACTTTAGTGAAGGGGTATTTATATTTATTCTTCCACCATCAATGGGGGAACTAAAGCAAAGAATTATAAAAAGAGGCAGCGAAACAGAAGAATCATTAATGACTAGATTTAAAAATGCATATAAAGAAATTAATTATGTTTCAAAATATAATTATGCTGTAGTAAATGATACTTTGGATTTAGCTGTGTCAAAAGTAGAATCAATTATAGCGGCAGAAAAATGCAGAGTTGATAGAATAAAAGAAAATACAATTTTAGATTCCAAGGAGGGCTTAATTCATGAACAACTCTATGATTAATCCATCAATAATGGATTTACTTAAAAAGGTAGATGACAGATATTCATTAGTAATAGTTACTTCAAAAAGAGCAAGACAAATAATAGATGGAAGCGAACCGTTAGTTGCAACTAAATCTAAAAAACCTTTAACCATTGCTATTAATGAAGTTAACGAAGGGGAAGTAGGGTATGAAGTTATACCTACAAAAGAAGGTTTAAAATAATTATGAATAATAAAAAGTGTGTATGTATAGGTGTAAGTGGAGGAATTGCAGTTTATAAAACCTTAGACATCATAAGTGCTTTAAAAAAGCAAGATATTGATGTAAGAGTTATTATGACTGAATCTGCAACTAAATTTGTAACTCCATTATCATTTCAATCATTAAGTCAAAATATGGTTGTAACAGATATGTTTGCAGAACCAAAAGCCTTTGAAATACAACATATATCACTAGCCAAAAGAGCAGATGTTTTTTTAGTAGCACCAGCTACTGCAAATATAATTGGAAAAGTTGCAAATGGAATATCTGATGATATGTTATCTACAACTATTATGGCAACTAGAGCAAAGGTTATTTTTGCTCCAGCTATGAATACTAATATGTATGAAAATATAATAGTTCAAGATAATATAGAAAAATTGAAGAAATATGGATATGAATTTATAGAACCAGCTTCTGGTAGACTTGCTTGTGGAGACATAGGCAAAGGAAAGCTGGCAGATGTAAATACAATTGTAGGAAGAGTTTTAGAAGCACTTAATAATCAAGATAAAAATAAAGATTTACAAGGGAAAAATGTTTTAATAAGTGCGGGACCAACCCATTCTAAAATAGATCCAGTTAGATTTATTACAAATAGATCCACAGGGAAAATGGGATATTATATTGCAGAGGAGGCTAAAGCTAGAGGAGCTAATGTTACTTTAGTGTCAGGTCCAACTAATATAGATCCTCCTACTGGTATAAATGTGATAAATGTAACTACAAATGAAGAAATGAAAAATGCAATGTTAGATAATTTTAAAAACAGTGACATTGTTATTAAATCAGCAGCAGTTGCAGATTATAAAGCTAAAGAATATAGAAATGAAAAGATAAAGAAAAGTGAAGATGATTTAGTTTTAACTTTCGTAAGAGATAATGATATTTTAAAATTATTAGGAGAACAGAAGAATAATCAAATTCTTGTTGGATTTGCAGCAGAAAGTAATAATATAATAGAAAATGCTAAGAATAAATTACAAAAAAAGAATTTGGATTATATAGTGGCAAATGATATTACAAGTGCTGACACCGGATTTGGAAGTGAAGATAATAAAGTTATTATTATTTCTAAAGATGGAGAAGAAATATATTTAGATAAGATGAGTAAAAAGGAAGTTGCATCTAAAATCTTTGAAACTATATTAAGAAAGCGCTAGAAGGCGCTTTCTTCTATTTATAGAGTTAATATAACCTAATAAAAGGGTGATGAATTTGAAAAAATATGCAGAAATTATTATAAATAGTGATGCTTTAGATATAGATAAACCCTTTACTTATGAAATACCAGAAGAACTTAAATCTGAAATAAAGATAGGGCAATGGGTAAAAGTGCCTTTTGGAGTTAGAAACTCTCTTGTAGATGGATTTATATTGTCTATAAAAGAGGAAGAAATAAAGGGGATTAGAATAAAGAAAATAAAAGCTATAGGAGCAGCAGAGTCACTTTTAAGTGAAAATGATTTAAAGCTTATTCATTTTATAAGAGAAAGTTATTTATGCAAGTATATAGATGCTATAAAGCTTCTTATTCCACAAGGAATATTAAAGGGAACTAAGAACAAGTATAAAATGGTTGTAGCTATTGGAGATAAATTTATTGATAGTGATATTTTAAATAAATATGAAGATATAATAAGCTTTATAAAAAATAATAATGGAAAATTTAATAAAAGTGAACTTGTGAATTTATATAAATTTTCAGTATATAAAATTAATAAACTGGTAAAAGAAGGATATTTAAAAATAGAAGAAGAAATAGTATATAGATATAATGATAAAAAATATACTGAGTACAAAGAAAGAGAACTTACAGAAGATCAAATCAAGGTTTTAAAGAAAATAAAAGATTCCAATAAAAAAATATCTCTACTAAAGGGAGTAACTGGTTCTGGGAAGACAGAAATTTATATGAATCTTGTAAGTGAAGCTATTTCAAAAGAAAAATCTGCAATAATTTTAGTGCCAGAAATATCTCTAACTCCACAAATGATAGAAAGATTCAAAGGAAGATTTGGAAGAGAAGTTGCAGTATTTCATAGTAAGCTATCAGATGGAGAGAGGTATGATGAATGGTACAGAGTTAAAGAGTGTAAAGCGAAGGTTATAATTGGTGCCAGAAGTGCGCTGTTTTTACCAGTTTCAAACCTAGGAGTAATAATAATAGATGAGGAACATGAAAATACTTATAAATCAGAGCAAAATCCTAGATATGTAACAAGAGAAATAGCAGAATTTTTAAGTGAAATTAAAGAATGCAAAGTTATATTAGGTTCAGCAACACCATCTATAGAAACATATTATAGAGCTATTACAGGGGAGATAGAATTATTAGAACTTAATAATAGGGTAGACAATAAGCCTATGCCTATAATGGATATAGTAGATATGAGAGATGAATTAAATAGTGGAAATATCTCTATGTTTAGTAGAAAGCTTTTTATAGAAATCAAGGAAGCTTTATACAGAAAAGAACAAATAATTTTATTTTTAAACAGAAGAGGGTTCTCTACTTTCGTATCCTGTAGAAGCTGTGGATATGTATTTAAATGTCATAAGTGTGACATATCAATGACATATCATAAGAATGGATATCTTATATGTCATTATTGCGGGTACACTGAAAGACAACAAAAAATTTGTCCGAAATGTAAAAGTAAATATGTTAAGCATTTTGGGGCTGGAACTGAACGGGTTGAAGAAGAAGTAAAGAAATACTTTAAAGATGCTAGAGTTCTAAGAATGGATGTAGATACTACAAGAAGTAAGAATTCTCATGAGGATATATATAATTTATTTAAAAACAAAAAGGGAGATATACTTATAGGAACCCAAATGATATCAAAAGGACTAGATTTTGAGAATGTAACATTAGTTGGAATATTAGCTGCAGATATGTCTATAAATATACCGGATTATAGATCAGCAGAGAGAACATTTCAAATAGTTACACAGGTTGCAGGTAGGGCAGGAAGAGGAACAAAAGAGGGAAAAGTTATAGTTCAAACATATAATCCAGATCATTACAGTTTAAATTATGCTAAAAATTATGATTATGAAGGATTTTATGATGAAGAATTTACATCAAGAGGTTTGATGTATTACCCTCCTTTTGGTAAAATACTATTAGTAAATGCTTCTTCTAAAAATGAAAAAATGTTAATAGATTTTATGATTTTACTAAAAGATAATTTTGAGGAAATAAAGAATGAATATAATAATGTAGAAATGTTAGGACCAGTTCCATGTATTATTTCTAAGATTAAAGATAATTATAGATGGCAAATATTGTTTAAAGGTGAACTATCTTTAGATTTTTGTAAAAAAATTAAAGATAAACTTTATCAATTAAATAAGAATGTATATAATGAAGTAAAAGCAACTATTGATATTAATCCAAATAATTTGACTTAGGAGGTAGAAAAATGGCAATTAGAAATATAAGACAAAATGGCGATGAAGCATTAAGAAAGAAATGTAAGGTTGTTACTAAAATAACACCTAGAACAATAAAACTAATTGAAGATATGGCTGATACTATGTATGAAGCTGATGGAGTTGGGCTGGCAGCACCTCAAGTTGGAATACTTCAAAGAATATTTGTTGTAGATGTTTATGATGATCATGGATTAAGAGTATTTATAAACCCAGAAATATTAGAAGTTTCAGGGACTCAAATTGGTGAAGAGGGGTGTCTAAGTGTACCTGGAGAAGCTGCAGATATTGAGAGACCTAACTATGTAAAGGTAAAAGCATTAAATGAAAAGGGAGAAGAGTTCATTTTAGAAGCAACAGAACTTTTAGCAAGAGCTATACTTCACGAGAATGATCATCTAAATGGTACTTTATTTATAGATTATTTAAAATAACTAAGGAGGATTAGCATGAAGATAGTATTTATGGGAACCCCAGACTTTGCAGTACCTTCATTAAAAAAAATAATTGATGTTTATGGCGTTGAAAGTGTATTTACTCAACCAGATAAACCAAAAGGTAGAGGTAAAAAAATATCTTATTCACCAGTTAAGGAGATTGCGTTAGAAAACAATATTAAAGTTTTTCAACCTATAAAACTAAAGAATGATAAAGAGGCTTTAGAGTATCTAAAAAACTTAAAACCAGATTTTATAATAGTTGTAGCCTTTGGGCAAATATTGACAAAAGAAGTTTTAGATATTCCAAAGTATGGTTGTATAAATTTACATGCTTCTTTACTACCTATGTATAGAGGAGCAGCTCCATTAAATTGGGCTATAATAAATGGTGAAAAAAAATCAGGAAATACAACAATGTTAATGGATGTAGGGCTTGATACAGGAGATATGCTTCTTAAAGATGAGGTCAAAATAGCCGATAATATGACGGCTGGGGAGTTACATGATTTATTAATGTATAAAGGAGCAGACCTTTTGTTAGATACTATAGATGGTTTATCAAAAGGAACAATAATTCCACAAAAGCAATGTGAAGAAACTTTTTATGCAAAGATGCTAAATAAAGATTTGGGGAGAATAGATTGGAATGATTCTGCTAAAAATATTCATAACTTAATTAGAGGACTTAATCCATGGCCAATTGCACATACTACTTATGATGATAAATCAATGAAAATATATGAAAGTGAAGTTTTATTAGAAAGTAGTAATAAGGAGCCAGGAACTATAATAAATGTATCTAAGGAAGGAATGAAAGTTTCAACAAATTTAGGGGTATTATTAATTAAGAAAATTCAGTTTCCAAATGGAAAGCCTTTAACTATAGAACAATATACAAATGGTAATGAAATAGGAGTAAATAAAAAGCTTATTTAATGTTTGCCGTAAATAATATAAATCTATATGAAGGAGAGGAATTTATGTTTTATCCAGGATTTTTATTTGACTCAACTTATTTAATTTTGATACCAGCTATGATAATAGCTTTTTGGGCACAATTTAAAATAGACAGTGCATATAAAAAATATAAAACTGTTAGAACTTTAAGTGGTGTTACTGGTGGTGAGGTTGCAAGAAGTATATTAGATGGTGCAGGACTTTTTGATGTAAGGGTTGAAAGGTACGGGAAGCAACTTGGTGATCATTATGACCCTTCAGCAAGGGTAATAAGGCTTTCACCAGAAGTACATGATAGTGCAACTGTAGCAGCAGCTGGAATAGCAGCTCATGAATGTGGGCATGCAATTCAACATCAAACTCACTATGCTCCTTTAGCTTTAAGGACAAAAATAGCTCCTGTTGTTAATATAGGAAGCTCAATATCAATATACTTATTTATGATAGGTATATTTTTAGGGAATCCATTATTTGCAAAGGTAGGTATAATATTTTTTAGCGGAGCTGTAATCTATCAAATTATAACTCTTCCAGTAGAATTCAATGCTTCAACAAGAGCGTTAAATATATTAAAAACAAGAACTTTCTTATATGGAGATGAATTAAAAGGAGCGCAAAAGGTTTTAGATGCAGCTGCAATGACATATGTAGCAGCAACCCTTATGGCTATTTCTCAATTAATAAGACTAATAGCCATAAATAATAGATATAATGATAATTAAGAGGTAGAAGGATGAACAGTAGAAAACTTGCAAGACAAATAGTACAAAGAGTTTTAGAAGAAGGAGCTTATTCAAACCTAGTTCTTTCAAATGAACTTAATACAAGAGATATAGAAGATAAAGATAAAGGTCTTATAACAGAAATTGTTTATGGAACTTTAAGAAGAAAAAGAACTTTAGATGTATTAATAGGAAATTTTGTTAAGGATATTAATTTAATTGATACAACCGTATTAAATATATTAAGAGTAGCCATTTATCAAATGTATTTTTTAGATAAAATACCGGAATATGCAGCATGTAACGAAGCTGTCGAAGAAGCAAAAGAAGTTTCTTTAGAAGCATCTAAACTTGTAAATGGAATTTTAAGAAACTATATAAAAGATGAAAAAGAAATTGTTGTTCCAGGAAACAGAATAGATGAGCTTGCTTATAAGTTTTCTTTTCAACCTTGGATGATAAGACTATTTATAAAACAATATGGTGAAGAAAAGACTATGAAACTAATGTCAGGTCTGAATGAGACTCCAAAAGTTACTGTTAGAGTGAATGAATTTAAAGCGGAATATGATGAAGTTTATGAGAAATTAGAAGAAATTGGATATAATATTGAAGAGGGATATGCTTGCCCAGAAGGTATAGCAATAAAGGGTGGAAAAGGAATTGAAGATAATGTACTTTTTAAAGAAGGTCTTATCACAGTTCAAGATGAAAGTGCAATGCTTGTAGCACCTTTATTAGATTTAAAAGAAGGAGATAAAGTTTTAGATCTTTGTGCTGCGCCAGGTGGCAAAACAACGCATATTGCTGAATTATTAAGCAATACTGGTGAAGTTTTAGCTTTTGATTTACATGAAAATAAACTTTCTCTTATAGAAGAAAATGCAAAGAGATTAGGATTAAATAATATAGTGTGTAAGGCTATGGATGCAACTAAGCTAAATAGTGATTATATAAGCTATGGAGATAAAGTATTAATAGATGTACCTTGTTCAGGACTTGGTATAATAAGAAAGAAACCAGAAATAAAATGGAATAAAACAAGACAACAATTAAAAGATTTAGTTCCAATACAAAGAGAAATAATGGAAAATGCATGGCAGTATTTAAAACCTGGTGGAACACTTGTATATTCTACATGTACATTAAATAAAGAAGAAAATGAAGAAAATTTACAATGGTTCTTATCAAAGCATAAAGATGCAGTTGTAGAAAAATTATATATAGGAAATAATAGTAACTTTATATACAATGCAGATGGAAGCTTAACTATATTGCCAAATGATTCTATGGATGGTTTCTTTATGGGAAAAATAAAGAAAATAAAATAGGTGAAATATGAAAAACATTTTAGATTACAGTTTAGAAGAAGTTTCCTTATGGATGAAGGAAAATGAAGAAAGTGCCTTTAGGGCAAAACAAATTTTTTCATGGATATATAAATATACTTGGAATTTTGAAGAAATGAAGAATTTACCTAAAAGTTTAATTGATAAACTTAGTAAAAATTTTTATATAGGAATTCCAGAAGTAGTAGAGAAATATGAATCAACTTTAGATGGTACTCAAAAATTATTATTAGCTTTCGATGATGGAAACATCATTGAAAGTGTAATAATGAAATATAAGCATGGTAATTCAATATGTATTTCTACTCAAATTGGATGTAGAATGGGATGTAAATTCTGTGCTTCAACCTTAGAAGGAAGAGTTAGAAATTTAACAGCTGGAGAAATATTATCAGAAGTTATATTAGCTCAAAAGGTATTAGGTGAAAGAATTTCTAATATAGTATTAATGGGAAGTGGAGAACCTTTAGATAATTATGAAAATGTTACTAAATTTTTAGATTTAGTAAATGCTGATTATGGATTAAATATAGGTCAAAGGCATATAACCCTCTCTACTTGTGGGCTAGTACCTAAGATTTATGAACTAGCAGATAAAGGATATGCTATAACATTAGCTATATCGTTACATGCATTTAGTGATGAAAAAAGAAGAGAAATAATGCCGATTGCTAATAAATATTCAATAAAGGAAATATTGGAAGCTTGTGATTATTACTTTAATAAAACGGGTAGAAGAATAACCTTTGAATATTCATTAGTATCAGGTATAAATGATGGTAAAGAAGATGCGAAATCTCTTTCAAAATTGTTAAGGGGAAGACAATGCCATGTTAATCTTATACCTGTCAATGAAATAAAAGAAAATACTTTAAAAAGGCCTTCAAAAAAGATTATAGAAGACTTTGAAAAAGTATTATTAGAAAGTGGAATTGAAGTTACAGTAAGAAGAGAAATGGGTAATGATATAAATGCTGCTTGCGGTCAATTAAGGAGAAATTTCTTAAAGTCTCAAATTTAGAGGGAGTGGGTATTGGTGATTGGTATAAAAAGTGACGTGGGTAACTTAAGAAACTTAAATGAAGATTATGCAGAATTTTATGAAAATGAAGAATTTAAAATTTGTGTAGTAGCAGATGGAATGGGGGGGCATAATGCTGGTGAAGTTGCAAGCAAAACTGCCTCAAAGTCATTAATAAAATACATAAAAGATAATTTCAAAGATGAGAATAGTAGAGATATATTAGAAAAAGCTATCAAACATGCAAATTCAAAGGTGTATAATTTAGCACATTGCAATGAAACTTATAATGGAATGGGAACAACTGTAGTTGCATGTTTAATAACTAAAAATATAATTCAAGTTGCAAATATTGGAGATAGTTCTTGTTTTGGAATAAAGTCTAAGGAAATAACCAAAATAACAAAAGATCATTCTTTAGTTCAAGAACTTTTAGATTGTGGTAGCATCTCAAAGGAACAAGCTATAAATCATCCTCAAAAAAATGTTATAACTAGAGCAATAGGAACAGAAGAAGTAGTAAATATAGATCTATTTAAAATAGAAAAAAATAAATTTG
Source organism: Clostridiaceae bacterium AF10-41 (assembly GCA_027686065.1). Taxonomy (GTDB): domain Bacteria; phylum Bacillota; class Clostridia; order Clostridiales; family Clostridiaceae; genus Clostridium. The sequence goes on from JAQCTH010000007.1 coordinate 32,379, forward strand.
ATTATTTTCTTATGTGTAGTGATGGTTTAACAAATGAAATAGGTTTAGAAGAGATTTTATCATTTGAATTAGAAGAAAAGGAATTACAGGATATTTGTGAAAAACTTGTTAATCTAGCTAAATTTAAAGGTGGAAGAGACAATATAACTGTAATGTTATTTGGAGGAGAGGTGTAATATGAATGGAATTATACTAGGTGGTAGATATGAACTTCTTGAAAAAGTAGGGGAAGGCGGAATGTCTGAAGTTTATAAAGCTAAATGTAATAAGCTTAATAGATTTGTAGCAGTAAAAATATTAAAAAAGCAATTTGCAGACAATAAAGAAATATCCCAAAAATTTAAAAGAGAAGCAACTGCCATTGCAAATTTATCAGATACGAATATAGTTAATGTTTTAGATGTAGGTACCCAGGATGATATAGATTATATAGTAATGGAGTATATAAGCGGAAAAACTTTGAAGGAGTTAATTAATTACAGTGGAAAGCTTAGTTACAATACAGCTATAAAAATAGCTCTTCAGATAGCTAAAGCTTTGGATTGTGCACATAAAAATAATATAATTCATAGGGATATAAAGCCACAAAATATATTAGTTACTGAATCTGGCGAAGTTAAGGTTACTGATTTTGGTATAGCAAAATCTACAGACTCGCAAACAATAACAAATACTACAAGTATTATTGGATCAGCTCATTATCTTTCACCAGAACAAGCGAAAGGAACTTATATTGATTTTAGATCAGATATATATTCTTTTGGAATAGTTTTATATGAAATGGTAACAGGAAGATTACCTTTTGAAGGTGATTCGCCAGTTACAGTTGCATTAAAGCATTTGCAAGAAGAACCTATTCCTCCTAAAAATATAAATTCTGCTATTCCGGATAGTTTAAATAAGTTAATTCTTAAAGCTATAGAAAAAGAACCAATAAAAAGGTATCAAAATGCTAAAGAAATAATTCAGGATTTACAAAAGATACAAGAAAATCCTGATGTAGTAATAGGATCTCAAGTTATAGATAACAGCGATCATACTATAATAATGAGTCCAATTAATAATCAAAGTCAAAAAACAACTCATATTTCTAAGCTAGAAGATGATTACTATGATGATGAAGACGAAGAATATGATGAAGAATATGATGAAGATGATAAAGAAGTTGTTAAGAAAAAAAAGAAAAACAAAAATGGAGCTAGAAATGCTTTAATTATAGTTGGAGCAATAATTGGAGTATTAATTCTAGGATCTATAGGGTACTTCTTAGCCGGTGGAAATAGTAATAAAGAAGTTGAAGTTCCTAATATAGTTGGAAAAACTGTTGATGAAGTTAAATCAGAAATTGAAACTTTAGGATTACAGATAAAAGTGAAAAGCACTGAAAAAAGTGATAAACCAGAAAATACTATATTACAAACAGATCCTAAATCAGGAACAAAAGTAAAGAAAGATTCAATAATTAATGTGGTAGTTTCAGCAGGAGAAGAACAAGTAGATATGCCTGATTTTAGAGATTATGAAAAAACAAATATTGAGAAAACTTTACAGACTCAAGGATTTACTAATTATACTATTAAAGAAGAAAATAATGATAAAGTAGAAAATGGGTATTTAATTAAACAAAGTCCATCTGCTGGTACTAAAATCAGTAAAAAAACTGCAATAGAAATAATTGTAAGTAAAGGACCGGAAGTTAAACTTATCAATGTACCTAGTGTAGTAGGAGAAAAGGAAGCTAAAGGTAAAGAGACCTTAGAAAAGCTTAAGCTTGTAGTAACTATTAATTATGAAGTTACCAATGACAAAAGCCAAGATGGTATAATATTAAAACAATCCGATTCTGATTCCCAACGTACTGAAGGAACCCCAATAACTTTAACAGTAGGAAAGTTTGAGGAAAAAGTAACAGATATTGCAGGATTAGGGCTTGAAGCAGGGATGAAGGTAGATGATGCAATAAAAATACTTCTTAGAAATAATATATCATATAAGATAATTGGTAGTGGAGATATAGTCGAAAGCTTTACTAAAGAAATAAAAGAAGGCCAAACAGTGGAAATAAAAGCAAAAAAATCAGAAAAACCAGAAAATCCTGAAAATCAACAATAGTAGAGATAATTAAAATTAGCTATAAAAATAAAAATCAGCATTTAAGCTGATTTTTATTTTTATAAAATTTATTTGCATTTTTTGGTGAAATCTGTTTATTATAAAATATAAAGATTAAATTTTTTGGAGGAAGTATGGAAGGAAAAATTATAAAAGGAATTGGTGGGTTTTACTATGTTAAGACTAAAGAAGATATAATAGAATGTAAAGCGAGAGGAAAGTTTAGACATAAAGATATGAAACCTATGGTTGGAGATAATGTAGATATAAATATCTCTAATGGAAAAGGAGTTATTGAAGATATATATGATAGATCCTCGGAATTAATAAGACCTACCGTAGCAAATGTTACTCAAGCTTTTGTAATATTTGCAGTAAAAAATCCAGATATTAATTTTGACCTTTTAAATAGGTTTTTGATACTATGCGAATACAATAATATAAAGGCAATAGTATGCTTAAACAAGGTAGATTTAGCAAGTACAGAAGAAAAGGAAGAAATTAAAAAGAAGATCAATGATATCGGTTATGATGTATTATTTATAAATGCTAAAAAGGGGGAGGGAATTACTCTTCTTAAAGATAGATTAAAAAACAATGAAACTGTTTTATGTGGACCATCAGGTGCAGGAAAATCTACTTTAATAAATACTCTTATAAATAGAACTCATATGGAAACAGGAGTTGTGTCAAAGAAAATAGGTAGAGGTAAACATACTACAAGACATAGCGAACTTATAGAGATAGAAGGGGGTTATCTAGTAGATAGCCCAGGATTTTCTAATATAGATATTAGCTTTATGAATAAAGATGAACTTAGATATTGTTTTCCTGAGTTTGAAGAATACAATCATAATTGTAAGTTTAGAGGATGTCTTCATAATAGAGAACCTGAATGCTCAGTAAAGAAGGCACTACAAGAAAATAAAATCAATGAAATAAGATATAATTTTTATATAAGAATATTAGAAGAATTATTAGAGGGGGAAAAATACAAATGGTAAAAATATCACCATCAATATTATCAGCAGACTTTTCAAAACTAGGTGAGGAAATTATAAGCGTAGATAAAGCAGGAGCAGATTTTATTCACATAGATGTTATGGATGGAAATTTCGTACCCAACATCAGTATAGGATTACCAGTAATAAAATCAATAAGGAGTAAAACAACTAAGATATTCGATGTTCATTTAATGATAGAAAGCCCTTCAAGGTATATAGATGATTTCGTAAATGCAGGAGCAGATATAATTACAATACATTATGAAGCGGAAAAACACATAGATAGAGCAATAGAATATATAAAATCCAAGGGGATTAAAGCAGGTGTATCATTAAATCCAGGAACTCCAACTTTTGTTTTGAAAGATATAATAAGTAAATTGGACTTAGTATTAATAATGTCAGTTAATCCAGGCTTTGGAGGGCAAAAGTTTATACCATATTCTTTAGAGAAAATTAGAGAAGTTAAGGAAATGAGCTCAAAGTTAAATGAAAGTTTATTAATAGAAGTAGATGGAGGAGTAGATAAAACAAATGCAGAAGATATAATTAATGCAGGAGCAAATGTTTTAGTTGCTGGTTCAGCAGTGTTTGGAGATGGAAAACTTAAAGAAAATATAGAAGCGATAAGAGGAAAATAAAATGAAGGTTTTAATAGTATCAGGCGGAAAAGCACCATCTAAGCATCTGTTATTAGAATCATATAAAAAAGCAGATATTATAATAGGAGCAGACAAAGGTTGTGAGGTACTATACCAATATAATATATCTCCAAAATACATACTGGGTGATTTTGATTCAGCTGATAAAAAAATAATAAATTATATGGAGGCCACTGGCTGTAAAAAAATAAAATATAAAAAAGAAAAAGACTTTACAGATACAGAAATTGCATTTAATTTAGCTATTGAAGAAGGGGCAACAGAAATAATCCTTTTAGGAGTCACTGGAACTAGATATGATCATTCATTAAGTAATATTGGACTTATGTTAAAAGGACTAAAGAAATCTATTCATGTTGAAATAGTAGATGATAATAATAGAATTTTTTTATGTGATAAAAGTATGATATTAAGAGGAAATAAGGGGGATATTATATCTTTTCATGCATATTGTGAAATAGTAAAAAATTTTACTATAAAAAATTCTAAATATGATTTATTAAATTATGATCTATCCTTGGGTGATGGTTTAACTACTTCTAATGAATTTGTAGGAAAAGACATAAAAATAAATTTTGATAGTGGAATTATAATGGTTATTTATTCTAAAGATTAAATAAAAAAATAATCACTCATTTTGTTTATTTGCATACAATGTATATAAAGAGATGAGTGATTTTTTATGGGGGGAGAATTTATGAAGATAATAGCTATAAAATTACCAAGATTTATTTCAAATTTTATTAGATTTTTTAAAAGAAAAAGATAACTACATATGAAAAATGTGTGACAAAATAATCAAATATAAAATAAAAAATGCAATTGTTAAAACCAATTGCATTTTCTATTTGAACTTATATTGCTCTTTGAACCTTACCAGATCTAAGGCATCTTGTACATACATGAACTGTTTTTGGTGTTCCGTTAACTAAAGCCTTTACTCTCTTTATGTTAGGAGCCCAAGTTCTCTTTGATTGACGATGTGAATGGGAGTATTGAGTTCCAGATACAACCCCTTTATTACAAACTTCGCATCTTCTTGCCACTTGAAAACACCTCCTTATTTGTGAAGATAATTTCTCTTCAATAGGACAGATTAAATTTTAACATAGTAAGCCTTAGAAAAGCAATAGAAAATGAGAAAAAAGTGAAAAAACTTTTAAATTTAAAAATATTTATATATATAATGTTATCTTCATATAATAAGCTATGTAAGATTTACTTGAATAATAAATATAAGTAATATAAAATATAGTATAAGGATATTTATAAGGAGGATTCTATATGGTAGGATATTCAAATGAACTTGGAAATATACATTATTCAGACGAAGTACTTGCAAAAATAGTTGGGCTTTCAACTATGGAGTGCTATGGTGTAGTTGGTATGGTTTCTAAGAATGCAACTGAGGGATTATGGGAATTAATGAGAATAGAAAATTTAAGCAAGGGTGTTAAGCTAAAATTTAATGAAGATAAATTAGTTATAGAATTATATGTTATGGTTGAATATGGAACAAAGATTTCTGTAATAGCTAATAACATAATACAAAAGGTACGTTATAGCGTGGAAAACTTTACTGGATTAAAAGTTTCATCTGTTACAGTAAATGTTCAAGCAGTTAGAGTCTAGGAGGTAAAAAGATGAAATATCAGAAAATAAATGGCCATGATTTTTATAACATGGTTGTTAATGCTAGCAACAGATTGTTGGAAGAAAGCGAATACGTTAATGCTTTAAATGTATTCCCTGTTCCAGATGGAGACACAGGAACAAATATGTCAGCTACCTTTAAAGCTGCAGTTAAAGAAATAGAAGGATTAAATTCTATATCAATTGCTGAAACTTCAAAAAAACTTGCTAAAGGGGCTTTAATGGGAGCAAGAGGAAACTCTGGAGTGATTCTTTCTCAAATATTAAGAGGTATTTCTAAGGGCCTAGAAGGGAAAAATGAAGTAGACGCTATAGAACTTGCTATAGCCTTCAAAGAAGGTAGTAACGCAGCTTATAAGGCTGTTATGAGACCAACAGAAGGAACTATACTTTCTGTTATAAGAGCTGCGGCTGATGCAGCAATAGATACAGATGTAAAAGATATAATAGATATTATGGACGTTATAGTAACAGAAGCTAAAATAATGTTAGATAAAACCCCCGATTTATTACCAGCATTAAAGAAGGCTAAGGTTGTAGATTCAGGTGGAATGGGATTATATATTATTCTTAAAGGAATGTATGATGCCCTAAGAGAGGATATTAAGGCTGAAATAAAGGATATTAAACCAGCAACTGCTAAAATGCAAGGTGCTCAAGGGACAGAAGATATAGATATTAAGTTTGGTTATTGTACTGAATTTATAATTTTAGCAGATGCTAACAAAGCTGAAAAATTTAGAGATGAAATAACTCCTATGGGAGACTCACAAGTTGTAGTTGGATATGAAGATGTTATAAAGGTACATATTCATACAAATGACCCAGGAGCTGTTTTAGCGAAGGCTGTTAAATTAGGAGAATTATCAAAAATAAAAATAGATAATATGAGAGAAGAACATAGAGAAGTTCTTTTAAATAAAGAAGAATATAAAGAAGCTAACTTAGATGATTCAGCTCACTTTGAGGGTGAAGCAGCTATTGAAGAGTTGGAACAGGAAAAGAAAAAATACGCATTTGTAGCAGTTGCAATGGGTGAAGGAATAACTAATATATTCAAAGATCTAGGTGTTGACTATGTTATAGAAGGTGGTCAAACAATGAACCCTTCAACTCAAGATATAATGGAATGTGTGTCTAAATTAAATGCTGAACATATTTTCGTTTTACCAAATAATAAGAATATAATAATGTCAGCAAACCAAGCTGCTGAAATTGCAGATAAAGATGTTAGAGTAATACCAACAACTACAATACCTCAAGGAATAACATGTGTTACAATGTTTAATCCAGAACTAGAAGTTGATGAGAATGTAGAAAATCTTAAAGAAGCAAGAGAAATGGTTAAGACAGGTTCTGTAACTTATGCAGTAAGAGATACAGAAATGGATGGAATAGAAATAAAAGAAGGAAATATTCTTGGTTTGATTGAAGGTAAAATAAAGAAAGTTGGAGAATCATACTTTGATGTTACAGAAGAAATACTTTCTGATATGATTGACGAAGATAGTGAGCTTATAACGATTTTCTATGGTGCAGACGTAACTGAAGAAGAAGCAGAAGAATTTGCAGAAAAAATAGAAGAAAAGTATGGAGAGCTAGATGTTCAATGCTATAAAGGAGCACAGCCTCTTTATTATTTCTTAGTATCAGTAGAATAATATAAAAAAAGCACAAGTTTTTCACTTTATTTACATAAGTAGAAACTTGTGCTTTAATATTTAGTGAATTAAAATTTTGAGGGTGAGCAAATGAATATATCCATGGAAATATCTACTTTAAAAGGAGTAGGACCAAAGCTTAGTGAAAGGCTTAATAGATGCGGAATTTTTACTATATATGATTTACTGCTATATTTCCCAAGAGATTATGAATTTATAAGAAGTGATATAGATTTTAATGAAATAGATGGTGAAGAAAAACAAATTTTAAGCTGTAGAGTAATAGGTTATGATAGAGATATAAAAACCAAAACAGGGAAAATTATAACAACAATAAAATTTGATTATAAAGGACACATTGTTGTTGGAAAATGGTTCAATCAAAGATATATAAAAAATTCTTATAGATTAAATGAATCTTATGAGTTAGTTGGGAAATTTAAAAAAGTAGGAAACTTATTAGAAGTTATAAACCCTATTATTGGATGTAGAGACGCGAAGAAAAGTGAAATAATACCTAAATACCCTTTGAAAGGTGATTTAAGTGATAAAATAATTACTAAGCTTATAAATCAAATATTAGATGAAATAGCTATAACAGATAATTTGCCAGAAATAATACTAGAAAAGTATAATATAATAGGACTGGATAGAGCAATAAGAGAAATTCATTTTCCAAAAGATAAAAATGAATTAGATAAAGCATTAGTAAGATTAAAATTTCAAGAGTTATTTACATATTCAATGAAACTTTTATTACTAAAAAATAATCTTAGAAACAAAAATGGGATTTCGTTTTATTGGCATAAACAATTGACTGATTTAAAAGAAGCCTTGCCATTCAAATTAACAGAGGCACAAACTAAAGTTGTTAGAGAAATATTAAGAGATCAAAAAAGTAATTCCCCCATGAATAGGCTTGTTCAGGGTGATGTTGGTAGTGGTAAAACTATAGTTGCCATAATAGCGATGTTTAATGTTATAAAAAATGGATTTCAAGCATCTTTAATGGCGCCAACAGAAATACTTGCCAATCAACATTATAAAGAAACTATGAAGATATTAGAGTGTTTTGGTGTAGAAGTGGAATTGTTAACTGGAAGTACTAGCTTAAAAGAAAAGAAACGAATAAAAGATAGGATTTCCACAGGAGAACCAATTATAGTAATAGGAACACATGCATTAATTCAAGAAGATGTAGATTTTACTAATCTAGGACTTGTTATTACAGATGAGCAACATAGGTTTGGAGTTGAACAAAGAAATAAACTTATAAATAAAGGAAGACGACCGGATGTTTTAGTTATGACAGCCACACCTATACCTAGAACTTTAGCTTTATATATGTATTCAGACTTAGATGTTTCAATTATTGATAAGCTGCCTCCAGGAAGAAAAAAGATAGCTACAAAATTCTATTCTGAAAATGATAGAATGTTAGCTTATAAATTAGCTTTAGATGAAATAAGAAAAGGAAGGCAAGTTTATATAGTTTGTCCATTAATCGAAGAAAATGAAAAGATGGAATTAAATTCAGTTGAAAAACTTTATGAAGAATTAAAAGATGATGTATTTAAAAATGTAAGTATAGAAATATTACATGGTAAAATGAAGCCAAAAGAAAAAGATGAACTTATAAATTTATTTAAGGAAGATAAAATTAAAGTTATTATCTCAACTACTGTAATTGAAGTTGGAGTAAATGTACCAAATGCTTCAATGATGATAATAGAAAATTCAGAGAGATTTGGTTTAGCACAGCTTCATCAGCTAAGAGGAAGAGTAGGAAGAGGAGAATATGAATCTTATTGTATTCTTATCGGAAATGCAAAAAATCAAAAAACAAAAAAAAGAATGGAAATAATGGTGGAATCGACAGATGGATTTTATATATCAGAGCAGGATCTAAAGCTTAGAGGAGCGGGTGAAATGTTTGGTATAAGACAAAGTGGGGATATAGGACTTGTTCTTGCAGATATATATGAAGATATAGATATATTAAAATGTGCAAGATACGAAGCTAATAATTTAATTAGCTCTAATGAAATAGAACATGTAAAATTGTGTAGAGAAATATCAGACTCTATTGAGAGATATAGTCGATATATTTGTTTTAATTAAAAAAATTGTATATGAATAAATATTATGATAAAATTGAAATGATAGTACCTAAGGAGGAAACTAAATGAGAATAATAGCAGGTAAAGCAAGAGGAAAAAAATTAATACCTCCAGCTACCATGGAAACTAGACCAACTTTAGACAGAGTAAAAGAAGCTATGTTTAGTATAATTCAAGGATACATACCAGAAGCAGTGGCTATAGATGTTTTTGCAGGAACAGGAAGTCTTGGCTTAGAAGCAGCAAGCAGAGGTGCAAAGGAAGTTTATTTAATTGATAAAAGTAATACTACGTTTCCTTTGTTAAAGCAAAATGTTAAGAACTTAAAATTTGAAGATTTTTGTATTCCATTAAATATGGATTCATATGATGCTTTAAAGATGTTAAATAATAAAGGAATAACTTTTGATATTATATTTATAGATCCACCTTATTGTAAAGAAATGATTCCAGAAGCGATTAAAATAGTAAAAGAAAATAATATGCTGAAGGAAAATGGAATAATAGTTACAAAAATAGATTCTATAGAGGATATATACGAAGGATATAAAGATATAAAATTATTACAAAGTAGAAAATACGGAAATACAACAGTATGTTTTTATAAATATGAGGAGTAAATAAAAAGTGATAGATATGAATATAGCAGTATATCCAGGGAGTTTTGATCCTATTACTAAAGGACATTTAGATATTATAACTAGAGGTTCTAAGATTTATGATAAACTTATAGTTGCAGTATTAGTAAATGTGGATAAAAAGTGTTTATTTAATATTGAAGAGAGAGTTGAATTAATTAAAAAAGTTACTAAGAATTTAAAAAATGTAGAAGTATTAAGTTTTGAAGGATTATTAGTAGATTTTGCAAAGATACATAATTCAAAGGTTATATTAAAGGGTCTTAGAACAATATCAGATTTTGAATATGAATTTCAAATGGCGCTTATGAATTCGAAATTAAATCCAGATATAGAGACGGTTTTTATGATGACTTCTTCAGCATATTCGTATGTAAGTTCATCTTCAGTAAAGCAAGTTGCTAAATTTGGTGGAAATATTGAAGGGCTTGTACCTAAAGAATTAATATCAGAGATTATGGATAAGTTTTAAATTGTTTTATCGGGGGGAAGAGATATGGAGAAGACAGAAGTCAATATAATAGAACTTTTGGAGTATTTGGAAGAACTTATAGAAACAGCACCTAAGGTACCTATAACAGGTAAAAGTGTAGTAGACAAAAAGGAATTCTTAGAAGTAATAGATCAAGTAATAAATTATCTTCCAGATCAGTTGAAAAAAGCACAATGGGTAATGACTGAAAAAGATAGAATACTTGGAGATGCTCAAAAAGAGTATGAGTCAACTAAAAGTGAAATTCTAGAAATGATGAAGCAAAAAGTTGAGAATCATGATATAGTTAAGGAAGCTAAAATAAGAGCTAATGAAATAATTGCCCTAGCACAAAGAGATGCTAAGGCAATTAGAATTGGATCAAGAGAGTATTCAACAGAAATTTTATCTCAATTAGATAGAGAAATTGAAGAAAAAAGAAATATACTAATTCAAAATATGCAAAAATCTTTTGAATTAGCAGCAAAAGAGATAGATGAAAAACTAAGTAGTACAGGATCAAAAATAAAGGAAAATATCTCAGAGTTAAGAGGAATGTAAATTCCTCTTAAAGCTTTTTAGAATTATAGATATTAATAGTGTTAATAAGAAAAACAATAATATAGGAATATAATATTTATAAAATGTATAAATATTATAATTCTCATTTGGAATAATAATTGAAGTTGGAACTGAAGTTAAAAGTACGGTGCTTGAAATAAAGGTTATTATGAAACTTAGTAATCCTTGAATAAACTTATAAAATATATATTTTATCATATTAGGACTATTTTTACTTACTATAGAGCTTACTTGAGCTATAACGGATAAGCTTGAGAATGATAAAATAAAGCTCATCATGCTTAATTTTAAACTCATGGATATATTAGAAGTAGAAATTAATTTACATCCATTTGTAAATTCAATGCTTCCTAAAAAAAGATTATATAGTGTTCCAGTAGGTAAATTAATTAGGTCTTCTAAATATTTAAAAGCAATGCTTATATAAGTGTTGCTTTTTATTATGCTTATTACTACTGAAAATATTATAACAAAAGCTCCTACGTTTATAGTTGTAGTAACTGCGTTTTCAATAGAATTTTTTAGATTAATGCCAAAGGGAAGCTCTTTATAAGTGCTATTTGAATTTGGAGAAGAAACTTTAGATTTTACGTTTCTTCTTGTTAAAAAACCTACAATGATTATAGAGATATAATTAGCTATTAATAAAATATAGCCGAGTTTTACATCATATAACATAGCAGTTGCAACTGCTCCTAAAATAAAAATTGGTCCTGCATTAGATGCTATATTTAAAAGTCTTTCATATTCACTTTTATGTATATATCCAAGCTCATAAATGTCAGAAGAGTATTTTGCTCCTAATGGATAGCCGCATATAAAACTTGCAGCCAATGGAAAAGAGCAATTTCTAGAAAGACCTAGAGGTTTACAAATTAAAGGTCCAAGAATCTTAGAATAAAGAGTTATTCCATCATAGTAGATTAATAAGTTACATATGACACTAAATGGAAAAATCGTTGGCAATATTGCGGTAATAACAAGTTTTGTACCATTTATAGCAGCTGAAATACTAACTTCTAGATTTATTACAAATATAATTATAAATATAGTAATAGCAAAACAAATAAGATAATTTTTCTTAATATCTAAAAGTTTTAAAAGTAATGCTACAAGAAAAAAAATTAAAAGCCATAAAATAAAAATACTAAACATAAAATTTACCTCCTATATAGTATTTATATGCCTATGGCTTTCTAATATTAACTTTTTATTATAGGGAACATTAAATAATCATTTAGAGGATTTACCTTATTATTTAATATTGAATATGCTTTAGTGGCTTGAATATCTAAAGTTAAAAGAGGATTATTTATGTTTTTTGGAACCTTTGTTATTATTGGAATTTTTGATTTTTTCTTCATTTCCTTTAATATAAGACGACCAGTATCATTAAATCCAAGAACTTTAGCATAAAGGTTATCCGGATTTATTAAATCTTTAAAAGAATACCTATCTAAAGATAAAAATATCTGAGACAATAATCGAGAAATTTTTGTATAAGTATATCTTTTACTTTTTACTCTAAATATTAAATCTTCATAAGAGTTGCTATAATATATTTCTTTTAAAAATTTATTATCTAAACCTTCTTTTATTTCGAAAAGATTGTTAAAATCTATACAATCTGTAATGATCTTATATTTAATATATTCATACATATCTTTTTCAAAAACAAAAGGATAGTTTTCATCTTTTAAAGTGTATAGCATATCTAATGATGAACTTGGAAGATAATTTTTTAAATTATCTAAAGATAAATTGTTTTTAAGACTTTCTCTTATACTAGTAGCAGAAGAAAAAAGACTATTTAGTTCTTTATCATTATATTTAGAACCTTCTCTTTTTAAAGTTAGAGGTTTAATTGAACTATTTAAGAGAAGTAAAGCTTTTATATATTCTATTCCTAAGATATTGTTTGAATTTGATAAAATTTCTTTCAAAGAGTTATCTTCTAAAGTTTTGATTAAAGAAAGTTCTCGTGCTTTGGCATAAGTCATTCCTTTTTTTAGATTTTCTTTAATTTCTAATTTTAATTCATTAGATTCAGCTGTTAATATTTTAGCAATTTTAGTTAATAAAATGATATCGCCACATTCGCTTCCGAAAAAAATGTTATTGATTACATTAATTGAGTCAAGAATATGTACTGAACCTCTTGCAAAAAATTCAGCAGAAGATAAGGCATAAAAAGTTGGTAACTCTAAAACTAAATCAACCCCATTTGAAATAGCCATTTCAGCTCTTTTCCATTTATCTATTAACGCTGGCTCACCTCTTTGAACAAAATTACCACTCATTATACAAACTATACCATCACAATTTGTTTCTCTTCTTGCAGAGTCTAAATGATAAAGATGACCATTGTGAAAAGGGTTATACTCCGTTATTATTCCTGTTATATTCATAAATACACTCCTTAATGGGAAATATAAAATCATTATAACATAATAAAAATTTAATAAAAGGCTACTGCAAAGGAGAAGGATTGCCAACAATTAAAAACATTCAGAATATTTATAATATAAAGAATTAAATCTTTCGCATATTTTTATGTTGAAAGTTATAGTTATTTAGGAGTATATTAATATATGAAGATGAGTCCGTATCTTTTTGAAAGGAGTAATTATTATGGAACTTATGAATAAATTATGGGATGCAGCAAAGGCTGATAAAAGAAGAATAGTTCTTCCAGAAGGTGATGAGGAAAGAACTTTGGTTGCTGCACAAAGGATCGAAGAACTTGGTTTAGCTTATCCAGTTCTAGTTGGAGATGAAAATAAGATAAATGAGAAAGCAAAAGAACTAGGAGTGAACTTAGAAGGAATCGAAATAGTCGACCCAAACACTTCAGAAAGATTACAAACTTATGTTAATGAGTTTTATGAATTAAGAAAAAATAAAGGAATGACTTTAGAAAAATCTGAAAAAATAGTAAGAGATCCATTGTATTTTGGAACTATGATGGTTAAATTAGATGATGCTGATGGAATGGTTTCTGGTGCTATACATACTACTGGGGATTTACTTAGACCAGGACTACAAATAATAAAAACTGCACCAGGAGTATCTGTTGTATCAAGTTTCTTTATAATGATGGTACCTGGTTCAAAATATGGAGAAGAAGGTATGCTTTTATTCTCAGACTGTGCAGTTAATCCAAACCCAACTTATGAGCAATTAGCAGCAATAGCTATAGCTACAGCTGATACAGCTAAAAATCTTTGCAAGATAGAACCAAGAGTGGCTATGTTATCATTTTCAACAATGGGAAGTGCAGATCACGAAATGGTTGATAAAGTTAGAAAAGCTACAGAACTTGCAAAGGAATTAAGACCTGATTTATTAATAGATGGTGAGTTACAATTAGATGCAGCTATAGTTGACAAGGTAGCATCTCAAAAAGCTCCAAATAGTGATGTGGCAGGCAAAGCTAATGTATTAATATTCCCAGATTTACAAAGTGGAAATATAGGATACAAGTTAGTTCAAAGATTTGCAAATGCAGAAGCTATAGGACCTATGTGTCAAGGTTTTGCAAAACCAATAAATGATTTATCAAGAGGATGTAGTTCTGATGATATAGTTAATGTTGTTGCATTAACTGCAGTTCAAGCACAATCTCAAAAATAATAACTGTTAGGGAGGAGTATAACAAATGAAAGTATTAGTAATTAATTGCGGGAGTTCATCGCTTAAATACCAATTAATAGATATGACTAATGAAGAGGCGTTAGCTCAAGGGTTAGTTGAAAGAATAGGAATTGAAGGTTCAGTTTTAACTCAAAAGGTTGAGGGTAGAGATAAGTATATAGTTAAACAACCAATGGAGGATCATAAAGTTGCTATAAAGCTAGTTTTAGATACTTTAGTAGATGGTGAGCATGGAGTAATTTCATCAATGGATGAAATATCAGCAGTTGGACACAGAGTTGTTCATGGTGGAGAAAAGTATAAAAATTCAGTAATTGTTAATGAAGAAGTTAAAGACTATATAAAACAATGTTTCAAATTAGCACCACTTCACAATCCAGCAAATATGATAGGGATAGAAGCTTGTGAAGAATTAATGCCAAATACTCCGATGGTAGTAGTGTTTGACACTGCATTCCATGGAACAATGCCAGAAGAATCATATTTATATGCACTTCCATATGATTTATATAAAAAGCATGGAATAAGAAAATATGGATTCCATGGAACTTCTCATAAATATGTTTCTCAAAAAGTGGCAGAAGTTATGGGAAAAGATATAAAAGACTTAAAGATAGTTACATGTCATTTAGGAAATGGTGCAAGTTTATGTGCTGTTAAAGATGGCGTTTCTATTGATACATCAATGGGATTTACACCACTTGAAGGTGTTGCTATGGGAACAAGAAGTGGAAATATAGATCCTGCTATAGTTACTTTCTTAATGAAAGAAGAAGGTTTATCAATAGATGAAGTTAATGATTTATTAAATAAAAAATCAGGAGTTCTTGGAATATCAGGAATCAGTTCTGATTTTAGAGATATTGAAGATGCGGCTTTTAAAGAAGGCATACATAGAGCTAAATTAGCACTTTCTATATTTGAATATAAAGTAAGAGCTACAATTGGATCATACGCTGCTATCATGGGCGGAGTTGATGCTATTGTATTTACTGCTGGTGTTGGAGAAAATGGACCAGAAACTAGAGAATCAATCTTAAAAGGATTAGAATTCTTAGGAGTAGAAGTAGATACTGAGAAAAATAATGTTAGAGGAAAATTAAGAGAAATATCAAAAGCTGGTTGTAAGGTAAAGGCTTTTGTTATACCAACTAATGAAGAATTAGTTATTGCAAGAGATACTATTGAATTAATTAAGTAATTTACACAAGTTCTAATAGATATATTTTTGAGTGCATAATTATTAGTTAAGTAATTTACAATAAATTACTTGACTTTTAATGGTGCACTTTATATAATAAATTGTGTTTATTCGGCAAATATTTATCTAAGGAGTGAAATGAAGCTTTGCTCAAGCTATACACATAATGTGTATAATGTATCCTAAAGGATATGAGGACTTAGTCTAGAGCAAATACATATGATTATACAATTTTCAGACTTAATTTCATCTAAGAAAAGAAAAAAAGAAATAAATGTAACATATGAATTAGCTCCACTTTCTTTTGATGGAGATCAAATAGAAGCTATAGAAGCTATAAATTTAGTTGGAGATCTAATTTCTATTGGAGATGTTTTAACTTTAAAAGCTTCAATAAAGACAAAATTAAAATTAAACTGTTCAAGATGCCTAGAGGCCTTTATCTATCCAATAGATATTGATATAGAAGAAAGGTTTACAAATAATAAGGAACTTCAAGAAAATGAGGAAATTATTTTTGTAGATAGTGATACTTTAGATATTACTAAAATAGTTGAAAATATTATTATTTCAACCTTACCTATTAAGAGACTTTGCACAGATGACTGTAAGGGACTTTGCTACCAATGCGGTAAAAATCTTAATGAAGGTTCTTGTCAATGTGAGACAAATGATGTAGACTTAAGACTGGCAAAGTTACAAGAGTTGTTTGGAAATAAGGAGGTGTAGTAATGGGAAATCCTGCTAGAAAAACATATAGAGCAAAGAGAAATTCAAGAAGAGCTCAAACTTTTAAGGCGAGCTTACCTGGAATAGTTGAGTGTCCACAATGTCACGAAATGAAGCTAGCTCACAGAGTTTGCAAGAATTGTGGCTTCTATAAAGGTAAAGAAGTAGTTGCTTCAGTAGAAGAATAAAGAAAGTCTAATGACTTTCTTTTCTTTATATATAAAGAAAAGGGGCGAATGGTATTATGAAGATAGCTATAGATGGCATGGGCGGAGATAACGCACCTAAGGCTGTAATAGAAGGTGTTATACAGGCTTTAAAGGAATACAAAGGAATAGAATATTATATAACTGGGCCTAAAGAACAGATAGAAGAAGAGCTAAAGAAATACCAATATGATGAAAAGTTGATTAATGTAGTTGATGCAAGAGAAGTTATTTCTCCAAATGAGCATCCAGTAATGGCTTTAAAGAAGAAAAAAGATTCAAGTATATGCAAAGCGTTAAGACTTGTAAAAGACAAAGAATGTGATGCAGTTATATCAGGAGGTAGTACAGGAGCATTTCTGGCTGGCTGTACACTAATAGTTGGAAGAATAAAGGGTGTAGAAAGACCAGCTCTTGCTCCAATTATGCCAGGTAAAAATGGTAGCTTTATGATAGTGGATGCTGGGGCAAATGTAGATTGCAAGCCAAATTACTTATTACAATTTGCTAAGATGGGAAAAGTTTATTATCAAGGAGTATTAGGTAAAGAAGAGCCTTCAATAGGGCTAGTTAATATAGGAGCAGAAGAAGAAAAGGGTAATGAGTTAACTAAAAGTGTTCATAAACTATTAAAAGAAGAAAATAGTTTGAATTTTGTTGGTAACGTAGAACCAAGAGATACATCAAAAGGTGATGTAAATGTTTTAGTTTGTGATGGTTTTGTAGGAAATACTTTGTTAAAAATGTATGAAGGTGTAGCTTCAACATTATTAGGAATGATAAAAGAAGAGATTTTATCTGGAGGAATAATGAGAAAAGTTGGTGCAGGTCTTTTAAGTCCTGTTTTTAAAGCGTTAAAAACAAAATTTGATTACAAAGAGTATGGTGGAGCACCATTTTTAGGGGTTGAGGGTATTTGTATAAAAGCTCATGGAAGCTCAGATGGAAAAGCTTTTAAAAATGCTATAAGACAAACTAAAACCTTTTATGAGAATAAAGTATTAGAAAAAATAAAAGAAGAACTTCAAAATAATATATAATTATACCAATATGCATATTGACTAGAGAAATAATATATAATATTATCTAAATGATGTATGTAGGAGGTGAATTAGATGTTTGAAAAAGTTAGAGAAATAATAGCTGAGAAATTAAGCATTAACGAAGATGATATAACAATGGACTCTTCATTCGTTGAAGATTTAAATGCAGATTCATTAGATTTAGTTGAACTTATGATGGCTTTAGAAGATGAATTAGATACAGAAATCCCAGATGAAGAAGCAGAAAACTTTAAAACTGTTGGAGATGTAGTTAAGTATTTAAAGAATCATGTTGAAGAGTAGTATAATCCCGCTTTAATGCGGGATTTTATATTTAAAAATTATGATATATTTGGTTTATTCTTGAATTTGCTCTGTTAAAGATATCTTATTAAAAAGCAAATTGAAGAATAAACTTCAAGGAGTGTATAAAATGGCGAAGTTTAATATAAGAGAAATTGAGGAAAATATAGGACTAACTTTTAATGAACCTACTCTTTTAAAGGTTGCATTAACTCATAGTTCTTATGCTAATCAACATAAAGATCAAGAATATAATGAACGGTTTGAATTTCTAGGAGATTCAATACTACAGTTATGTATTACTGAATATTTATTTTTAAATTATAAAAACAAAAGTGAAGGTGAATTAACTAAAATAAGAAGTTTAATAGTTTGTGAAAATTCACTTTATGAAATAGGTAAAAAATTAAATTTAGGATATTTTATAAGGATTAGTAGAGGGGAAGAGCTAACAGGGGGAAGAGAAAGAGTATCTATCATAGCAGATGCTGTAGAAGCTTTAATTGCAGGAATTTATTTAGATAAGGGTCTTGAATTTGTTAAGGATTATATAATAGGGCATTTTAAAGAAATAATAGATAAAGCAATTAATAATAATATAGTATTAGATTATAAAACAAAACTTCAAGAAGAAATGCAAAAATCAGGTGAAGTATCAATAATATACGAATTAATTAAGTATGAAGGTCCTCCTCATAGAAGAAAATTCTTTACTTCAGTTATAGTAGAAGATAAGGAGTATGGCAAAGGGGAAGGGTATAGTAAAAAAGAATCAGAACAAAATGCAGCTAAAGAAGCACTAAGAGCTTTGGAGGAATCTAATGAGTAAAAAGCATTATATAATACCCATATTTGTATCTCATCAAGGCTGTCCTCACCAATGTGTATTTTGTAATCAAGATAAAATAGCTAGAGCTGTTGAGGAAGAAGTTACTGATGAAGATGTAAGAAAGACAGTAGAAGAGTATATTAAGACAATAGACCATAATAACTCAACTATTGAGATATCTTTTTTTGGAGGAACATTTACAGCGATAGATATAAATAAACAAAAGGAATTATTAGCTGTTGCAAAAGAATATAAGGAAAATGGTTATATAGATAAAATTAGAATGTCTACAAGACCTGATGCAATAAATAAATACATATTAGATTATTTAAAAGAGTATAAGGTAGATATAATTGAACTAGGAGTGCAATCATTGAATGATGATGTATTAAGGCTATCTGGAAGAGGTCATAGCTCAGAAGAGGTGAGAAGAGCTTCTAGGCTTATAAAAGAATATAAAATTACACTAGGTCATCAAATAATGCCAGGATTACCAGGAGATAATTTTGAGAAGGATATTGAAACTGTAAAAAAATCAATAGAAATGGAACCAGATATATGCAGAATATATCCATCATTAGTAATAAAAGATACGCCTATGGCAGAAATGTATAAGAGAGGAGAGTATATTCCTTATTCATTAGAAGAAGCTGTTTGTGTATCTAAAGAATTATATAAATTATATAAAGAGGCGAATGTTAATATAATTAGGATTGGCCTTCAACCTACAGAAAATATTACTTGGGGCAAGGATATTATAGATGGACCTTTTCACCCATCATTTAGAGAATTAGTAGAAGGTAGCTTGCTTTGTGATAAAATAAAATCATCTATAAATAGAGATGAAGATATAATAATAGAAATAAATTCAAAGGATTTAAGCAAGCTTTATGCAAATAAAAAAGCGTATTTTAATGACTTAAAATATAATCATAATGGGAAAATATCAGTTACTACCAAAGATAAAATAAACAGAGGAAATGTTAATATTATCGTACTAAAAAGAATAGAAACGGTTAGTATATAAGGTAGGCAAGATTTTGCCTGCCTTATTATTGATATTTTACTATGTTTACTATAAACTTAAATAAGAATAGGAGTGGTAATTATGAAAAAACAAACGAGACAAAAAATGATATATGTAATTACTATAATTTTAGCTATCATGTTATCAATGAGTCTATTAGCATCATTTATATAGATAAGGAGTGCATCTATGTTTTTAAAATCCATAGAAATAAGAGGGTTTAAATCTTTTGCAGACAAGACCCAATTAAAGTTTAAAAAGGGAGTAACAGCAGTAGTAGGACCAAATGGTAGTGGAAAAAGTAATATATCTGATTCAGTTCGTTGGGTTCTTGGAGAACAAAGTGTAAAAACCCTTAGGGGTGGAAAGATGGAAGATGTCATCTTTGCAGGAACTCAATTTAGAAAACCAGTTGGACTAGCTCAAGTTTCACTTACTCTAGATAACTCAGACAATTCATTAGATACTGATTACTCTGAAGTAACAGTAACAAGAAGAATATTTAGATCTGGAGAAGCTGAATATTTAATAAATAATCAAAAGTGTAGATTAAAAGATATTAATAACTTGTTTATGGATACAGGAATAGGTAAGGAAGGATACTCACTTATTGGACAAGGTAAAATAGAAGCTATATTAAGTGGAAAAGCAGAAGATAGGAGAGCCTTACTAGAAGAAGCAGCAGGTATAGTTAAGTTTAAATCAAGAAAAGAAGAAGCAGAAAGAAAACTAGCAAATACAGAAAATAATCTAATTAGAATAAGAGACATAATTTCAACTTATGAAGAAAGAATTGAACCATTAAAAGTAGAAAGAGAAAAGGCTTTAAAATATAAACTTCTAGCAGAAGATCTTAAAGTTAAAGAAGTTTCTGTTTTAGTTGATAATATAAAAAGAATAGATAAAGATATTAATAACATAAATGAAGATATAATAAATAGAAAAGGCCATATAGAAGCTAAAAGAAATAAATTAAAAATATATAAAGAAGAAGTTTTAGAATTAGAAGAAAAAATAGAAGAATTAGAGAATAAAAATAGTCAAGAAAAAAGGGAATATTATACTAAGAAGGAAGAAGTAAATCAAAGCTTAAGTAATATAGAAATACTTAAGGAGAGAATTAAGAATCTAGAAGAAATAATAGAAAAAGATTTAGGGGAAATAAAGAATTTAGAGGTTAATTTAGAAGATTCTAAAAAAGAAAAAGAGGGTATAGCTAAAGAACTTGAAGAAAAAATACAGGAACAGCTTCAAAAAGAAAATGATATTAAGAGGCTGGAAAATGAAATATATGATTTAAAAAAGGAAATTCAAGAAGTAGAAAAAGAAATAGAGTATTTCAAAAATGAAGAATTTGAGTTATTAAGAAAGATTTCAGAAACAAATAATAATATTTCTTTATTAAATAAAGAAATATTAAATAAAGAAGAGTTGAGCTTAAATGGTGAAAATACTTTAAAAACTTTAGAAGGAAATATAAGCATTAATTTAGCCACAATTGTAGGGTTGAGAAAAAATATAGAAGAAACTCAAAAAGAAAGAGAAAATCTAAGAAATATTATAATTGAAAATAAGAAAAGACTTTCAAGTTTAATTAGTAATGCAACCAAAAAAGAAAATATTATAAGGGAAATATCTAAAAATATAAATATCTTAGAAGGTAAATTAACTACACTAAAGGACTTAGAAAAAAGCTATGAAGGTTATCAGTTATCTGTAAAAAGATTAATGGAAAGAATAGAAAATAGGCAAATAGCATATGGAAAAAGTACTAAGGTTTTGGGGGAAGTATTTAGTGTCAACAAGGAATATGAAACTGCTATAGAAATATCTTTAGGTGGAGCTATTTCAAATATAATAACTGATGATGAAAATATTGCAAAGTTATTAATAGAGTATCTTAAGAAAAATTCTTTAGGAAGAGCAACCTTTTTACCTTTAAATATTATTAAGGGAAATAGATTAAATATATCTAATAATATAAAAGATATTCCAGGTTTTTTAGGACTAGCATCTGATTTGATTAGTTTTGATAGTAAGTTTAAAGAAATAATGGATTATTCATTAGGCAAAACAATAATTGCTAAAGATATGGAATCTGCTTTAAAAATATCAAAGATTGGAAATTATAAGCTTAAGATAGTTACATTAGATGGAGAGGTAATTAGTCCTGGTGGAGCTCTTACGGGGGGAAGTATTTATAAGAAAAACAACTCAAGTATATTAGGAAGAAGAAGAGAACTTCAAGAACTGCAAAAAAGTATACAGGAAAGTAAAGATAGATATTCTTTAGAATATAATTATTTAAATAAGATAAAAGAAGAAGTGAAATTAATAGATGAGGAAAACTTAAATAAAAGTGATGAAGTTCATGGTAAGACAATTGATATAACAAGATTTGAAAGTGAAATAAAGTCCTTAGAAAATGAAGGTGTTAAACTTAGAAATTCTTTTGATGTTTCAAAAAAAGAAATTTCTTTAAATAATGAAAATTTAAGTAAGCTAAAAGAAGAAATAAGAAATAAAGAAGAGTCATTAGAAAATTTAAAGAAAAATAATATAAAAAATAGAAATAATATTTTAACTTATGAAGATTTATTAAAAGAAAAAAAAGAGAGATTTGACAAGCTAAAAGATGAATCTATACAAATTAAAATAAACAAGGCAGCGTTAGATGAAATTGTTTGTAGTAAAGAATCTGAGCTTAAAAGAAAAGAAAAAGAAGAAAGAGAAAAAGAAGAAAAAATATTAAAGTTTAAATCAGAAAACAAGGAAAGAGAAAAAACTATAATTTCTTTAAGAAATAAAATAGATAAAGATATAAATTTAATTAATGAAATTAATAATAGATTAAATGGTCTTGAGAATATATTTAAATCTGATGATATTAAAAGAATAACTTTAAAAGATAAGTTAAAAATAAGAGATGGAGAAGCTAATGAGTTAATAGAAATATTAAGAACACTAGAAAATGAATTAAGCAAAAGAGAAATATCATATGCTAAAATAGAAAGTGAAAGAGAAAACCATTATAAGAAGTTGAATGAAGAATTAGGCTTAACTTTAGCGGAAGCCATAGAAATTGCATTAGATATAGAAAATATTTCAAAAATTAGAGAAGAGATATTTAAATTAAAATCTCAAATTGCATCTCTTGGAACAGTAAATTTAGCCGCAATTGTGGAATATGAAGAAGTTTGTGAAAAATATGAATTTATGTCATCGCAAGAGGAGGATTTAAATAAAGCAAAAGATGAACTTATGACTGTTATTAATGAAATGACTGTAAAAATGCAAGAACTTTTTAGAGAAAATTTTAAAGTGCTTAATATAAACTTTAACGAAACTTTTAAAGAACTGTTTAAAGGTGGAACTGCAGAACTTATTTTAGGTGAAGGGGATGAACTTACAGCTAATATAGAAATAAATGTTCAGCCGCCAGGTAAAAAACTTCAAAATATAAATTTAATGTCTGGTGGAGAAAAAGTACTTTCAGCAATTGCATTATTATTTGCAATATTGAAAATGAAGCCAACACCATTTTGTATATTAGATGAAATTGAAGCTGCTTTAGATGATGCAAATGTATATAGATATGCAGAGTTTCTGAAACAATTCTCTGAAAATATTCAATTCATAGTAATTACTCATAGAAAAGGAACTATGGAAGCAAGTGATATTATGTATGGAATAACCATGGAAGAAAAAGGAGTATCAAAAGTAGTTTCTGTTGACTTAAGCAAAGATAATTAGGAGGTAAATCATGGCTATATTTGGGAAAATATTTGACAATTTAAAATCAGGACTTTCAAAAACTAAAAATGCTCTAACAGATAAAATAAATGAAACATTAAAGCTAGCTATTACTATAGACGAGGACTTATATGAAGAATTAGAAGAAATTTTAGTTATGTCTGATATAGGGATGGATACAACAATAGAAATTATAGATAGATTAAAAGCAAAAATAAGAAAAGAAAAAATTAATGACCCAAATGAAGTTTATCCAGCATTAAAATCAGTAATAAGAGATATTCTTTTAGAGGGTACAGAAGAAAAAGAAGAAAGTAAAACTAGTGATAAGGAAATATTATTAGTTATAGGAGTGAATGGAGTAGGTAAGACAACTTCAATAGGAAAACTTGCAGCTAAAAATAAGCAAGAAGGTAAAAAAGTGTTGCTTGCAGCAGCTGATACATTTAGAGCAGCTGCTATAGATCAATTAGAGGTATGGAGTCAAAGGGCAGGAGTTGATATAATAAAACATATGGAAGGTTCTGATCCTGCAGCAGTAGTTTTTGATGCTGTAAATGCGGCAAAGTCAAGAAGTATAGATTTATTAATATGTGATACTGCAGGAAGACTTCATAATAAAAAAAATCTTATGGATGAACTATCAAAGATAGGTAGAATAATAGACAGAGAGTTTAGTAATGCACATAAAGAAACATTACTAGTTTTAGATGCAACAACAGGACAAAATGCAGTAGTTCAAGCAAAACAATTTATGGAGGCTTGCCCTATAGATGGTATAATATTAACTAAATTAGACGGAACTGCAAAAGGTGGAGTTGTAATTTCGATTAAAAATACTTTAAATATACCTGTTAGATATATAGGTGTAGGAGAAGGAATAGACGATCTTCAAGAATTTGATGCAGAAGGATTTGCAGAAGCACTGTTCTAGAAAGAAGAATGCAAAATGAAAAGTATAAAATTAAGGCAGAAATTCAGCTTTTGCTGAATTTCATTAAAATCTATAACTTAGTAAAACTAAGTTATTTCCTTAATTCTACATCTAAATTTTTAATTTTAAATTTTTTTGTAGGGTGTTAAGTAAAAGTACTTGACAGCATAGGATTGTTTTGTTAAAATCTCTTTTGTGGGTAAGGTGATGAAATGGAAGATAGGGTTGAGATTTCATTATTAATGGATTTATATGGTTCATTACTAACAGAAAAACAGTATAAAATTATGGAGCTTTATTATAATGAGGATTTATCCTTAGCTGAAATTGCTGAATTGAATAACACAAGTCGTCAAGCGATCCATGATTTAATAAAGAGATGCTACAAACAGTTTCTATCCTATGAAAGTAAACTTAATTTACTTAAAAAAAGTTTTAGTCAAGAAAAAATAATTATAAGTTTTCTTATAGAAATAAAAGATAAATATTCAATTTCAGAAGAGGACTATAATAAATATAAAAGTATATTAAAAGATT
The DNA here is from genome assembly GCA_027686065.1 of Clostridiaceae bacterium AF10-41. Taxonomy (GTDB): domain Bacteria; phylum Bacillota; class Clostridia; order Clostridiales; family Clostridiaceae; genus Clostridium. The sequence goes on from JAQCTH010000007.1 coordinate 57,499, forward strand.
TATAAAATCATAGGAGGGTTTAACATGGCTTTTGAAGGTTTATCAGATAAATTGCAGGAAGCTTTCAAAAAGCTTAAGGGCAAAGGAAAGCTAACTGAAAAAGATATAAAAGAGGCCATGAGAGAAGTAAAGCTTGCGTTACTTGAAGCTGATGTTAACTTTAAAGTTGTTAAGAAATTTATTTCAAATGTCAGTGAAAAGTGTGTTGGAAATGAAGTTTTAGAAAGTTTAACTCCAGCTCAACAAGTTATAAAAATTGTTAACGATGAACTTACTGATCTTATGGGAGGTAGTGAAAGTAAATTAGAATTTAACTCTGTAGGTCCAACAATAATAATGATGGTTGGTTTGCAAGGAGCAGGTAAAACTACAATGAGTGGAAAGCTTGCATTACAACTTAGAAAACAAAATAAGAAACCTCTTTTAGTAGCATGCGATATATATAGACCGGCAGCTATTAAACAATTAGAGGTAGTTGGAAAGCAAATAGATATTCCGGTTTTCCAAATGGGAGACAAAGTTAATCCTGTTGATATTGCAAAGGCTGGTATAGTGCATGCAAGGGAAAATGGAAATAATGTAATAATAATAGATACGGCTGGTAGACTTCATATAGATGAAAATCTTATGGGAGAACTTAAGTCTATAAAAGAAGAGGTAAAACCTCAGGAAATACTACTTGTAGTAGATGCAATGACAGGACAAGATGCTGTAAATGTTGCAGAGAGCTTTAACGCTTCTTTAGATGTATCAGGAGTTATATTAACAAAGTTAGATGGCGATACAAGAGGCGGAGCTGCTTTATCAATTAGACATATTACTGAAAAACCAATTAAGTTTATTGGTGTAGGTGAAAAAATGAGTGATTTTGAAGTTTTCTATCCAGATAGAATGGCTTCAAGAATATTAGGAATGGGAGATGTTCTTTCACTAATAGAAAAAGCTCAGCAAGCTTTTGATGATAAAGAAGCACAAGAATTAAGTTCAAAAATGATGGAAAATGATTTTACTTATGAAGATTATTTAACAGCTATGGAACAAATGAAAAAACTTGGTTCTTTAAGTAAAATAATGGAGATGCTTCCAGGAATGCCAAAGGAAATGAAGGATATAGATTTTGATGCTGGTGAAAAACAACTAGGTAGAGTAAAAGCTATAATTCATTCAATGACTCCAAAAGAAAGAAGAAATCCAAAGCTAATAGCAGGATCATCTTCAAGAAAAAAGAGGATTTCTAAGGGTTCAGGAACATCATTGCAAGAAGTTAATAAACTCATTAAGGGCTTTGATATGATGAGAAAGCAAATGAAACAAATGAAATCATTTCAAAAGAAATCTAAAAAAGGTTTTTTTGGTAAATTACCTTTTATGAGTTAATATAAAAATACACACTTTAAAAGGAGGTGAAATACATGGCAGTAAAAATCAGATTAAGAAGAATGGGCGCTAAAAAAGCTCCTTTCTATAGAATAGTAGTTGCTGATTCAAGAGCACCAAGAGATGGTAGATTCATCGAAGAAATAGGATATTACAATCCTTTAACTGAACCAGCTGAAGTTAAAATCAATGAAGAAAAAGCTACTAAATGGGTACAAAATGGAGCTCAACCTACAGATGTAGTTAAGAGACTTTTTGCTCAAGCAGGATTAAATAAGTAATTTTTAGGAGGTGAACTCTGTAATTAATGTAATTACAGGTGTTTATGAAGGAATTAATTGAAATTATAGCTAAATCTCTTGTAGAGAATCCAAATGAAGTTCATGTAAATGAAATCCAAGGAGAGCAATCAATTATTCTGGAACTAAAGGTTGCTCCTGCAGATATGGGAAAAGTAATTGGTAAGCAGGGAAGAATAGCTAAAGCTATTAGAACTGTTATAAAAGCAGCAGCAATGAAAGAAGACAAAAAAGTAGTAGTTGAAATTATTGATGTAAAGAGTTAGGATAATCCTAACTCTTTTTAAGCATAAAATACAATTTATTAAATAGGATAATATATTATCTATTTTTAATTATTTTGTTTCACAAAATAAAGGAGGTGCCCAAATGAAGGATATTTTAAGAGTTGGGAAAATAGTAAATACTCATGGATTAAAAGGAGAAGTAAAAGTTATAGCTTTAACTGATGATCCTAAAAGATATAATGATTTAGATTTTGTATTAATAGATGGAGTAGAAAGAAAGATTCAAGGATGTAAATTTCAAAAAGATAGAGTAATAGTGAAAATAGAAGGAATTGATTCTATAGAAGAAGCTGAAAAATATAAAAATAAATATATGGAAATTCCAAGAGAACATGCAGTTCCATTAGAAGAAGATACATATTATATTGCAGATATAATAGGATGCAATGTTTATGATACGAATGGTAAATCTTTGGGAGAAGTTTATGATGTAATACAAACAAAAAATAATGATGTTTATTGGATAAGAAACCCTAAAGAATTATTAATACCTGTATTATTGGAAATTGTTACAGATATAGATATAGATAATAAAAAAATAACAATTAAACCAGTAGGAGAATGGCAAGATGAAGATTGATATTCTTACATTATTTCCTGAAATGTTTGACATATTTAATCATAGTATAATAGGAAAAGCAAAAGAAAAGAATTTAGTAGAAATAGATACTATAAATATAAGAGATTTTACTTTAAATAAACATAAAAAAGTGGATGACTATCCGTATGGCGGTGGTGCAGGAATGGTAATGACTCCACAGCCCCTAGTAGATTCTATAAGATATTGTAAAAAAAACAATAAAGGGAAAGTTATTTTTTTAGGCCCTAGAGGTAAAATTTTTAATCAAGATATTGCTAAAGAGTTATCTAAAGAAGATGAACTAATATTTATATGTGGTCATTATGAAGGAATTGATGAAAGAGTATATAAGTATATAGATATAGAAATTTCTTTGGGAGATTTTATATTAACTGGTGGAGAGATGGCAGCTGTTCCTGTGATAGATTCAATTTTAAGGTTAAAAAATGGTGTTTTAGGTAAAGAAGAAAGTTATATGGATGAATCATTTTCAGAAGGATTACTTGAATATCCACAATATACGAGACCAGAAGAATTTGAAGGAGATAAAGTACCAGAAGTACTACTTTCGGGGCATCATGAAAATATAAGAAAATGGAGAAGAGCTCAATCTCTAATAATAACTAAAAGAAAAAGAATAGATTTATATGATAAAATACTTCTGACTAAAGAAGATAAAAAAATACTAGAAAAATACAAATAAATTATTGAAATATAACATAACTTATGTTAAAATAACCTTTGTGTTAGTACGGGCGGTCCTCTGTCAAGTGTTTGTTAAGAACGTCTAATATAAATTTAAGGAGGGACTACACAATGAACGAAATAATAAGAGCTATTGAAGCAGAACAAATGAGAAGTGATCTTCCAAATTTCAACGTAGGAGATACTGTTAAAGTTTACGTTAAAATTAAAGAAGGTACAAGAGAAAGAATACAAATGTTTGAAGGAACAGTTATTAAGAAGCAAAACGGTGGATTAAGAGAAACTTTCACTGTAAGAAGAGTTGCTTACGGAACTGGAGTAGAAAGAACTTTCCCAATGAACTCCCCAATCATCGATAGAATGGAAGTTTCAAGAAAAGGTAAAGTTAGAAGAGCTAAGTTATTCTACTTAAGAGATAGAGTAGGTAAGGCTGCTAAAGTTAAAGAATTAAACGTTAGATAATATTATCTAATGATTAAGTAAGGGACTTTTATAAGTCCCTTTTTCTTATTTTCAAGAAATTATAAAGCGTTATTTTTTTGAATAACTTTTTATAACTTCCTTCTGTTATCAAGTGGATATATGTTTGAAGTGAAGTTAGAAAATAAGTGTATTTATATATGTCAACCTTTTTACTTTAAAGGAAAATATTTTATAAAAATTAAACTTATAAAGATTGATATATACATGATGCAAGTGGATATAATACAAATAGTAAAATAGATAGGGAGGAATTTTAATATGCCTACAATTAATTGGTTCCCAGGACATATGAAAAAAACTCAAAGAGAGATAAAAGAAAATTTAAAGCTAGTGGATGCGATAATTGAAATAAGAGATGCTAGAATACCAAGAAGTTCTGCAAATCCAGATATAGATAAGCTTTGTGAAGGAAAACCGAGAGTAATACTTTTAAATAAGAGCGATTTATCAGAAGCTAAAGTGACAAAAATGTGGATGAATTATTTATCCTCAGAAAATGTAAGAGTAATAGAAGTAAATTGTCTAAATGGAAAGGGATTAAATCAAATTAAACCAACTTTAGATTTATTGCTTAAGGAAAAACATGATAGATTAAAGGCTAAAGGCTTAGTAAAGATACAAATGAGAGTTATGGTAGTAGGAATACCAAATGTAGGTAAATCTACTTTTATAAATAAGATGGCCAAAAATAATATAGCAAAGACTGGAGATAGACCTGGAGTTACAAAGAGTAAACAATGGATAAAAACTAAAATGGATATTGAGATGTTAGATACGCCCGGAGTTTTATGGCCTAAATTTGAGGATGAAAAAACTGCTCTTAACTTAGCATTTACAGGTGCTATTAAAGATGAAATAATGGATGTAGAAGAGCTTGCATATAACTTGGTAAAAAGACTTCAAGTCTTTTATGGAAATAAATTAAAAGATAGATATAAGATTGATGAAATAAATGAAGACCCTCTTGAGACCTTAAATAGTATAGCAAGAAGAAGAGGTTGTTTAATTAAAGGTGGAGAAATAGATTATAATAGAATAGCTGTAATTCTTTTAGATGAATTTAGAGGTGGTAAAATAGGTAATATCTCACTTGAACTACCAAATGAAGAAGTAATAGGAGAGTAGGCTAATGGATTTATTAAACAGTGATATTAAATCACTAAGCTATAAAGAAATAAAATCGTATATAGATGATATTAATATATTTGAAGAAAAAAATAATGATGAAATAATATATTTAATAGATAAACTTTATTTAGATGAAAGAAAAAATGTTAAATCCTTAGCTGATAAATTATTTAAGCAGAAGGAAAAAGTAATCAAAGAAATTCAAAGAGTAAAAAATATGTATAACTTTGATAAAGGATTTGGAAAGTATCAATTTATAGCAGGAGTTGACGAAGTTGGAAGAGGTCCACTTGCAGGTCCTATAGTATCTTGTGCAGTTATATTAGATTTAAATATAATTGATGATGAACTTATACTTTGGTTAAATGACTCTAAAAAATTATCAGAAAAGAAAAGAAAAGAATTAGCAGAAATTATAAAGGAAAAAGCACTGGCATATTATATATCAGAAAGCTCAAATGAAGAAATAGATAAAAAGGGAATATCTTATTGTAATAATAAGATATTTTTAGAAGCTTGCACATCTATGAAAATAAAGCCGAATCTTATTTTATCAGATGGTTATTTAATAAAAGGAGTTAATATTCATAACAAATCGGTAATAAAAGGTGATGCAAAGTCAGCATCTATAGCAGCAGCATCTATTTTAGCAAAGGTATATAGAGATGATTTAATGAAAGAATATGCAAAGGAATATCCATATTATGCATTTGAAGAAAATGCTGGATATGGTACTAGTAAACATATAGAAGGTTTAAAGAAATTTGGTCAGTGTAAAATACATAGAAGATCATTTTTGAAAAATATTCTTTAATATAAATACTTATAAATATTTAGCTTTATATAAATATGTATTCATATTTAATAGCCTCTAAAGGCATCTTCTATATGGTTTAGAAAGTATGATTCATTATCTTTATTAAAATAAACTTCAATAACATCAAATCTACAATTATAATTAAAAAGTTTTTTTGTAAGGATATAAAATTTACATAAATTAATTATTTGCTTTTGTTTGTAGTAGGTAACAGCTTCTAATGGTAAACCATAAGAGTAATTGTACCTACTTTTTACTTCTACAAAAATAATCATTCCATCGTATCTGAATATCAAATCAATTTCCCCATACTTATTTCTAAAATTTTTACTTAATAAATAATAACCTTTAGATATTAAGTAAGAAGAAGCCAAGTCTTCACCATAAGAGCCTATGTTTTTATTATATTTGCCCATAATACACCACCATAAGAATTATAAAAATTATATAAAAATATAACCATCTTATAATATTGACAAAAATAATATATTAAATCATATAAAATAAATGTTTAATAATTAAATTATAGTGTCAATAATGTTTAAGAGGTGATAATGATGTCAATAGAGATAATAAGTGCTACCCACAATGGACTTGATGGTGTACTAATAAATGTTGAAGTAGATATAAACAAAGGAATGCCAAGTTTTAGTATAGTGGGACTTCCTGATGCTTCAATAAAGGAATCCAAAGAAAGGGTACGTTCTGCAATAGTAAACAGCGGATTTGATTTTCCATTAGGAAGAATAACTATAAATTTGGCACCAGCAGATATAAAGAAAATAGGGTCATTACTTGATTTACCAATTGCCCTTGGAATACTTATGAAATCAAATCAAATATGCAATAAAGATCTTAAAGATTTTATAGTATTTGGAGAACTTTCTTTAGGTGGAGAATTAAAAAAAATAAAGGGAATATTACCAATAATTTTTGAAGGTGAAAGTAATAGAAAAAACAACTTTATTTTTCCATTAAATAATTTAAAAGAATTAAGATCATTTAATATAGGGAATTTCTATCCTTTTAAAACATTAAAAGAAGTTATTTCTTTTATTAATAATGAAGATTTATTACCATTTACATTTGAAGAAGAAGTTAAAATGTATAATAAAACTTATTTAGATTACTCAGATATTATAGGTCAAAAAACATCAAAGAGAGCAATGGAGATAGCTGCTGCTGGAAAACATAATATATTACTTTATGGGTCACCTGGGGCAGGGAAAACAATGCTTGCTAAAGCACTACCATCCATATTACCTCCTCTTACATATAAAGAAGAAATAGAAATTGCTAAAATATATAGTGCATCTGGAATATTTTCAGGGGATGAGGGTGTTATTAGACCTTTTAGAAATCCACACCACACAATAACAAAAATAGCTTTAGTTGGAGGAGGAAAAGAAATAAAAGCAGGAGAAATAACTTTAGCTCATAACGGAGTATTATTTCTAGATGAAATATTAGAATTTAAAAGAGATGTTTTAGAAGTTTTAAGAGAGCCATTAGAAGAGAAAGTAATAAATATAAATAGAATTAATGGAACATATAAGCTTCCGTCCAACTTCTTGCTTGTGGGAGCCTTTAATCCTTGTCCATGCGGTTTATTTTTAAGTGGAATTGATGAAAAAAGATGCACGTGCTCAGAAAGTGATAGAAAAAGATATTTAAACAGATTATCTAGAGCTTTATTAGATAGAATAGATTTATTGAACTATGTACCACGTTTAAAATACGAAGATATATCTAAAAGAAAAGATAGTTTAAGCTCTGAAAAAATGAAAAAAAGAGTGCTAGAAGCAAGAGAAATACAGAGGATCAGGTATAAAAAAAGTGAGTATAATTATAATTCGGAGGTAAAAGGCAGGGATATAGAAACTTTATTTAATTTATCAGAAGAAGCAAAAAACATACTAAAAATACACTATGAAAAATTGAATTTAACTATGAGGGGATACGATAAAATTATAAAGGTTTCAAGGACTATAGCTGATTTAGAAGGTTCAGAAAAAATTCAAGATTATCATATTTTTGAAGCTTTAGGATATAGAAAAAATGTGGATGGAGAAATAGTTTAGTATGAGGTGATACCATGAAAAATGATGAAATATGGTTTGTTTTAACCAATATATCCAATGAAAAGAAAAATACACTATTGCAAGAATATGAAAATGAGAGTAACATTAGGAAATATAAAAACAATATTAAAGAATTACAAAAGATAAAGGATAAAGTAATTTCAGAGGATATGATTAAAGATTTTATTAGTTATATGAATAGTAATGGAATAGGATATATTACAATTAAATCAAAAGAATATCCAGATAGTTTGAAAAATACTATGAATCCTCCATATGTATTATTTTATAAAGGAAATATAGATTTATTAAAAGGAAAATTAGGAGCTGTAGTGGGAGCTAGAAAATGTACTCAATACGGAATGGAAGTAGCTAAGATTATAGGAAGAGAATTAAGTGAAAATAATGTAACGGTTGTAAGTGGATTAGCATCAGGAATAGATTCAGTTGCACAAAGAAGCTCATTAGAATTTAGAGGTAAAACAATAGGCATATTAGGTTGTGGAATAGATGTTATATATCCTAAAAGTAATAGATATCTTTATGAAAAGGTTATAAAAGAAGGATTGTTACTCTCAGAATTTTTACCTAATACACCACCTATGCCATATAATTTTCCGAGAAGAAATAGAATAATAAGTGGAATAAGTGAAAAAGTAATAATAGTAGAAGCAACTAAAAAAAGTGGCTCATTAATAACAGTTGATTATGCATTAGAAATGGGAAAAGATATAATGGCTGTTCCAGGACCTATTATAAACGGTAATAGTGAAGGTTGTAATAAATTAATAAGAGATGGAGCAAGACCGTTTACTGAATTACAAGATTTATATGATTTTTTTAATATAAAAAAAGAAAATAATAAAAAAACGGAAAAAAATGGTTTGAAAAGCTGCTTATTAAATGTTATAAATAATCAACCGAAGCATTTGGATGATATAATAGAATCTGTAAATGTTGACAGAAAGGTATTGTTTGAGTTATTATTTGAAATGCAAAACAGAAATGAAATAATTTGCCTTCCTGGCAATTATTATGCAAAATCATTATGAATTTAAGGGGGTGTAGACTCCATAAAATTTACTGGAGTTTTTATGTATGGGACAAAATCTTGTAATAGTAGAATCACCTGCAAAGGCTAAGACTATAGGGAAATATCTTGGTAAGAATTATATAGTAGAAGCATCCATGGGGCATGTGAGAGATTTGCCAAAAAGTAAACTAGGTGTTGATATAGAAGATAATTTTAATCCGAAATATATAACAATAAGAGGAAAAGGCGATCTTATAACTAAGCTTAAGAAAGCTGCTAAAAAAGCTGATAAAGTATATCTTGCAACTGACCCTGATCGTGAGGGAGAAGCAATATCATGGCATTTAGCTAATATATTAAATATTTCAGAAGATGAAAAATGCAGAATAGTTTTTAATGAAATAACAAAAAATGCGGTAAAGTCATCTATAAAAGAAGCTAGGAAAATAAATATAAGCTTAGTAGATGCACAGCAAGCTAGAAGAGTATTGGATAGGTTAGTTGGTTATGAAATAAGTCCAATCTTATGGAGAAATATAAAATGGGGATTAAGTGCTGGAAGAGTTCAATCAGCAGCATTAAAGCTTATTTGTGATAGAGAAGAAGAAATTAATAAGTTTGAGCCTAAGGAATATTGGACTGTTGATTGTGTAGCAACTAAAGATAGAAAAAAATTCCCTATAAAATTAGCTCAATATAAAAATAAAAAAATTGAGATAAATACTAAAGAAGAAAGCGATAGGATAATAGAAGAACTAAAAAAAGATAAATTTATAGTTACTAAAGTAAAAAAAGGGACTAAGGCGAAAAATCCATTACCTCCTTTTATAACTAGTACCCTTCAACAAGAAGCATCAAAAAAACTGAATTTTATGACTAAAAGAACTATGTCAATAGCTCAGGTATTATATGAAGGAGTAGAAGTTAAGGGTTATGGTACAGTTGGATTAATAACTTATATGAGAACTGATTCAGTAAGAATTTCTGATGAGGCACAAGGTAAAGCGTTAGAATTTATTAATTTAAATTATGGAAAGGACTATGCACCAAAGTTACCTAGAATATATAAAGGAAAGAAAAATATTCAAGATGCTCATGAAGCAATAAGACCATCAATAATTGAAATAACGCCGGAAATTGCAAAAAATTCTTTAACATCAGAACAGTTTAAATTATATTCTTTAATATGGAATAGATTTATGGCAAGCCAAATGGCTTCATGTGAATTAAACACTAATAGTATAGAAATTGGAAATGGTGATTATAAATTCAAAGCAAGTGGATCTACAATAAAATTTGATGGATTCATGAGGTTGTATGAATATGCAACTGAAGAAGATAATGAGGATGTTTTATTACCTAAGTTAGAAGAAAATGATGATTTAAATAAAGTTGACATAGAAGGAAAACAACATTTTACTCAACCACCAGCACGATATAGTGAAGCTTCATTTGTAAAGTTATTAGAAGAAAAAGGTATAGGAAGACCAAGTACGTATGTGCCAACAATAACTACATTATTAAGTAGAGATTATGTTAAAAGAGAAAAGAAAAATTTAATTCCAACTGAGCTTGGATTTATAGTTAATAATATGCTTAGTGAATATTTCAAACAAATAGTAGATGTGGATTTTACAGCAGAAATGGAAAAGAACCTAGACCACATAGAAGAAGGCGAAGAAGAATGGAGAAAAGTTGTAGCAGAATTTTTTGAACCATTAAAAGTAGCAATAGATAAAGCAGAAAGAGAAGTTTCTAAAGTTGTCATAGAAGATAAGGTAAGTGATGTACCTTGTGACAAATGTGGTCGTATGATGGTTATAAAGCGTGGAAGATATGGAAACTTCTTAGCATGTCCTGGATACCCAGAGTGTAAAAATGCCAAACCTATTGTTGAAGAAATCGAGGCTCCTTGCCCAAAATGCGGTGGGAAAATTCTTGCAAAGAAAAGTAAAAAGGGTAAAAAGTTCTTTGGGTGTTCTAATTATCCACAATGTGACTTCGTAAGTTGGAACGAACCACTAAAAGATAAATGCCCGGATTGTAATTCTTATATGGTTTTGAAATATAGTAAGACTAAAGGGAATTATGCTCAGTGTTCAAATTCTGATTGTAATAAAGTTATCATGATAAATAAAGAAAATAATGAAAATAAGGAATAGAAATCAATTACAAATTAATAAAATATTAAAATAAATGCTTTTTAAACGGAAATGTCGAAAATAGTAAGAAATTTGTTGAAAATAAAAATCTTCTATGATAGTATAGATAAGTAATAAAGATATTTTGAGAAAATTTTAAAAATTTTAAATTTTCAAAAAATTTATTATTGTATTTATAGGAGGAAGATGGGATGTCGTCATTATTAAACAAAACAAGAATGTTGAATAAAATATTACAAAAATCCGGTACAGATCCTGTAGCTTTTGAAGATATATGCGCATTATTAAGTGAAGTTTTATTATGTAATGTTTATGTAACAAGTAGGAAAGGTAAGATACTTGGATATGCATTTTCAAAGAATTTTGAATGTGATGTTATGAAAAATCAAGTTATAGATGAAAAGAGATTTCCAAAAGATTATAACGATAATTTACTAAATATTCATGAAAGTATTGCTAATTTAGCTAATAAAGGTTTATGTGTATTTGAAGATCAAGGAAATTGTATTATGAAAGATAAAATAACTACAATAGTTCCTATAATAGGCAATAGAGAAAGATTAGGTACTTTAATGCTTGCAAGATTTGGAGAAAAATTCACAGATGAAGATTTAGTATTAGCTGAATATAGCGCAACAATAGTTGGCATGGAAATACTAAGATCTAAGCAAGTTGAAATAGAAGAGGAAGCAAGGAAAAAAGCAGTAGTGCAATTAGCAATAGGAACGTTATCATATTCAGAACTAGAAGCTGTAGAGCATATTTTTGGTGAACTAGAAGGAAACGAAGGACTATTAGTTGCATCTAAGATAGCTGATAAAGTGGGAATAACAAGAAGTGTTATAGTTAATGCCCTTAGAAAATTTGAAAGTGCAGGGGTAATAGAGTCTAGGTCTCTTGGGATGAAGGGAACACATATAAAAATCCTAAATGAAAAGCTATTAGACGAATTAAATAAGATAAATTAACATAAACTAAAAGCGTCAATTACTAATGTAATATGACGCTTTTAAATTTAAAAAAATATAAATAAATTAAAGAATTTATGAAATAAATATAATATAAAAAATTGAATATTAGAAAGAATGTAAATTTTTATATTTTTACATTTGTTGATTTTTAAATGAAAAAAATCTTGCCACTATAATTAGGTTATGTTATACTAACAAAGGTAAATAAATACACACATTATCAGATTTGTAGAGATGGTGCCTTATTTTGAGGAAACTTTATAAGAAGGTAATGGAGGAAATAACCAGGAGGTAGAAAAATGGCAGTTATATCAATGAAACAATTATTAGAAGCAGGTGTACACTTTGGACACCAAACAAGAAGATGGAACCCTAAGATGGCTCCTTATATATTCACAGAAAGAAATGGGATATATATAATAGATCTTCAAAAAACAGTTAAAAAAGTAGATGAAGCTTATAACTTTATAAAGGAAGTTGCAACAGAAGGAAAAGATATCTTATTTGTAGGAACTAAGAAACAAGCTCAAGAAGCTATCGAAGAAGAAGCAATAAGATCAAATATGCACTTTGTTAATAGTAGATGGTTAGGTGGTATGTTAACAAACTTCAAAACTATCAAAACTAGAATCAATAGATTAGAAGCCTTAAAGACTATGGAAGAGGATGGAACTTTTGAAGTTTTACCTAAGAAAGAAGTTATAAAATTAAAAGGCGAAATGGAAAAGCTAGAAAAGAATTTAGGTGGAATTAAGAACTTAGATGCTACTAATATAGGAGCTATATTTGTTGTTGATCCAAGAAAAGAAAAGAATGCTATTTCAGAAGCTAAGATTTTAGGAATACCAGTAGTAGGTATAGTTGATACTAACTGTGATCCAGAAGAAGTTGATTACGTAATTCCAGGAAATGATGATGCTATAAGAGCTGTTAAATTAATAACTGCAAAAATGGCTGATGGTATAATTGAAGGAAGACAAGGCGAACAATTAGCTGAATAATAAAATTAAAGGTAGGTGAGAATTCTCATTTACCTTTTAACCTAAATAATAAGGTTTACATTAAGTTAGGAGGAATTTACATTATGATAACTGCTCAATCAGTTAAAGAATTAAGAGAAAAAACTGGCGCAGGAATGATGGACTGCAAAAAAGCTTTAACAGAATCTCAAGGAGATATTGAAAAAGCTATTGAAATATTAAGAGAAAAAGGTTTGGCTGCTGCTGCTAAGAAAGCAGGAAGAGTTGCTGCTGAAGGTATAGTTAAAACTTACATATCAGAAGACAAAAAATCTGCAGGTATAGTTGAATTAAACTGTGAAACAGACTTTGTTGCTGCTAATGAAGAATTTGTAAGTTTTGCAAATAAATTAGCAGAAATGGCATCAACAACTTCTAATACAACTTTAGAAGGATTTGTTGCTGAAAAATTTGATGCTGAAAATACAGTTTCAGAAGCACTTACTGCATTAATAGCTAAGTTAGGCGAAAATATGACTGTAAGAAGATTTGAACAATTTGCTGTAGCAAATGGTGTAGTTGAAAGTTATATTCACGGTGGTGGAAGAATTGGTGTTGTTGTTGAATTAGGATGCGATGCTGATAATACTGCTGTTTTAAGTGAAGTTGCAAAAGATGTTTGTATGCAAGTAGCTGCTGCGAATCCAGCATTCTTAAGTAGAGACTATGTGGATACAGATTCTTTAGAAAAAGAAAAAGAAATATATAGAGTTCAAGCTCTAAATGAAGGAAAACCAGAAAACATAGTAGAAAAAATGGTAATGGGAAGAATTCAAAAATACTATAAAGAAGTATGTCTTTTAGATCAAGCATGGGTAAAAGATGGAGATAAGAGCATAAGCAAGTACCTTCAAGAAAAATCAAAGGAAGTTGGTTCTCCAATAACTATAAACAAATTTGTAAGATTCGAAAGAGGAGAAGGTATCGAAAAAGCAGAAGATAACTTCGCTGAAGAAGTAGCTAAGATGACTAAGTAATACAAAGGAGGACACATAGGTGTTCTCTTTTTTTAGGAAATAGTCAAATAATAGATGGAGGTACTAAGAATGGAAAAAAGCAAATATAAGAGAGTAATACTAAAGGTTTCAGGAGAGGCTTTAGCTGGAGTAAATGGATTTGGATTCGATTTTGATATAGTAAAAAGAATTACTTTAGAAGTAAAAGATTTAGTTGAAATGGGAGTAGAAGTTGGATTAGTTGTAGGTGGCGGAAATATTTGGAGAGGAAGAAGCGGAGAGGGCATGGATAGGTCACAAGCAGATCATATGGGTATGCTAGCTACATGCATAAATGCACTAGCTCTTCAAGATTCCCTTGAACAAAGTGGAGTTATGACAAGAGTACAAACTGCCATAGAAATGAAAGAAATTGCTGAACCATTTATAAGAAGAAGAGCTGTAAGACATTTAGAAAAAGGTAGAGTAGTAATATTTGCAGCAGGAACAGGAAATCCATACTTCTCAACTGATACTACAGCAGCTTTAAGAGCAGCAGAAATAGAAGCTGATGTAATACTTTTAGCTAAAAAAGTTGATGGAGTTTATGATAAAGATCCATATAAGTATTCAGATGCTAAAAAATATGATAAACTTAATTATATAGAAGTACTTGAAAAAGGATTACAAGTAATGGATTCAACTGCAACTTCTTTATGTATGGATAACAATATTCCAATCTTAGTATTTGGATTAGAAGAACCAGGAAATATAAAGAAAGCTATTTCTGGTGAAAAAATAGGAACTTTAGTTTCATCTAAAAAATAGGAGGTTTTTATGATTAAGGATATTATTCAAAAAGCAGAAGAAAAAATGAAAAAAACTATTTCTGTATTAAAATCAGATCTTTCAACAATGAAAGCTGGAAGAGCTAACCCAACTATGCTTGATAGAATTCATATTGATTATTACGGCAGTCAATGTCCATTAAATCAAGTAGCGAATATATCAGCTCCAGAGCCAAGAGTTTTAGTGATTTCCCCTTGGGAAAGAACCTTAATAAAAGAGATAGAAAAGGCTATTCTTATATCAGATTTAGGAATTAATCCATCTAATGATGGTAGTGTTATTAGATTAGTTGTTCCAGAGTTAACAGAAGAAACAAGAAAAAATCTTGTTAAAAATGTTAAGAAAACTGGTGAAGAAGCAAAAGTTGCTTTAAGATCAATAAGAAGAGAAGCTAATGATAAAATTAAAGTCTTAAAAAAAGATGGAGAGATTACTGAAGATGAACTTAAAAACTCAGAAGAAAAAGTTCAAAAAATAATAGATTCTTTCGTTAAAGAAGTAGATACAATAATTTTGGCAAAAGAAAAAGAGATTATGTCAATTTAAAACCTGCCTTTAGCAGGTTTTTTTCCATATTAGAAGTGGCGGAGGGAATAAAAATATGTTAGATATTTTTAAAACTAATAAAGGTAGAAAAAGTAAAGAAGAAGTAGTTTTAGATAAAGAAAATATACCTAAACATATAGCTATAATTATGGATGGAAACGGAAGATGGGCTAAGCAAAGAAATCTTCCAAGAACTATGGGACATAAAGCAGGAGTTGAAACTATAAGAAAAGTAATAAAGGAGTCTAATAAGCTAGGAATAAAATATTTAACTTTATACGCATTTTCAACTGAGAATTGGAAAAGACCAAATGATGAAGTCTCAGCTCTTATGAAGCTACTAGTTGAGTATTTGAAAAATGAATTAGAAGAGTTAAATAAAAATCAAGTTGTTATAAATATTTTAGGTGATATTGATAAGTTACCTAGTGATGCTCAAAGGGAAATAAGAAAAGCCATTGTGACAACTGAAGATAATGTTGGGATTTCTTTAAATATAGCTTTCAATTATGGTGGAAGAGATGAAATATTAAGGGCGGTTAATTTGGTATTAGAAGAAGTTAAAAAGGGAAATATAAATGATGATAGTATAAGTGAAGATATATTTGAAAAATATTTATATACTAACAATATACCAGATCCAGATTTAATAATAAGACCATCAGGAGAACAAAGAATTAGTAATTTTTTATTATGGCAATGTGCTTATTCAGAATTTTGGTATTCTAATGTATGCTGGCCTGATTTTAAAGAAGAACACTTACATAAAGCCATATATGATTATCAGCACAGAGATAGACGATATGGTGGAGTGTAGTAGTTGAGGTGGAGTAATGAAGTTAAATAGTAGATATTTAGGAGCCGCTATGATAGCGCCATTTATATTGTTTGTTTTTTTAGGCGGAATATGGCTTAAGGCTTTTACAATAGTTATTTCAATATTTGGATTATATGAATTTTATAATGCTTTAAAAGAAAAAAAATTTAACCCGATATCTATAGTAGGATATGCACTTTTAATTATTTTTTATTTAAGAGGAAATAATTTTGAGGAAGCTATGTATATTTTAATATTATCAACTATCTTATTATTAATAATACCAGTTATAAATTTAAAATATAATTTTATAGATGTCTCACTAACTTTATTAGGATTCTTATATGTAGCAATATTATTTAGTTTTATTCCGATAGTTAATAGTAAAGTTGGAGGGCAATACTTAGTTTGGTTAATTTTCCTTGGATCTTGGATTGCAGATACCACAGCCTATTATTGTGGAAAGTATTTAGGAAAAAGAAAGCTATGTCCAGAAATTAGCCCTAAAAAAACAATCGCTGGATCAGTAGGAGGATTTTTAGGAAGTACTATTGGATGTGGAATTTATGGTGTAATAATAGGTTTAAATGTACCAGAAGTTCAAACAATCCATTTTTTCTTAATAGGTGGATTATGTGGCATGATGGGGCAATTTGGAGATTTAGTAGCATCATCTGTAAAAAGATATGTTGGAATAAAGGATTATAGTAATTTAATACCTGGCCATGGTGGAATTTTAGATAGGTTTGACTCAATATTGTTTAATGCGGTAGTAGTCTTTTATTATTTAACCTTTATTGTAGGCATTTAGAAGCACATAATATAAAATGGAATTTAATATATTGGCTAAAAAATAAGGTAGAGGAGTTTCCTCTACCTTATTTTTCAATAAATATACTTATATAAATAGATAAAAGGTATGTATTATTATTATAATTAATATAATCATAGTATGAAGTAATGAGGAGTAGTGCTATGAAATTATATGAAAATTACAATAAAATAATAAATTTAGTTATTACATTTATTATTGTTTCGGTGATAACTATTTTAATAAAAAATTATTTTCAACCTTTTTTAATAATATTAATGATGATATTAATAACTCAGCCAATATAT